>NCCT01000056.1 GCA_002279795.1 Hydrogenophilales bacterium 12-61-10
ACCCTGATCGACAAAACCCACAGCGTCGACGCGCCGGTGTTGATCGACGGCGAAAGCGGTACCGGCAAGGAGCTGGTGGCGCACGCGATCCATCAGGTTTCATCGCGTGCGGACGCGCCCTTTGTGGCGGTCAACTGCGCGGCCTTGCCGGCCAACCTGATCCAGTCCGAACTGTTCGGCCACGAAAAGGGCGCGTTCACCGGCGCGCAGCAGCGCAAGATCGGGCGCCTCGAAGCCGCTGTCGGCGGCACGATCTTCCTCGACGAAATCGGCGATCTGCCGCTGGACCTCCAGGTCAACCTGCTGCGCGTGTTGCAGAACCGCTCGATCCAGCGCCTCGGCTCGCACCAGGAAATCCAGCTCGACGTCAGGGTGGTTGCGGCCAGCAACGTCAATCTGGAATTAGCCGTGAAGCAGGGTCGCTTTCGCGAAGACCTCTACTACCGGCTCAATGTGCTGAGGCTCCACTCCCCGCCGCTGCGCGAACGCGAGGGCGATGTGCCCTTGCTGGCCCAGCATTATTTCCAGGCGTTCGCCGATGCTGCGCAGGGAAACGCCCGCGGCTTCAGCCAGCAGACCTTGCGCGTCATGAGCAATTACGCCTGGCCGGGCAATGTGCGCGAATTGATCAACCGCGTGCGCAGGGCGGTGATCATGAGCGAACACCCGCTGCTGAAACCGGGCGACCTCGGGCTGGAAAAGCGCGCCGCCGATGCGGGTTCCGTGACACTCGACCAGGCCCGGGCACAAGCCGAATTCCAGGCCATCCGCTGTGCCTTGCGGCGCAACCAGAACAACATGTCGGCCGCGGCCCGGCAGCTGGGCATATCGCGCGCCACCCTGTACCGGGTGCTGGAACGCTCGGCGGGCATCGCCACCGAAAGCAGGCTCGACCCGGCAGCTTGAAAGTGCGTTGCCTGCATGGGCGACCGCGCGCTCGGTGAAACCACGCCCAACCCGCTGGTCGAGGCCACGCGCGGCGAACTGAGGTTTACGCGCTCCTGGCCAGCATCACCGCTGCGGTGGTTGGCGTGATCCTGAATCTCGCCGTGTTGTTTGCCTGGCATGCCCTCTGGCCGCAGGCGACTCCAGACGCGCTGTTCGATGGCAGCTTCGAATGGGTTCAGGCCGTCGTCGCCAGCCTTGCATTTATTGCGCGCTGGCAATACAAAGCAGACATCATCAAGATCATCGCCGTGTGCGCGCGCGTTGGCTTGATCCACCGCCTGACCATTTAAGAAAGCCCCCATGGAATCGACGACTCACCCCCTCAAGCGTTGTGGTTGCGGCGCACCGACCGAAGCCTGTCCAGACTTGCCGCGCACCCTCGCACCCAGCGGGTTCAATCCCGACACGGCGCTGGTGTTCGACGTGCGGCGCGAAGCCGACTACGCCGCGTCCGGCGAACTGATCCCCGGTGCGATGTGGAAAAACCCCGACAAAATCGACGCCTGGATCGGTGCCCTGCCGCTGACGCAGGAGGTGGTGATCTACTGCGTGCGCGGCGGCAGCGTGTCGAACAGCGTGGTGGACCGGCTGCAGGCGGCTGGGGTCAAGGCGCGCTACATCGAAGGCGGACTCGAAGCCTACAAGGCAGCGGGTGGCAGGCTGATGGCGAAACGAACGGCATGATCGGCTGGCTCACGCGAACAAGCGCATAACGAATGGTATTGACAACTATTCTCATTTACATGATGATGGCTACACGAATTTGCAGACCATGGAGTTCCATCATGTACGTATGCCTTTGCCACAACGTGACTGACACCAAAATTCGCCATCTGGTGCGGACCGAGGGCGTGTCCTCGATGCGCGAACTGCGCGAACATCTGGGCGTGGCGACGCAATGCGGCAAGTGCGCGCAGTGTGCCAAACAGGTCCTGAACCAGGCCCTGGCCGAGAGGCCGGCGCATGCGGGCTGCCCGGGCATGATGGCTGCGGCCTGAGCCCGGTTGCCGTTCTTTTTACCCCCGTTGGCGCTTGCGTCCAGACCATTTTTGCTTAAACTGAGCAGAGCTCAGGCCCGCCCATTAGCTCCATCGTTCGATCCAGCCACCGGCAAACTTGCGTCCGAACCCATATCAGGAGAGAAGCATGAAAGGCGACAAGAAAGTCATCCAGAATCTGAACAAGGCGCTCGCGATCGAACTCACCGCGATCAACCAGTATTTTCTGCACGCTCGCATGTACAAGAACTGGGGACTCGCCGCCCTGGGCAAGCATGAATACGACGAGTCCATCGAAGAAATGCGCCATGCAGACAAGCTGATCGAGCGCATCCTGTTTCTCGAAGGCCTGCCCAACCTGCAGGACATGAACAAGCTGATGATTGGCGAGACCGTGCCCGAATGCATCAGCTGCGACCTCAAGCTCGAACTCGACGGCCGCGCCCTGTATGCCGAAGCCATCGAGCATTGCGAAACGGTCAAGGATTACGTTTCGCGCGACATCCTCACCGGCATCCAGACCGATACCGAAGAACATATCGATTATCTGGAAACCCAGCTCGACCTGATTCAGCGCATGGGCGAGCACAACTACATGCAGACCGCGGCCGGCCCGATCGAAGCCTGATTGCCGCTACGTCAACAGCAACGCCCCCATCCGGGGCGTTTTTATTTTGCCGCGCGCGGGTCGCGGGTAGTTGACTAATTTACTTGGTTATTCTATGGTGCGTCATCTGAATTCATTTAATTGCAAGGACTGTACTCATGGAACGCGAAATCAACGGAAAGATGGTCGAAACCGACCCCGAAGGCTATCTGGTCAACCTGGACGACTGGTCTGAGGAACTGGCTGTCGAACTGGCCAAGGAAGACAAGCTGGAGCTGGAAGAGAACCACTGGAAAATCATCAATTACATGCGCAGCTTCTTTGCCGAAAACGGCACCGCGCCGAACCTGCGTTTTCTGCAGAAAGGCCTGAAAGAGGAGTTTGGCCCCGAGTGGGGCGAGAAAAAATTCCTGTTCGACCTGTTCCCGTTTGGCCCCGCCAAGCAGGCAGGCCGTTACGCCGGCACGCCGAAGCCGACCGGTTGCGTCTGAGCGGGGTTGCCGGCGCGCTTGGCGCCGCGCAACTCCGTTCTACAGCTGGCGGATGAAAACATCCGCTGTCGCATCCAAGGCCCCGCAATTGCGGGGCTTTTTGTTTTTGCGAAGCTGGCGCGCAAGGTAAAATGCCGCCTTTCTGTGAACCGGGTGTGCCGATGTCGCTCATTCAAGTTGGCGTAGTCATGGGGTCTTCCAGCGACTGGGAAGTGATGCAACACGCGGCAGCGATGCTGAAACAGTTCTGCATCGCTTTCGAAACCCGCGTGGTGTCGGCGCACCGCACGCCCGATCTGCTGTTCGACTACGCAGCAACCGCCGAGGCGCGCGGGCTCAAGGCGATCATCGCCGGCGCGGGCGGCGCGGCGCATCTGCCTGGCATGCTGGCGGCCAAGACCAGCGTGCCGGTGCTGGGCGTGCCGGTGCCGTCGAAGTATCTCAAGGGCATGGATTCGCTGCTGTCGATCGTGCAGATGCCGATGGGCATTCCGGTCGCCACGTTCGCCATCGGCGAAGCGGGCGCAGCCAATGCCGCACTGTTTGTGGCGGCGCAGATCGCACGCTATGACAGCAGCCTGGCCGAGCGACTCAACGCTTTCCGCCAGTCCCAGACCGCAACGGTGCTGGCGAAGGAGCTGCCCGATGTCGGCTAAGCCGGCCGTGACGCTGCCCATTTTGCCGGGCGCCACCCTCGGCATCCTGGGCGGCGGCCAGCTGGGTCGCCTGTTCACCCTGGCTGCGCGGAGCATGGGCTACAAGGTAATCGTGCTCGATCCCGACGCTGCCAGTCCGGCCGGGCAGATGGCCGACGTTCACCTGCAGACCGACTACAGCGACCGCACTGCCTTGCAGCAACTCGGCGCAGCCTGCGCTGCCGTCACCACCGAATTCGAAAACGTGCCGGCGGCCAGCCTGGTCGAACTGGCGCGTCATTGCCGGGTGTCGCCCGATGCATCGGCGGTCACCATCGTGCAGGACCGCAGCCATGAAAAATCCTGGTTGCGGGACAAGGGTTTTGCCACGGCGCCGTTTGCCCTGATCGACAACGAAGACGCACTGGAAGCCGCGCTGGCAACAACGGGCACGCCGGCGCTGCTGAAGGTGTCGCGCTTCGGCTACGACGGCAAGGGGCAGGCGCGGGTCGACACGCTTGACGCGGCGCGCGCCGCCTTCCGCGAATTCGGCGGCCAGCCCTGCGTACTGGAAGGCTTCGTCAATCTGCAATGCGAAGTGTCGGTGGTGCTGGCGCGCCCGCCACGTCAACGGCATTCTGGATATCTCCATCGTTCCCGCACGCGTGTCGGAGCAGCTTGACGAACAGGCGCGCACGATAGCGCGCGAAGTCGCCCATCAACTCGGCTATGTCGGCATCCTGGCGGTCGAATTCTTCGTCGCCGGCGACCGGCTGCTGGTCAACGAGATTGCGCCACGCCCGCACAATTCCGGGCACTTCACGCTGGACGCCTGCGTCACCGACCAGTTCGAACAGCAGGTGCGCGCGCTGGTCGGCCTGCCGCTCGGCGACAGCCGCCTGTTGTCGCCGGTGGCGATGGTCAACATTCTCGGCGACCGCTGGCACAACGGCGGCCCGCACTGGGCCACGCTGCTGGCGCCTCCCAACATCAAGCTCCATCTGTACGGCAAGGAAGCCGCGCGACCGGGGCGCAAGATGGGGCATTTCAACGTGCTCGACGCCGACCCCGCCGCCGCGCTGGCCCTGGCCGAACAGATGCGCGATGCGCTCTAGCGCAATCCTCTGGACCGGGCGCGGCTGCGCACTGCTGCTGGCAGGGTTGTTGAACGCTGCCAGCGCTACTGAAACCGGCTCTACCCTGCCGCTGAGCATCGGCAAGCAGGCTTTTCAGGTCGAGCTGGCAGCCACCCCGAGCGCGCGCGAACGCGGCCTGATGGGACGCACCCGGCTCGCGGCCAACGGCGGCATGCTGTTCAAGTTCGAGCAGGCGGCACCGCATTGTTTCTGGATGCGCAACACGCCGCTGCCGCTGTCGATTGCCTTCATCGACACCCGGGGCCGCATCGTCAATCTGGCCGACATGCGGCCGCACAGCGACACCCTGCATTGCCCCAAAACCGATGTGCGTTACGCACTGGAAGTAGCGCAGGGCGGGTTCGCACAGCGCGGCATTACCGCCGGCGCGCAGGTCAACGGCCTGCCGTAAACCGGCTGACCCGCAGCAAGATCAGGGCGTAATGGACTGGATGCTGAGTTCCATGTCGCTGTCCGACTCATCGCTGCGCCGGATGCGCACCGGCAGGTAATGCCGGTCGATCGCCAGCCAGATTTCAAACCGCCCGTCGCCACTGCCCGACCGCACCAGATGCAGCGTGCGCAACACGCCCAGCCGGGTGTCCAGCACCGCTTCGCCCAGCACGTCATAGCGGTAGTCACGCAACTTTTTGCCATTGAATACGCGGTATTCAAGCTGCCTGCCCGACGGCGGCGCAGTCAGCGCAAACTGGAAAAACAGGCTAAGCGCATCCTGCACCGTGCCCTGATAACTGAATCGACGCGGCGCGCCCGAGTCGGGTTCCAGCACGATCAGGCCCTGCGCCGCGTCGAAACTCGCCCGGCTGCGCTTGTCGCCACGCTGGTCCCAGAAGTCTTCTGGCTGCAGACCACCGGAAGTGATGCGGCCACGGCTGATTTGCGCAAACTGGCCGCGATAAAAAACCCCGGCCAGCCCGGTGGCAACCGCCACGCTGCTGAGCGTGTACCGCTCGCCCTGGTTCACCCACACCAGCGTTTGCTCGCCGCTGGCGAGGCCATAACGCAGGCGATAGCGCAGGTCGAGGCGCGGCGGCAGAGGGTTGAGCGGCGGCGGCACGGGCTCGACCGCCGCGCGGTCGGCCACGTCGGCCGGAGGGTCGTTCGTGACATCAGCCAGGACGGCCTCAGCGACAGGTTCGGATGCGACTTCCGCCACCGGGATGGCTGCGGGCACAGGCTCCCCTGCAGGTTTCGCCAGGGGCACCGGTTTGATAACGGGATCAGGAGGAAGCGCCCTCGGCGGCGACGCCTGCGCGGGCGAGGGAACAGGTGCGGGCGGTTTGACGGCGGGCGGGGGTGGCGGCGCGGCAACCAGTTCCACCGCAAGCGATGGCAGTTCGGGCGGGCTGCCCGAGTGCGGCAGTTGCCATCGCAGTCCACCGAACAAACCCGCATGCAGCAGCAGCGACCCCACCAGCGCCAGGCCCCAGGGGCGAATGCGCCGATTCATGCTCAACTAGTTCTTGACGGTGGCGCGCACCAGACGCTGTTCGACGGTGACGCCCTCATCGACCACGCGCACCTGAACCGGCAGATGCTGCCGTGCGGGCGCCACCCACACCGTGACGGCTTTCTGGTCCGGCGTCTGCGTGACGCGCGCGTATTTGCGGGTGGCGAGCGCGCCGAGTGGCGTCTGCAGCGACCCGCCGTCGCTGCGAACATAGTGATAGTCGTTGAGGTCGCGCCCGCTCACCACCTGCAGCGTGTAGTCGGCGGGCACGCTGGACGCGAACATCATTTGATACAGCTGCGACAACTGGTCCTGCGCCCCGGCTTGCAGGCCTTCGACCTGCCACGACCGGCCCTTGTACTTAAAGTCGATGCGCTGCTGTTTCCAGTCGAGGCGCGCGGTTGCCAGCTTGTGCGGCGCATCGCTTCGGGCGTGCTCGAACTGCGTGGGGCGCAAGCCCGCGCGCGTCACCTCGCCCGTGCTCTTGAGGCGGATGGAACCTGGCCACAGCATCGCCAGCGGGCCGCTGGCGCGCGTTTCACTGACCAGCGTGTACTGCTTGCCGCTGCGGCTGAATGTATCGGTCACCTGACCCAGCTTGTGGCCGTTGCGATACAGGTCATACACCAGCTCGATATGGTGCGGTGCTGCCTGGGCGACGGCCGTGGCAAGCAGGCAGATGGTCAATGCTAAAAATTGGCGCATGGTCACGCTCCGCTGGATAACACTGACTGTGACGTCGAATCACCCCGTACGTTCACCCGGCCCTGCTCGACCAGCAGGCGGTCTTCGGCAAACCAGCGGATGGCTTGCGGAAAAATCCGGTGTTCCTGCACCAGCACGCGCGCCGACAGCGTCGCGGGGGTGTCGTCGGCCTGCACCGGCACCGCCGCCTGAATCACGATGGGGCCGTGGTCGAGCTGGGCGGTGACGAAATGCACGGTGCAGCCATGGATCTTCACGCCTTCTTCCAGCGCGCGCGCGTGGGTTTTGAGCCCCGGAAACATCGGCAACAGCGAGGGGTGAATATTGAGCAGGCGGCCTTCGAAGCGCGCAATGAAAGCCGGGCTGAGGATGCGCATGTAACCGGCCAGCACCACCAGATCAGGCTGGTGACGCTCGATCTCGTCGGCCAGCCGGGCATCGAAAGCCACACGGTCGGGGTGTGCGGTATGGTCGAGCGCGATGGCGTTCAGGCCCTGTTCGCGGGCATACGCGAGGCCCGCTGCCTGCGGCCGGTTGCTGATGACCGCGACGATTTCAATTGGCAGCGTTGCTTCGACAATCGCCTGAAAATTGCTGCCGCGCCCGGACAACAGCACGACAACACGGATCACGCGTAAATCACCTGCTCGGCGCCATCCGGACGGGCGACGATCTCGCCGATTTGCCACACGGTTTCGCCGCTGGCCTGCAGCTGCGCCATCGCGGCGGCCGCATCAGACGCCGCGACCACCACGCACATGCCGATGCCGCAGTTGAAGGTGCGCAGCATTTCGTCCGGCGTGACATTGCCGGCCTGTTGCAGCCAGGTGAACAGCGGCGCGCGCGTCCAGCTGTTGGCGTCAACCTGCGCCGCCACAGCTTCGGGCAGGCAGCGCGGCAGGTTGCCGGTGATACCGCCGCCGGTGATGTGCGCCATGCCCTTGACCGGGAGCGAGGCGATCAGCGCCAGCAGCGGCTTGACGTAGATCCGCGTCGGCGCCATCACCACATCGGCGAATGGCTGGCCGTGGAAATCAGACTTGAGGCCCATGCCGGAGACGTCGATCAGCTTGCGCACCAGCGAGTAGCCGTTCGAATGCGCGCCGGAAGACGCCAGCCCCAGCACCACATCGCCCGGCACGATGTCGACGCCGCCGATCACCTTGGATTTTTCCACCACACCCACAGCAAAGCCCGCCAGGTCGTATTCGCCGTCGGGATACATGCCAGGCATCTCGGCGGTTTCGCCGCCGATCAGCGCGCAGCCGGCCTGCTCGCAGCCGGTGGCGATGCCTGCGATCACCGCTTCGGCCGTGTCGAGGCTCAACTTGCCGGTGGCGAAGTAATCGAGAAAAAACAGCGGCTCGGCGCCCTGCACCAGAATATCGTTGACGCTCATCGCCACCAGGTCGATGCCGACGGTGTCGTGGCGGTTCAGCTCGAACGCCAGCCGCAGCTTGGTGCCGACGCCGTCGGTGCCGGACACCAACACCGGTTCCTTGAACTTTTTGGAAATCTCGACCAGCGCGCCGAAACCGCCGATACCGGTCAGCACTTCGGGGCGCATGGTGCGTTTGGCCAGGGGTTTGATGCGCTCGACCAGGGCATCGCCCGCATCGATATCGACACCGGCATCTTTATATGAAATGGATGACACGCCCGCTCCAGACAGAAAAAAGTGCGCCATTTTACCGCCTCCGCACCCAATCCGCCTTGTGCCGCACGTCCGGCAACGGCATTTCGCGGCGGCTATAATAGCCGTTTTCCCGACTCCGCCCGACCGCCATGCCCGCACCCCAGCCCGGCCAACCCTTACATGAATCGTGCATCGCCTCCCTGCCGCTGGTCCACACCGGCAAGGTGCGCGACATCTACGCCGTGGGTGACGACAAGCTGTTGATCGTCACCACCGACCGCCTCTCCGCCTTCGACGTGGTGATGCCCACGCCGATTCCCGGCAAGGGCGAAGTGCTGACGAAAGTATCCGCCTTCTGGTTCGACAAGCTCAAAGCCATCGTGCCGAGCCAGGCACTCGACATTGCCCCGGAGTCGGTGGTCGCCGAGAACGAGCGCGATCAGGTCGCCGGCCGCGCCATCGTCGTCAAAAAACTCAAGGCGCTGCCGGTGGAGGCCATCGTGCGCGGCTATCTGGTGGGGTCGGGCTGGAAGGAATACCAGGCCAGCCAGTCGGTGTGCGGCATCTGTCTGCCCGCCGGACTCAAGCAGGCCGATCGCCTGCCGCAGCCGATCTTCACGCCGTCGACCAAGGCCGCCGTCGGCGCGCATGATGAAAACATCGCGTTCGAGCAAATGGCCACGCTCATCGGCGCCGATCTCGCCACCCAGATTCGCGACGTCAGCCTCGCCCTGTATCAGGCTGCGGCGGAGTATGCACTCACACGCGGCATCATCATCGCCGACACCAAATTTGAATTCGGCCTCGACGAAGCCGGCCAGCTGGTCTGGATCGACGAGGCACTGACCCCCGATTCATCGCGTTTCTGGCCGGCCGACCAGTACCAGCCCGGCAGCAACCCGCCCAGCTTCGACAAGCAGTTCGTGCGCGACTGGCTGGAAGCCAGCGGCTGGAACAAGCAGGCGCCGGGGCCTGAACTGCCGCCCGAAATCGTCGCCCGCACCGCCGCCAAATACAACGAAGCGATGATGCGGCTGCTGGGCTGAACGTTTTACTTCAACGTCGCGTTCAGGCCATTTCCGCCTCGTGCCCGCTGTAGAAGTGGTCGGCGCGCGCAATCACCTTCTGCTGCGATGACCCGGCTGCCAGCGTCTGCTTGCGTTTGGCGGCGTTCGCCAGCACCGGCGGCAGGTCGTTGTCGCCGTACAAATCCAGAACCGGCAGGGTCAGCGCGGCATAGTCGTCCTGCGAGAGACCCAGGCTTGCCCACGCCTTGACCGCCGGATCAGGCTTACCCGCCAGATAGACCCGGCTCATGCGCGAGCCCATGCTGTGCGAGACGATGGCCAGCTGCGTGTAGCCTTTGGCCTTAAGAAAATCGACCGCCTCGCCAATGCGCTCGGCCGCTTCGGGAAAAGTCGGCGGATAGGCTTCGCCCCTGGCGTCGGCGGCCAGAATCGGCATCTGGATCGAAAGCGTCGTGATGCCGCGGTCGGCCAACTCGGTACGCAGGGTGCCGACCATGCCCCAGTCGGGATGAATACCCATGCCGTGCACCACAATCGCCGCCTTGTCCGTGCCTGCCACCGGGGTAAGCAGGGTCAGGAACTTGTGGTGGCCGCGCGGCGTTTGCAGATACACCGGGTCGCCCACCACCAGGCCGGGCACCACTTCATCGGCCCACTTTTTTTCTCGTGCGTAGTCGGCATCCGCCGCGCCTGCCCCTAGCGGCCAGAGCAGCAAGGCCCAGGCAGCCAGCAACCCAGTCAACACATTTTTTTGCTTCATGTTTATTTCTCCAGCCATGTTTAAAGATGGGACCCCACACACCCGATAATTCACCGGAATGGTGGCTCAATCAACAGTAGAAATTAACCGTGAACCCTTTGCTTGTCCGTTCTAACGCGCCAGCAGCCAGCGCGGCGCCGGATCTCCGCCCGGGCAGCGGCGAACGCGTGCTGATCGTCGAAGCCCAGAACGCTACGCGCAGTTTGCTTGAAGCACTGGCGCGCACGCTGGCGCCCGGCGTGATCGTGGACCATTTCGACGACCCGCTCAACGCGCTGGCCGCCCTGCAGCAGGTCACGCCGGATCTCATCCTTGCCGATTACCGCCTGACCGGCATGAGCGGCATCGAGCTGATCCGCCAGGTGCGCGCGGTACGCCGCCTGGCCGACGTGCCGCTGATCGTCGTCACCGTGGCGGAAGACCGCCAGATACGCAGCGACGCGCTGGCAAGCGGGGCCAGCGACTTCCTGTCCCGGCCGATCGACCCGCAGGAATTCCGCGCCCGCTGCCTCAACCTGCTGGCGCTGCGGCGCAGCCAGACGCAGGTGGCAGAACGCGCAAAATGGCTGGAGGATCAAGTGATGGCGGCAACCCGCGAAGTGCGCACGCGCGAACGCGAAACCCTGTTGAGACTGGCCAAGGCCGGCGAGTATCGCGACCAGGACACCGGCAACCACATCATCCGCATGGCGAAATACGCCCGCCTGATTGCCGAAGAACTCACGCTCACGACGATGGAGTGCGACGAGATCGAGGCGGCAGCGCCGATGCACGACATCGGCAAGATCGGCATTCCCGACCACATTTTGCTGAAGCCGGGCCGTCACACGCCGGACGAGCAAATCATCATGCGCCGCCACCCGCTGATCGGCCATGAAATCCTCGCCGGCAGCCCGTCGCGCTACCTGCAAATGGGCGCCATCATCGCCCTTGGCCACCACGAAAAATTCGACGGCAGCGGCTATCCCGGCGGCCTGGCAGGCGAGGCCATTCCACTGACCGCGCGCATCGTCGCGGTAGCCGACGTGTTCGATGCATTGACCTCGGTGCGCCCCTACAAAACCGCCTGGACCTTCGAGCAGGCGTTCGACTATGTCAAGGCAGAAAGCGGCAAGCACTTCGATCCAGACTGTGTGTACGCCTTCGAGCAGCGCATCGACGCGGTCGCAGCGATCATGCGCGAACTGTCGGACAGCAGGGCTTGAAAGCGTAGCGTATCGCGCGGGCTGTGCTTTTATGCCCTTCAGGGTGCACCCTCCAACGTCCACGCCATGCGCACTGCCAGCGTGATCAGCAGCAGCGCAAAAATCCGTTTCAGCGGCCGCACCGGCAAGCGGTGCGCCGTGCGTGCGCCCAGCGGCGCGGTCAGCACGCTGCCGAGCACAATCCCCGCCAGCGCCGGCAGATAGACGAACCCCAGGCTGCCCGCCGGCAAGCCGCTCACGCCCTGGCCACCCAGCATGTAGCCCAACGCCCCTGCCAGCGCGATCGGAAACCCGATCGCCGCCGAGGTGGCGATCGCCCGGTGCAGCGCGACGTTGTACCACAGCATGAAGGGTACTGACAGCGTGCCGCCGCCGATGCCGACCCAGCTCGACACCGCACCGATGACCCCGCCCGACAGCGTAGTGCCGGCCCAGCCCGGCAACCCGCGATGCGGCGCCGGCCTGAAATCCAGCCACATCTGGATCGCCGCATAAAACAGGAACACGACGAACACGCCTTTCAGCAGCAAGGCCGACATCTGCGCCGCCAGCAACGCGCCGGCCAGCGTGCCGAACATAATGCCGGGCGCGATGCGGCGCACCAGCGGCCATTCGACCGCGCCATGGCGATGGTGCGCGCGCACGCTTGATAGCGAGGTGAACAGGATGGAGGCAAGCGACGTGCCGAGCGCCAGTTGCGGTTCGATGCCGGCCGCCAGCCCCTGCGCGTGCAACAGAAAGATCAGCACCGGCACGATGATGAGCCCGCCGCCGACACCCAGCAGGCCGGCGACGAAGCCGACCAGCAGCCCGAGACCGACATACGCGGCCAGCAGGGCTGGAGCCAGTTCGGACATTACAGGTGCTTGACGATGAACGCGTACTCGGCCGGATCGATCGGGGTGATCGACAGCCGGTTGCCGCGCTGCAGGATGCGCATGTTGGCAAGTTCGGGATAGGTACGCAGTTCGGACAGCGGCATCAGCCGTGTCTTCTTCACCAGTTTGACGTCGACGTTGACCCAGCGCGGGTTTTCCGGCGTCGACTTCGGGTCAAAGTACTTGTGCCCCGGTTCGAACTGGAACGCATCGGGATACGCCAGCACGCTGACTTCGGCCAGCCCGGCGATGCCCGGCTCGGCGCACGAGGAGTGGTAGAACAGCACCTTGTCGCCGACCTGCATCTGGTCGCGCATGAAGTTGCGCGCCTGGTAATTGCGGATGCCGTACCAGGCGACGCTTTGGTTGGGAAAGCCCGCGAGGTCGTCGATGCTGACGTCGCTGGGCTCGGATTTCATCAGCCAGTAGCGCATGTTTGGGTGAACGGTAAGCAGGGAGTGGAAAACTAGGCGCGCTTGATCAGGGTGCCGACGCCTTCGGGTGTCAGCACTTCCAGCAGCAGCGCGTGTTCGACCCGGCCGTCGATGATGTGCGCGGTCTTGACGCCGCTGTTGACCGCATCGACCGCGTAGCCGACCTTGGGAATCATGCCGCCGGTGATGGTGCCGTCGGCCATCAGGTCGTCGACCTGACGCGGCGTCAGCCCGGTGAGCAGCTTCATTTCCTTGTCGAGCACGCCGGGAATGTTGGTCATGAAAATGACTTTTTCCGCCTGCAGCACCCCAGCGATCTTGCCCGCCACCACATCGGCGTTGATGTTGTAGGCGTTGCCATCCTTGTCGGTGCCGAGCGGCGCGACCACCGGGATGAAATCGCGCGCGTCGAGCACCTGGATGATTTCCGGATCGATGCTGGTGATCTCGCCGACCTGGCCGATATCGAGCATTTCTTCGGAATTGTCCTTGTTCGCCACCAGCATTTTCTTCGCGTGGATGAAATTGCCGTCCTTGCCGGTGAGCCCCACCGCCTTGCCGCCGTGCTTGTTGATCAGCGTGACGATGTCCTGGTTGACCATGCCGAGCACCATTTCCACCACGTCCAGCGTTTCTTCGTCGGTGACGCGCATGCCCTGGATGAAGTCGGACTGCTTGCCGATTTTCTTCAGGAGGTCGCCGATCTGCGGACCGCCGCCGTGCACCACCACCGGGTTCATGCCCACCAGCTTCAGCAGCACCACGTCCTTGGCGAACGCCTCCATCAGGTGGCGCTCGGTCATGGCGTTGCCACCGTATTTGATGACGATGGTTTTATCGTAAAAACGCTGAATGTAGGGCAGGGCTTCCGACAGGATGTTCGCCTTGTCGGCGGCGGAATGGTCAGGGGTCATGGCGGCTCCGGGGAAAGTCTGCGCGGATTTTACGCCAAACAAAAAGGCGGCGCGCGGCCGCCTTTTTGTGCCGTGCCAGGGCTTACTGGACGTTGAGACGTTTGGCGCTGACGGCTGCTTTCTTCGGCAGCACCAGCTCCAGCACGCCGTCCTGATAGCGCGCGCTGGCCGTGGCCTCGTCGACTTCGTTTTCCAGCGCGAAGCTGCGGCTGACACGGCCGAAATAGCGCTCGCGGCGCAGCCGCTTTTCGCCGTCCTTCTGCTCGCTGGCTTTCTTCACCTCGGCGCTGATCGACACGGTGTTGCCGTCGATGGTGACGTGGATGTCGTCCTTGGCGACGCCGGGCATGTCGGCGTGCACGGCATAGGATTTTTCATCCTCCTTCACGTCCATGCGGATCTGCGGCATGTCTTTGTCCATTTGCACCGGGCGGAAAAAACCGCGGAACAGGTTATCCAGCGGGTCGCTGACTTCATGGGGTTCGTAGCGGCTGATGTTGGCCATCTTGTCCTCCTTCTGGTTGATTGGGGTTACGGATATACCCGATCTGAGGCAAGCCTCCGGGATTTCAAGCCCCCCGGTTTGTTGCATTTCACGACTGCATCTAAAGTGCGGGCTCCGGCGTATTGCAAGGAAGGATGTCTTTGAACACGCTCGACCCTCAGCGCTGGCTGGCCGACCATGGCGACTACCTGTTCCGCGTGGCGCGCCGCCAGCTGCATTCCGACGCGCTGGCCGAAGACGCGGTGCAGGAGACCCTGCTGGCCGCACTGTCGGCGCAGGCCCGTTACGCGGGTGACGCCAGTCCGCGCACCTGGCTCTGCGCCATCCTCAAGCACAAGATCGTCGACGCCATCCGCCGGCAGGTGCGCGAAGTGGAAATCCCGCGCGACGCCGACGGCGAGGAAGCGGTCGATAGCCTGTTCAAGCAGGACGGCCACTGGGCCGAGCCGCTGCGTCCCTGGGGCAACCCCCACACCGAGGCCGAACTGAGCCAGTTGCGGCGCGTGCTCGACGAGTGCGCCGACCGCCTGAAGCCGGCGATGGCGCAGGTGTTCAGCCTGCGCGAAGTGGCCGGCATGGAAACTGAAGAAATCTGTAAGGAACTGGGCATCACCCCGACCAACTGCTGGGTACTGTTGCACCGGGCGCGGCTGTTCATGCGGCAATGTCTGGAGCTGAACGGCTTTTCAAGGGCGGGCGCGGCATGAAATGGAGGATCACCTGCAAGGAGACAACGGAACTCGTTTCACGCGCCATGGACGAGCGCCTGCCGTTTGGCGAGCGGGTGGCCATGCGCATGCATCTGGCGATCTGCACCAACTGCTCGCGCTTTACGCGCCAACTACACGAAATGCGCCGCCTGTTTAAGGTTGAAACAGAGGCAAACGATGCGGTACCGGGACTGACCCCCGAGGCCCGGCAGCGCATCGCAAACGAATTGCAGAACAAGCTCGACACATGAAGAGCCTTTTGCAACCGCCGACCCCGGTCGGCAAACCCGCCGTTCCATGATTGATTTTTTTTAACTGTTAGGAGAGAACACCATGTCCAAGAAAACCCTGATCGCCGCCGCTGCCGGCACTGCCTTTGCTGCCGTTCTGGCTGCCCCTGTCGCCACGGCCGCCGGCAACCCGTTTGCGCTGTCCGCCCTGAGCTCCGGCTACCAAGTGGCTGACAATCACCCGGCTAAACCGATGGAAGGCAAATGCGGCGCAGAGAAAGCCAAAGATGGCAAATGCGGCGAAGGCAAGTGCGGCGCAAAAATGAAAGCGCATGACGGCAAATGCGGCGCGGACAAGGCGACTGATGGCAAGTGCGGCGCAGCCAAGTCCAAGGCACCGGAAGCCAAGTGCGGCGCAGCCAAGTAAAGCGCTGAACGCATGACCTCCCTGCGCCCCTCCGGCGCGGGGCTGGGTTTCCGGCGCGAGCTGCTGCCCGCGCTGAAAACCCACGTCCCCGACGCCATCGATTTTTTCGAGCTCGCCCCGGAAAACTGGATCGACATGGGCGGCCTCTATGGTCGTGACCTGCGCGCCTTTACCGAACGTTACCCCTTCGTCTGCCACGGCCTGTCGCTGTCGCTGGGTGGCCCGACGCCGCTCGACGACCTGCTGCTGCACAAAACCCGGCAATTCATGGATGCCCATGGCATCGCGCTTTACACCGAACATTTGTCGTACTGCTCGGACGACGGGCACCTGTACGATCTGCTGCCGATTCCTTTCACCGAAGAAGCGGTGAAATACGTCGCCGCGCGCATCCGTCGCGCCCAGGACATCCTGGAACGCCGCATCGCGATCGAAAATGCCTCGTACTACACGCCGTCGCCGGTGGCCGACATGGACGAGCTCGCCTTCATCCGCGCCGTGCTTGCCGAGGCCGATTGCGATCTTCATCTCGACGTCAACAACGTCTACGTCAACAGCGTGAACCACCGCTACGACGCCATCGAATTCATCCGCGCGCTGCCGACCGAACGCATCGTCTATATGCACATGGCCGGCCACTACAACGAGGCCGACGACCTGATCGTCGACACCCACGGCGCCGATGTGATCGAGCCGGTGTGGTCGCTGCTCGACGCCACCTACCGCATCCACGGCGTCGCGCCGACGCTGCTGGAGCGCGACTTCAACATTCCCCCGCTGGCCGAACTGGTGCGCGAAGTCGAACAGATCGCGCGCCTGCAGGCAGCCCATGCGCCCCATGCAAAAATCGCCGCCGCTTCCTGAATTCCAGCGCTACCAGTACGCCTTCACCGCGCATATCCGCGATCCCCGTGCGCAACCGCGCCCGGCGGGCGTCGAAGCGCGGCGCATGAAGATTTACAGCGGCCTGCTCTACAACAACCTCGAAGGCTTTTTGCTGGCGTGCTTTCCGGTGCTGCGCAACGTGCTGGGCGCGCGCAAGTGGACGGCGCTGGTGCGCGACTTTTTCCGCACCCATCGCAGCCACACGCCCTATTTCCGCCAGATTCCGGACGAATTCATCCAGTTCCTGCAGAACGAATGGACGCCGCCCACCGGCTACCCGCCGTTCACCCTGGCGCTGGCGCATTACGAATGGATCGAACTGGTGTTGTCTGTTTCAAACCGCAGCGTCGATGGCACGGTGGATGTGGCGGGCAATCTGCTCGACGGCGTGCCTGTGCTGAATCCGGTGCTGGCCAACCTGCGCTACGACTGGCCGGTGCACCGCATCGCGCCGCGCCGCAAGACGCCAGCGACCGAAACCCACTTGCTGGTGTTTCGCGATGCCGCCGACCAGGTTCAGTTCATTGAAATCAACGTGTTTACCGCCCGCCTGCTGGCGCTGCTGGAGCCCGGCACGCGCTGCGGGCGCGCCGCGCTGGAACAGGTGGCCGACGAAAGCCGCCACCCCGACCGCGCCCTGCTGGTGCAGGCAGGCGACGCGCTGCTGAACGACCTGCGCGCGCGCGGCGCGATTCTGGGCAGCCGCGCCGCGTAGTTCAGCGAGGCGGCTGCTGCGGCATGCCGGTCATTGCGCGCGCCTCGGCCTTGACCTCCACGTTCTGCCGCTTGCCGCCTGACTCGATCACCAGCGTCAGCGGAACGATCTCGCCCGCGGCGATCGGTTTCTTCAGGTTCATCAGCATGATGTGAAACCCGCCGGGCTGCAGCGTCACGACTTGGCCCTTGGGCAGATCGACCGCCTTGACTTCGCGCATCCGCATCACGTCTCCATCCATCCGCATTTCGTGCACTTCGACCTGCGGAATCGCCGGGCTGGAAACGCTGACCAGACGCGCGTCGGCATCCGACTTTATTTTCATGTAGGCGCCGCTTACCGGTTGCCCCGGCAGGGTGGCGCGCGCCCACGCGTCGGTGACGCTGACATGGGCCGCCCAGGCGGAAGGCGTGGCGCAGGCCACGATGGCAGTGATGATCAGGGCATTCAGTTTCATGTGCTTCTCCGTCGACAATCCAAACAGCAGGGGTGAACGATAGGCAATCCGCGCGCCGAATGCGATGCGTCAAATTGTCACAGCGCCGGGTGCCTGCGGCACGCAAGGCTGCCAGAGTGGCTGTCGCTTGCGGCAATTTGCCACATTCACGCGCCGCCGCGCGTTGCCTAGACTCGCGCCCCAAGCCAACAACCCCAAAAAAATCATGCTGCCCAACCGGAAACCTCTGCCCATCGCGGTCTCACTCGCGCTTTCTTCGTTTTGGCTTCCCGCCGCCGCGCAGGCCGAAGCCGACATCCTGACGTCCGACACGCCCATGATGACGGTGGTGGTGGTGGGCTCGCAGCCAATTGACGGCGAACCCGGCAGCGTAACGCTGGACGCCGCCGATTTGCATCCCCTGCGCGCCGCCACCAGCGACACCGCCAGCCTGCTCAGGGACGTGCCCGGCGTCAGCCTCTATGGCGCCGGCGGCGTGTCCAGCGTGCCGGTGATTCGCGGCCTGGCCGATGACCGCCTGCGGATCAAGGTCGACGGCATGGACCTGATCGCATCCTGCCCGAACCACATGAATCCGGCCCTGTCCTTTATCGCCCCATCCCGGGTCGACAGCATCAAAATCTATGCCGGCATCACGCCCGTCAGCGTCGGCGGCGACAGCATCGGCGGCACCCTCATCGTGGAATCGGCCCAACCGCAGTTCGCCAAGGCAGGCGAAGGTCTGCTGACCACAGGCGAAGTCGGTGCGTTCTATCGGAGCAATGGCAATGCCATGGGCGTCAATGCCAACGCCACGATCGCCAATGAAAATCTCAGCCTGACCTATACCGGATCGGCAGCACAATCCGACAACTACACGGCGGGCGGCGACTTCAAGACCTCGACCGCCACAGGCCGGCTCGGCCACACGCTGCCGCTGGATGAGGTGGGTTCCACCGCCTACGAATCCATCAATCAGGCGCTCGATATTGCCTACCGCAATGAAAACCATCTGCTTGACCTGAAGCTGGGATACCAGAACATTCCCTACGAGAATTTTCCGAACCAGCGCATGGACATGACGGATAACAAAAGCCGTCTGGCCAACCTGAGTTATACCGGCGACTATCAATGGGGGGTCTTGAAAGCGCGCGCCTACTCCGAAACCACCGAGCACGAAATGGACTTTGGAGAGGACAAGCGATTCTGGTACGGGAGCGCCTCCGGGGGCAACACGGCGATCAATGGCATCCCGTGTTCGCCCATCGGGCCGACGTGCTCGGCAGGCATGCCGATGAACACCGATGGCCAGACCACCGGGCTGTCGGTCAGCGCCGACATCGCCCTTTCCCGCCGCGACAGCTTGCGGGTGGGGGGTGAATATCAAACCTACAGGCTGGATGACTGGTGGTCGCCTTCCGGCGCCATGATGTGGCCGGGCACCTTCTGGAACATCAACGATGGTCAGCGTGACCGCGCCGCCTTGTTCAGTGAATGGGAGACACGCTTCAGCCCGAACTGGACCAGCCTGTTTGGCGTGCGCTATGAGCGGGTGGACATGGATGCCGGCGACGTGAATGGCTATTGCACGACAGGCATGTGCATGGGAAACCAGTTGATCGATAGCGCCGCTTTCAACGCCCAGGACCGCAGCCAGACCGACCACAACTGGGACATGACAGCCCTGGCGCGCTACAGCCCGGACACCACTCAAACGTATGAAATTGGCGTTGCGCAGAAAACCCGCTCGCCCAATTTATATGAGCGCTACACCTGGTCCACCTGGACCATGGCCGCCGTCATGAACAACTTTGTCGGCGACGGCAACGGCTATGTGGGCGACGTCAATCTCAAGCCGGAAGTCGCGCGCACCCTGAGCCTCGCCGCAGACTGGCACGACGCCGAGCAGAAAATCTGGAGCGCGCGTGTCGCGCCGTTCTTCACCTACGTCCAGGATTTCATCGACGCCACCTGCAACGGTGCCAGCTGTCCCGACGGGCAATTCAACGTGCTGAAGTATGCCAACCAGTCCGCCCGTTTGTACGGCATCGATCTCTCCGGCCAGGTTCTCGCCGCCAGCGCGCCGGAATATGGCGACATCACCGTGAACAGCAGCGTGAGCTATACCCGGGGCGAGAACCAGGACACCGGCGACAACCTTTACAACATCATGCCCTTGAACGCGAAGCTGGCGGTGACCCAGCAACGGGGTCGCTGGACCAACACGCTGGAAGCGCATTTTGTCGCGGCGAAAGAGAACGTCTCGGATATCCGCAACGAGGTCGAGACCCCGGGTTACAGCCTGTTCAATCTGCGCAGCAGCTACCAGTGGAAAAAGGTTCGCCTCGATGTCGGCGTCGAAAACCTGCTCGACAAGCACTATGCGCTGCCACTGGGCGGTGCCTATGTCGGCCAGGGCACGACCATGTCGATCAATCCGCCTGCAGGGATTTTCCCGCAGTGGGGCACAGCCGTTCCGGGCATGGGACGCTCGATCTATACCGCCGTGGCCTATACGTTTTAAACCCTGAGTGCTCATCCGGTTCAAAGCCACGCGGTCCAGGCGGGACTGGCGCCGGGTTCGATAATCGGTGAAGACCCTGACCTTGCAAGAATGGGCCGCGCTGCGCACGTGTCGGGTCCGCAGCGCAACATGGGGCGCGCATTACAATGCAGCCATGCCGTCCGCCCTCGATTCCACCCTGCTCTCTACCCTGCCCACGCGCGCGCTGCTGGGGCGGCTGCTGGTGCTGCGCGGGCTGCTGATCGCCGGCTGGGCAGCAGGCATCGCCTGGCTGCATTGGGGGCTGCACATTCCCATGCCCTTGCTGCCGATGGTTGCGGTCCTGGCGCTGCTCGGCGCATTTACCCTCACCACAGGGTGGCGGCTGCAACACGATGCGCCCGCGACCCAGATGGAGTTCCTGACGCACCTGCTGGTCGATCTCACTGCGTTTGCAGTGCTGGTTTTTTTCAGCGGAGGGGCAACCAATCCGTTTGTTTCGCTGATGCTGGTGCCGATCATCATCGCCGCGATCAGCCTGCGCCCGCGCTGGGTGTGGCTGCTGGCGGCGGTGGCGGGCGGCTGCTACGCGCTGCTGCTGTTCGTCTACCAGCCGCTGGCGATTGCCGACCCGGTTGCGGCCTACGGCATGCACCTCGGCGGCATGTGGTTCAACTTCCTGATCAGCGCGGCTTTGATCGCGTTTTTCATCACCCGCATGCACGCCGGGCTGCGCGCGCGCGACGGTGAACTGGCCGCGCTGCGCGAAAAGCAGTTGCGCGACGAACGCATCCTCGCGCTCGGTACCCAGGCCGCGCTGGCGGCGCACGAGCTCGCCACCCCGCTCGCCACCATCCAGACCACCGCGCATGAGCTCGCGCTCGAATTCGCCAACGATCCCGACATCGGCGCCGACTGCCAGCTGCTCGAAAAGCAGGCGCAGGCATGCAAGCGCATCCTCACCCAGCTGGCCGCGCGCGCGCAGGACAGCACGCCGCACGCGACGTCGCTCGACGCCTGGCTGGCGGCGCTGGTGACGAACTGGCAGGTGATCCGGCCAGACGTGCATGTGCAGACCCGGCTGCCTCCGACCGGGCGCGAATTCACCCCGCCCGAAGGGCTGGAGCAGGCCATTCTGAATGTGCTGAACAATGCTGCCGACGTTTCGCCCGACGACGTCGAGTTTGCCGCAACCATGACGGACGACTTTCTCTGGCTCGACGTTGCCGACCGCGGACCCGGCTTCACCGCCGCGCAAAAGGCACAGGCCGGCCGCGTGCTGTTCAGCGACAAGCCAGGACAGGGCTGGGGCATGGGGCTGGTGCTCACCCACGCCACGCTGGAGCGGGCCGGCGGCGCGCTCACCCTCGCCGAACGCGATGGCGGCGGCACCCGGGTCCGCATTCAACTTCCCTGGAATTCCACGCCATGAACCTGCTTATTGTCGAAGACGACATCGATTTTGCCGACGCCCTGGAGCGCGCGATGCGCAAGCGCGGCGCGACCGTCGGCCGGGCGCACAACGCGGCCGGCGCGCTGGCCATCGCCGAGCACTTTGCGCCCAGCCACGCCGTTGTCGACCTCAAGCTGCCCGGCGAATCCGGGCTCAAGGTCGTCGCCGCGCTGAAGGAACGCTTTCCGGACATCGCCATCGCCGTCCTCACCGGCTACGCCAGCATCGCCACCGCCGTCGAAGCGGTGCGCCTGGGCGCGCAAAACTATCTGGCCAAGCCCGCCAACGCCGACGAAATCCTTGCCGCCCTGCAGCGCGACGAGCCCGATGCCGCGCTCGAAGTCAACGTCGAACCCTTATCGGTGGCGCGGCTGGAGTGGGAGCACATCCAGAAAGTGCTGGGCGAGCACGACGGCAACATCTCGGCCACCGCGCGCGCGCTGAAAATGCACCGCCGCACCCTGCAGCGCAAGCTCGACAAGCACCCGCCCAAACCCGAATAGGCCGGCGGAACTTCAGGCGGCGCCAAGCGGTCTTTCGAGGGTTCCCACTCTGAATCCGATCGCCATGAACGCAAAAAACCTGCTCGACCAGCTGCTCGGCTCCGGCCAGTCCCTGCTGTCCAACCTGCCCGGCAATGCCCCGGCCGGCGAGGGCAAACCCGGTTACGCCAATTTCGGCACCGGCATGCTGGCCGGCGGCGTGCTCGGATTGCTGCTGGGCGACAAACGCGTGCGCAAGTTCGGCGGCAAGGCCGCGGCGTATGGCGGTGCAGCGGCGCTCGGCGCACTGGCGTTTCGCGCCTACAGCACCTGGCAACGCAACCAGTCGGCGGCGCCCGTCGCACCGCTGGCCCAGCCAACGGCCTTTTTGCCTGCGCCCGCTGAGGAAGACAACCATAGCCGCGCCGTGCTGAAGGCGCTGATCGCGGCCGCCAAGTCGGACGGCCACATCGACGCGCGCGAGCGCGGGCTGATCGATGACAAGCTCGGCGCACTGACCAGCGAACCAGCGCTGCGCAGCTGGATCGACGCCGAAGTCGCGCGGCCGCTCGACCCGGCCGACGTGGCTGCGGCCGCACACTCGATCGAAGTCGCAAGTGAAATGTATCTGGTGAGCGTGCTCGCGGTGGACACCGAAAGCTTCATGGAACGCGCCTACCTCGACGAACTGGCGAAGAAGCTCGACCTGCCGGCCGAACTCAAGACCCAGCTGGAAACCGAAGCGAAGCAGGCGCTGGCTGCGGCCTGAGCGTTTAGTGCGCCGCGCTCCAGTCCACCAGGCCGAAGTAGGCGGTCGCCAGCACCACGCCGCCGAACACGATGCGATACCAGGCGAACAGCGTGTAGTCGTGGCGGCTGACAAACTTGATCAGCGTGCGCACCGCAATCAAGGCGCTGACGAAGGCCGCGATGCCGCCCACCACAAACAGCGGCACGTCGTGCACGTCGAACAGCCGCCAGTTCTTGTATAGATCGTAGGCCGTCGCCGCGAACATGGTGGGGATGGCGAGCAGGAATGAAAACTCCGCCGCAGTCTTGCGCGACAGCCCGAGAAACAGGCCACCGATGATCGTCGCGCCCGAGCGCGAGGTGCCGGGAATCATCGCCAGCGCCTGCGCGAAGCCCACCGCCAGCGCACGCCGCCAGGTGAGACGTGCTTGCGCCGCTCCGCCCACAGGATCAGCACGCCGCCGATCACCAGCGCCGACGCCACCACGATGGGGTTGAACAGGTAAAACTTGATCTGCTTGTAGAACAAGAATCCCAGCACCGCCGCCGGCAAAAAGCCCGCCATCAGATTGACCGCCAGCCGCTGCGACGCCGGCTCGCTGTGCAACGACATCACCACATGGCCGAGCCGCACCCGGTATTCCCACACCACCGCAAAAATCGCCGCCAGCTGAATGGCGATCATGAACACCTTGGCTTTTTCACCGGTGAATCCGAGCAACTGGCCCGCGATGATCAAATGACCGGTGCTGGAAATCGGCAGGAACTCGGTCACGCCTTCGACCAGGCCGAGGATCAGGGCGTACAGCAGGAGTGTTGGGTCAGTCATTTTGCAGACATAAAAAAGCGCGCCACACCGGC
>NCCT01000057.1 GCA_002279795.1 Hydrogenophilales bacterium 12-61-10
GTTCGCGTGCGTCAGCATCACGCCCTTGGGGCGTCCGGTGGTGCCGGAGGTATAAACAATGCTGGCCAGCTGGTCGGCCCCGATCTGGCGTTCGGGAACCACTGCACCGGACGCCGCCGCCAGCCAGTCAGCGGCCACGACGGGATGCAGGTTCGAGTCGGCAGCGCCGTTTTCAGGTGCGGCCAGGCACACGATGCGCTGCAGGCTCGGCACCGAGCCGGCCATTTCGGTCAGCGTCCTGTGCTGGAACCGGCCTTCGACCACCAGCAGCCTGGCCTCGGCATGATTGAGGATGTAGGCAGCGTTGTCTGGACGGTCGTCCAGATACAGCGGCACGGTGACCAGACCGAGACCCAGTGCGGCCTGGTCGAAAATCACCCACTCGACGCAGTTCTTCAGCATCAGCGCCACACGGTCGCCGGGCGCCAGCCCTTCGTTTGCCAGCGCGGCCTGCCAGCGCGCGACCTCGGCAGCAATCTGTGCCCAGGTGTAGGCGCTCCATGCATCCGCCGCCGCGTCAAACTGGCGGTAGGCGATCCGATCCGGCGTCGCCGCCACACGTGCGCGAAACAGGCCGCACAGCGTGGCCAGAACATCGGGGTGAGTCAGGGCTGCCGTCATCGACAATCAAATCCGCTGGCAAATGAACATGCGCATGGATAACCGTAAAGCCGGAGCGGGTCAAACGGTCGTTTTGACCATTGCAGTCTTGACCATGACCGCGGCGAAAAAACCATCGGTGCCGTGCAGGGCGGGCGACAGTTTCAGCAGGGGGCCGGTGTCGAGAGCAATCTTGTTCTGCGCCAGTATTTCATTCGCCGGCAGCAGCGTAAACCCGCCTTCCGCCAGCAGCGCATCGACGATCGCCTCATTCTCGTCCGGCAGCAGACTGCAGGTCGCATACACCAACCGCCCGCCGGGTTTCAGCAGCCTGGCGGCTGCGCGCAGGATCGCGCCTTGTTTCTGCACCAGCTCGGCCACGCTGTCGGGCGACTGGCGGAACTTAAGATCAGGATTGCGGCGCAGCGTACCCAGGCCCGAGCACGGCGCATCGACGAGCACGCGGTCGAGCTTGCCGGCCAGCCGCTTGACCCGCGTGTCGTTTTCGGAGGCGATCAGCTGCGGCATCACGTTGGACAGGCCCGAACGTGCCAGCCGCGGCTTCAGGTTGGCGAGCCGCTTTTCCGCCACGTCGAACGCATACAGGCGCCCTGAGGACGCCATCATCGCGCCGATGGCGAGCGTCTTGCCGCCCGCGCCGGCGCAAAAATCGCACACCATTTCGCCGCGCCGCGCGCCCAGCAGCAGGGCCAGCAGCTGGCTGCCGTCGTCCTGCACTTCGAGGCTGCCGTCGACGAACAGCGGATGGCGGTTGATCGCCGGATGCTCCTTGAAACGGATGCCCCAGGGCGAATACGGGGTCGGCTCGACCGTGAAGCCTTCCGCCTGCAGGCGCGCCAGCACGTCGTCGCGGTTGGCCTTGAAACTGTTGACCCTCACATCTAGGGGCGCGGGCAATTGCAGGGCGCGGCCGAGCGCAAGGATGTCGGCCTCGCTCATCGACGGCAGCAACTTTTCGACCACCCACTCGGGCAGCTCGGCCACGTCGGCCAGCGGCATCTCATCGGTTTTTGCGTTGCGGATGTGGGTGATCAGTTCAGGTTTGGCGAATTGCTCCAGGGTCGCGCCGCTCATGCCGCGCACCTTGATCAGCCAGGCGACGATCAGCGTGCGCGGATTGGCGGCGGGCACGACAACAGACAAATAGCGATAACGGCGCAGCACGCCGAACACGGCTTCCGCGACAAACGCGCGGTCGTGCGAACCGAGCTTTTTATGCTCGCGAAAGAACGCCGACAGCACCGCATCGGCCGGTCGCTTGAAATCCAGCACCAGATCGAGCGCCTGGGTGGCGAGTTGCAGCAGGGGGGGAGTCAGTTCCATCAGTGAGCGTCAGGCCGGTTGGAGGCAGCAGGATGTGTCCTGCAAAAAAGGGAGCGCGGCTGCCGGATGGGCAGCCTGCGGTGATTCAAGGCAGCGTATCCCGGCTCTTGTGGATATCTTTGTAGGGGAAGCGTACATGGCCATAACGAATCACCAGCACGGCTACCGCCAGCAACAGCATCGAGGCCGTTACGCCCACCATGCGCCAGACATCGAGGCTTTTCATGTCCAGCACCAGATAACGCGCCAGCGCCACGATCGCGATGTAGATGGGGAAACGCACCGGCAGCTGCCCGGACTGGAAATACACCCCGACCATGGCAAAAATTTCGAGATACAGGAACAGCAACAACAGGTCGGCCAGCGTCACGGTGCCGGCCGCAATCATGGTCCTCACCTCGATCACCCCGGCCACTCCGGTCGCCAGCGTGATGACAACCAGGCCGATGGTCTCGATAACCCCCAGCGTACCGAGCGCCAGGCGGGAAAAGGTGCGGTCTTTTGCAGGATTCATGGCGCCACCCAGGGGC
Source organism: Hydrogenophilales bacterium 12-61-10 (assembly GCA_002279795.1). GTDB lineage: Bacteria > Pseudomonadota > Gammaproteobacteria > Burkholderiales > Thiobacillaceae > Thiobacillus. The sequence continues at coordinate 2,475 of NCCT01000057.1, forward strand.
AAAAGAGGCGCAAGGATACCCTAGCCCACACGCTTGTGCACCAGCCACTCGCGCCAGATGGCGACCGATATGGCAAGCAGCGCCGGCCCCAGAAACAGGCCAATCAGGCCAAAGGCGTTGAGCCCGCCCAGCACCCCGAGAAACACCAGCAGGAAAGGGATTCGGGTCGGCCCGCTGATGACCAGCGGACGGATCACGTTGTCGACCCAACTCACCACCAGCGCGCCCCACAGAAACAGGCCCACAGCGGCCTGGGTGTCGCCTTGCGCCAGCAAGCCGAGCGACAGGCCGATCCACACCACGGGGCCGACGAACGGAATCAGCGACACCAGCGCCGTGATCACGCCCCATAACGCCGGTGCAGTGATGCCTGCGACCCAGTAGCCGAGCCCGGCGAGCACGCCCTGAGCCAAAGCGGTCAGGACGATGCCGAACACCACCGCACGAACGGTGACGCCGACCGCCTGGATATAGCCCCGCGCCGACTCGCCCAGCCAGCGCGTGGCCACCCGGCGAAACTGCGCCAGCAAGTCATCGCCGTGACGATACAAAAAGAACAGGGCGAATACGGCAATGCCGAATTTGGCCGCATTGCGCCCCACCCCGCCCGCCAGCATTTTCAGCGCCGTGGCATCGAGCAGGCCCAGCGTCGCCATCTGGGTGCGCACCCATTCGGCATCGCCCTGCACGCGATCATATTGCGCGACCAGCCAGTCGGCGGCGGGCCAGTGGCGCATGCCGTCGGGCAACGGCGGCAAGCCAGTGGCGGCAAGCTGCTTGAGAATGGCCGAGGCAGTCGCAACATCGCTCACCACGGTAAACATGACCCACAGCAGCGGCACCAGCAAGGTCGTCGCCACGCCCAGCGTCATCAGCAGGGAAACGACGTTCTCGCGCCCTGGCAAGCGGCGATTGATGCGCTGATGCAGCGGCCAGGTGACATAGGCAAGAATGCCGGCCCACGCCAGCGAGGCAAAAAACGGCGACAGCACCCAGAGGGTGCTGCCGAAGATGAAGACCAGAAACGCAAACGCCGCGATGCGGCGTGCGAGGGGTGAATCAATGTTGGTCGGCATGGGTACCTCGTCAAGCCAACCGGCGGGCTGCGCGCCTCAGCGCGGCGCGGACGGTTTGCGCGTCACCCACAGGCTGGCAAACATGAAAGTCGCAATGATGAGGCCGACGATGCCGAGCGACAATCCAATCGGGATTTTGTAGAAATCGACGATCAGCATCTTGGTACCGACAAACACGAGCACCATCGCCAGGCCATATTTGAGCAAATGGAAGCGTTCGGCCATGCCGGCCAGCATGAAATACATCGCGCGCAGGCCCAGGATGGCAAAAATGTTCGAGGTGAACACGATGAAGGGATCGGTGGTGATGGCAAAAATCGCCGGGATCGAATCGACCGCAAAGATCAGGTCGGACAGTTCGATCATGATCAACACCAGGAACAGCGGCGTAAACACCCGCACGCCGTTCTCGATCACCCAGAACTTTTCGCCGCGATAGTCCGGCGTCAGCGGCAAGTGGCGCTTGAACCAGTTAAGCAGCGGATTCTTGCTCATGTCGGGCTCGGCCTCGGCTGCCATCAGCATCTTGATGCCGGTGATGACCAGGAAGGCACCGAACAGATAGAGTATCCAGTGGAATTCCTGCACCAGCCACGCCCCGGCGCCAATCACCACGGCCCGCATCACGATCGCGCCGATCACGCCATAAATCAGCACGCGCCGCTGGTATTCCGCCGGCACCGCAAAAAAGCTGAAAATCATCAGGAAGACAAAGATGTTGTCGACAGCGAGCGATTTCTCGATCAGGTAGCCGGTCAAAAACTCCATCGCCTTGACGTCGGCGATCTCTGCGCCGTATGCGCCCTTGAGATGCCACCACAAGCCCAGATTGAACAGCATCGCCAGCCCGAACCAAACGAACGACCAGGTTGCGGCCTCCTTGAAGCTGACCTTGTGCGCCTTGTTACCGCCGACCAGGAACAGGTCGATGGCCAGCATCACCAGTACAAAAACAATGAACGCGCCCCACATCCAGGGCTCGCCGATATGCAGGGTCGCTTCCATGTTTTTTCTCTCAGCACAGGTTAGGGTTTACTGCACTGCGCGCAGGGCGGCGATCCGTTCTTCCAGCGGCGGATGCGTCATGAACAGGCGCTTGAGGCCGCTGGCGCCGCCGCCAGCAATGCCGAAGGCAGCCATCTTTTCCGGCAGCGGTGCCGGGTGCAAGCTGTTGAGGCGCTCCAGTGCAGCGATCATTGCGCCTTTGCCGGCGAGCGAAGCGCCACCACGGTCGGCGCGGAATTCGCGCTGACGCGAGAACCACATGACGATGATCGAGGCGAGTACGCCCAGCACCAGTTCGGCGATGATCATGGTCACCCAGAATGCCGGGCCGTGGCCGTTCTCATTCTTGAACACCACGCGGTCGACGGTATGGCCAATGACGCGCGACAGGAACATGACGAAGGTGTTGACCACGCCCTGGATCAGCGCCAGCGTCACCATGTCGCCGTTGGCGACGTGGGCGATTTCGTGACCGATCACCGCTTCGGCCTCTTCTTTGGTCATGGCGTTCAGCAGGCCTGATGACACCGCGACCAGCGCGTTGTTCTTGTTCATGCCGGTGGCGAAGGCATTGACGTCGGGCGAATCGAAAATGCCGACTTCAGGCATACCGATCCCGGCATCGGCCGCGTACTTTTTAACAGTCTCGACCAGCCAGAATTCCTTGGAACTGGACGGCGACTCGATCACGCGCACGCCCATCGATTTTTTCGCCATCCACTTCGATATCGCCAGCGAAATCAGCGAACCGCCGAAACCCATGACTGCGGCGAAAATCAGCAGCGAAGTCAGGTTGAGCCCGTTAGCGGTGAGATAGGGCTCGACGCCAAGGACGCGCATGGTCAGCGACAGCACCAGCACGATGGCCATATTGGTGGCGAGGAACAGGAAAATACGTTTCATGAAGTTCTCCTTGAATAAAGGGCAAAGCCTTTTGACGAACAGGCAACAGGATACAGAGGCCAGTTAAACAATAAAATTCGATTTTTATACTGCTATTGTTCGTATTTTACGATTCGAATCCGGTATCCGGCCCGTCATGCTGAACTACAAGCACCTGCATTACTTCCGCACCGTCGCCAAGACCGGCGCAATCAACCGCGCTGCCGAGAAGTTGCATCTGACGCCGCAAACCCTGTCCGGCCAGATCAGCGCGTTTGAGACCCGGCTGGGGGTGGCGTTGTTCCGCCGCAGTGGCCGGCGGCTGGAACTGACCGATATCGGCCGCACCACGCTGGCCTATGCCGACGAAATTTTCCACGTCGGCGCCGAACTCGAAGAAACCCTGCAAAACCGCGCGACCACTCCGGTGCACCCGTTCCGCGTCGGCATCGCCGATGTGGTGCCGAAGGCCATTGCCTATCAACTCCTGGCGCCGGCGCTTACCTTGGCCGAGCCGGTCAAGCTGGTGTGCACCGAAGACCGGCTGGAGCAGCTGGCGGCGGAACTCTCGATCCACCGGCTCGACATGGTATTGGCGGACCGGCCTTTGCCATCCACCATGGACATCAAGGGTTACAGCCATCCGCTCGGTGAATGCGGCATCGCTTTCCTCGCTGCGCGCAGCGTGGTCAAAAAACTGAAGCCGGGGTTTCCTGACGCCTTGCATGGCGCGCCGCTGCTGATACCCGGAGAAGACAGCGCACTGCGCGTGCCGCTGTTGCGCTGGCTGGAAAAGAAAGGGGCAGCGCCCACCATCGTCGGCGAATTCGACGACAGCGCGCTGATGAGCGCCTTTGGCCAGGCGGGCGCAGGCATCTTCCCGGTGCCGCTGACCACCGCGCCCGCGGTCATGAAACAGTATCAGGTGATCGAACTGGGCCGGACGCTGGATATCCGTGAACGCTTTTTCGCCATCTCGGTGGAGCGCCGCCTGAGTCATCCGGCGGTGCTGGCGGTCAGCGAAGCAGCGCGACGAAGCTTCGCGCCCGGCACCGTTTAGGGCTTAGTCAAGCGCAGCATCCAGCCAGGCTAGCGTTTCGGTGGGTGTCATCACGCGGAACAGCGGAGCGCCGCGCCGGCGCAGCGCCAACACGGCGCGATCCTTGCTGACCAGCGCCTGCGCGCCGCTTGCCGCCGCCAGTTCGATGAACTTCTGGTCGTCCGGGTCACTGCAGCGCGGCAAACCCGTTACCGGTTCGGCCACCGGAACCCAGTCAGACAATGCGCGATATCGCTCAGCCAGCGCGGCCTGCCGCCCGGCATCCAGCGCAAATTCCGGGTAGGTCAGCACGCGCAGCCATTCGCCGAACGTGGCGTCGGTTACCCCACAGCGCACCTGTCCATTTTGCAGAACCTGCAACAGGGGCCGCGTGGCCGGGTCGTCGAAATGCAGCAGATCGAGCACCACATTGGTGTCGAGCACCAGCAGGGGTTTATTCAATATCGAGATGCTCGGCGATGAAGTCGCGCACCCAGTGCTCGGGGTGGGCGCTGGAAAAACGCCCGACGATTTCACCCTTGTCGAACAGCAGCACGGTAGGGAAGCCACGCAGTTCATAGCGGCCAGCCAGCTTCATGTTCGCGCCTTCGTCGACTTCGACCTTGGCCATCTGCAGCTTGCCGGCGTAGTGAGCGATCACTCGCTCCAACACCGGCGTCAGCGCACGGCAGGGCGGGCACCAGTCGGCCCAGAAGTCGACCAGAATGGGCTGCGTCTGCGAGGCCTCGATGACGTCGCGTTCAAATTGTTCAAGGTGGGTATCAAAAATCAGGTCTGCCATGGATCGGTCTTTCATAAGGTGCCACCATTTTGCCTCAAACCCGGCCTCCAAATTTCGCGCGGCCTGCTGGCGATGCATCGTGGAAGAACGTTTTTATCGCGCGCAGGAAATCGCACGATTGCCCGTCATTCTGCCCGCCACTATTTGAATCCTCGCGCATACCTTGCTCGCGCGCGGGAAAATCCCTGCTCATGCCGACCCGTTCGATGCCGTTCATGGCCGTGCTGGAGGCCGAGAAATTCATTTTCGTCGGCAACCAGAACAAGGCACGGGTGGAACTGGCCTGGCAGCATTTCCGCCCGCAGGCACAAACCACGCTAGACGAACGCGTACCGTTCGATCAGGTGCATTACCTCCGCAAGTGGCCGCCACGATGAAGCGCCTGCCGGGCGAGTTTCATCAGGCCTTGTTCCTCCTCGCGTAGCGAAATAAATCAGACACGCCCGCCACCTACCCACACGCCCCGACAAGCCAGAAACCTAAGCGGGAACAGGCTGAAACGGGATTTTCGGGCGCTTCGCGCTTTGGTTCATCAGCCGCGAATGCATTAAAATACCCTCACTATGTCTAATACCTTTGCCAAGTTCGCCCAAGTCTGTCCACTCTGGGTCTACAAGCTCTTTCCCTTTTTACGCTGGTGGCCAACCGTCGATGCCGGCACGGCGCGCACCGATGCGATGGCTGGCCTCACCGGTGCGCTCATCGTGTTGCCGCAGGGGGTCGCCTTTGCGACCATCGCAGGCCTGCCGCCGGAATACGGCCTTTATGCGGCCATGGTGCCCGCCATCATCGGCGCGCTATGGGGATCATCCTGGCATCTGGTATCCGGCCCCACCACCGCAATTTCCATTGCCGTGTTCGCTTCAGTCAGCCCGTTCGCTACGCCCGGCTCGCCTGAATTCATCAGCATGGTGTTAACCCTGACCTTCATGGCCGGGGTGTTCCAGCTCATCCTCGGGTTGGCGCGCATGGGGGTGCTGGTCAATTTCATATCCCACACCGTGGTGATCGGTTTTACCGCAGGCGCGGCGATGCTGATCGCCGGCAGCCAGATCAAGAACTTCTTCGGTCTGGACATTCCGCGCGGCACCCCGTTCTTTGAAACCCTGACGCTATTTGGCCGGCACATTGGCGACGTCGATCCCTACGTCACGACGGTGGCCGCCACCACGCTGATCTCGGGCATTCTGGTCAAGCGTTTCTTCCCCAAGTTTCCCTACATGATCGCCGCCATGCTGGTGGGCAGCTTTCTGGCGCTGTTCCTGAACAATCATTACGGTGTAGACGTCACCCACATCAAGACCGTAGGCGCGCTGCCCGCGGGTCTGCCACCCTTGTCGGTGCCGGACCTTTCTTTTGACGCGCTGCAGCAAATGCTGTTCCCGGCACTCATCATCACCATGCTCGCATTGACTGAGGCCGTATCGATCTCGCGCGCCATCGCCACCAAATCCGGCCAGCACATCGACGGCAACCAGGAGTTCGTCGGCCAGGGCCTGTCGAACCTGGTCGGCAGCTTCTTCTCCAGTTACGCCTCCAGCGGCTCATTCAACCGTAGCGGCGTCAACTACGCTGCGGGCGCGCGCACCCCTTTGGCGGCCGTGTTCGCCTCGTTGTTCCTCGTGGTGATCCTGCTGCTGGTTGCGCCTCTTGCGGCCTACCTGCCGAATGCGGCGATGGCCGGTATCCTGTTCCTGGTAGCCTGGGGGCTGATCGATTTCCACCACATCAGCCTGCTGCCCAAAATCGACAAGCAGGAAACCATCGTGCTGTGGGTCACCCTGATCGGCACCCTGATCGACTTGGAAAAGGGCATTTTCTTCGGCATCGCACTGTCGTTGATTTTCTACCTCTACCGCACCTCGCGGCCCACGCTGGAACCCGTGCTGCCCGACCCCGATCCGGCAAACCATCACTACACGCCCCTGGAAGGGCGCAAGGAATGTCCGCAGGTCAAGATGATGCGGCTCAACGGCTCGATTTTCTTCGGCGCAGTCGCGCATTTGCAGCAACAGCTGCAGGAACTGGAAGAGAACGAACCTGAACGCAAGCACTTGCTGATCATTGCCAGCGGCATTAATTTCGTCGATCTGGCAGGCGCGGAATTTCTCGCCGAGGCCGCTCGCCAGCGCCGCAAGATCGGCGGCAAGCTCTATTTCTACCTCAGGAAAGACAGCATCCGTGAAACCCTGAAGCGCGGGCACTTCATGGACGATATCGGCGAGGAAAACCTGTTCCCGGCGCAGATCCGCCCGATGTCGGTGATTTACGCCAAGCTCGACAACGAGATTTGCCGCAACTGTCCGGTACGTGCCTTTACTGTCTGTCAAACCCATCTTCCCAGTGGCGAGGCCCGCACATCGTGACTCTCGCAATTCTTCCGGCGACCCCACTGGCCTGATCCTCGGTGCCAACTCCAACATCCAGGACGGCGTGGCGATCCATTGCAAGGCCGGGAGCTGCGCATCATCGGCCGGGGCTCCTCGATCGCACGCCCGAAGGCATGGCGCAAGCCCACAACGAATGGGTCAAGGGCTACATGCGCATCCGCAACGAGTTTTATTTTTAAAGGACTGAAATGATCGCCGCCCGGGAATCGTGGCGTGCCGGACTGTTCCACCGGCGCCATATGATGCGCAACCTCGGCGCCGGTGTCGTGGTCGGCGTGGTGGCGTTGCCGCTGGCGATGGCATTTGCGATCGCCAGCGGCGCGCGCCCGGAACAAGGCATCTACACCGGCATCGTCGCCGGCGTGCTGGCCGCGCTGTTCGGCAGTTCACGGGTGTCGATCAGCGGGCCGACCGGCGCCTTCATCGTGATTCTGGCTGGCATCACCTCTAAGTACGGCATCGACGGCCTGCAAATCGCCAGCCTGATGGCAGGCCTGATCCTGCTGGCGATGGGTCTGGTCAAGCTGGGTGGCATCATCCGCTTCATCCCGACCCCGGTGATTACCGGCTTCACCGCCGGCATCGCGGTCATCATCTTCGTCGGGCAATGGAAGGATTTTTTCGGCCTGCAGCCCGTAGCCTCCGGCCCGCACTTTCATGAAAAGCTGATGGCGCTGCTCAATGCCTTGCCGGGACTCGACCTGCCGACCACGCTGCTCGCCGTCAGCGCACTCGCCATTGTCGTGATTTCACCGCGCCTCACCCGGCGCATCCCCAGCCCATTGATCGCGATGCTCGCCGTCACGCTGGCGCATGCCTACTGGCAGTTCGACGGCGTCGCCACCATTGGCAGCGCGTTCGGCGGCATTCCCGCTGGCCTGCCCGAGCTGCACCTGCCGCAGGTCACATTCGCGCGTGTGCTGGAACTGCTCGGCCCCGCCTTCACTATCGCGATGCTGGGCGCGATCGAATCGCTGCTGTGCGCGGTGGTCGCCGACGGCATGATCGGCACCCGCCACGACCCCAACCAGGAACTGGTCGGCCAGGGCATCGCCAATATCGCCACGCCCCTGTTCGGTGGATTCGCCTCGACCGGCGCCATCGCACGCACCGCCACCAGCATCCGCAACGGCGGCGACAGCCCGTTCGCCAGCATCGTCCATGCGCTGGTGCTGCTTGCAGTGATCGTCGCGCTGGCGCCACTGGCCGCGCACATCCCGCTTGCCGCGCTGGCCGCGATCCTGTTCGTGGTGGCGTGGAACATGAGCGAGGCGCGGCATTTCATCGATCTGTTGCGCCACGCCCCGGTCAACGACAAGGCGCTGTTGCTCATCACCTTCCTGCTCACCGTGTTCGGCGATCTCGTCATCGCCGTCAACGTCGGCGTGCTGCTGGCCGCGCTGCTGTTCATGAAACGCATGAGTGAATCCGTGCAGATCGAGGGCGAGAGCGAGGCCAGCCTGGCTGCGCTATGCCCGGTCGGCGTCCCCGCCGGGGTACAAATCTACTCCATCGACGGCCCGCTGTTCTTCGGCGCCACTGCTACCTTTGAACGCACTCTCGCGGGGCTGCACGACCAGGCGCGCGTCGTGATTTTCAGGCTGGGACGGGTACCTTTCGCCGACGCCACTGCCATGCATGCGCTGGCCGACGTGGTGCGCCATTTTCAGCAGCGCGCCATCCGCGTACGAGTATGCGAGGCGAATCCGCGGCTGGCGCACAAGCTCAAGGTGTTCGGGCTGATGGACACGCTCGGTCAGCAGGACGCGACGGTCAGCGTGCTTGATGTGCTGGCGGACATGACAGACCCCGCAGCTGAGGCGGATGCCGCCATTGCGCCCATCCCGTGAAGACGCCCCGACCGCCTCGATCGCGGACGCTCTCCGCACCGCGCCTCCATACCAGCATTCACACAACAGGCATGGACAGCCCGCTCTAATCCTTGGCTTTGGGTTTTCTGCCGGGGCTGGCAGCCGGGGTATAGCCCGCGATCCGGCACAGCATGCCCTCACACTTCTTGCCCTTGATGAAGCGTGTGGAGTGGCACACGATGACGTCGCCCTTCTTCGACAGCTCGGTCAGATAAAGTCGTACCTCTGCCAGCGGGATGCGTGTCGCAGCGGCGATTTCGGTATCGAGCTGCTCACCGCGATCTTTCATGTATTTCAAAATTGCCTGCATAGATCTGCCCCTTATTCAAGGTGAATGGCCGGGTCTTTGCTTGACCGCCCGCTGGCGCAATCGTTCAAAATCGCGCAGCCAGCCACACCGGTTCAATAAAATCCAATTAACTCAATACAGAAGCGGGGATGCGCAGCTCAGGTTCGAGGCCGCCCCAAACGGCAGTCCGCGTGGAAAATGCACAGCGTGGTCGCGCGTCTTCCCGCAACAACACGACTCGAGGGTGGCAGGCGTATCCTTTTCCCCTGACGTCGGACCCAAACAAAATAAGGCATGGTAATTATGATCATGCCCATACTCAACACGGCCGGAAGCAGGCCAGCCACGGAGCCTCGCATGCCGACATACCCCTATCTACGCCAGCATGACCCCCAATAGCCAGACCATCCGGTTGCTTCGCCGCCAGATCCCCGCATTCGAATGCGTACCCGGCTGCCACGATTGCTGCGGGCCGGTCACCGCGTCGAGCGAGGAAATGGCGCATCTGCCGATCAAAAGCGAGGCAGAACATGCGGCGGCACTGGCCCAGCTGAGCTGCCCGCATCTGGGCGCCACGGGTTGTCAGGTTTACGCTGAACGGCCGCTCATCTGCCGCCTGTTCGGCACCACGCCACGGCTCGTCTGTCCGAACGGCAAACGTCCCGAAACGATGATTGCTCCGCAAATCGAGCAGCAAATCCACCACTATCTCGCGACAACGCGGCAGGTGCTGGTTTAAGCGCGCTTGCCAAGATAAACGCACCATCCTTGCCGGAACGGCTCAGAACAGCGCGATCTGCCCCGGTTGCGGGGTTTCTGTCTGCACCCGACTGATTTCCTTCAGCAAATCATCCGAAGTCGGATAGCGGTATTTGAGCCGGAGTTCACGCATCGTGCGCGTGTTCGACAACTGGCGCGACTCGCGCAAAAACGATAGCAGCGCTTCCGACAGCACGTTTTCCGCTTCGGCACGCTTCACCCGCGGCGGGCGCGGCAAATTGAACGCGTCGGCGCAACTGTCGAACCAGTCGCCCATTTTGAGCGGATGTGCGTCGACCGCGTGATAGACGCGTTGCGAGCGGCCGCGAAACAGGGCCGCCCAGGTCAAGCGGGCCAGATCGTCGGCGTGAATGTGATTGGTATAGCTGTCGTCTGCCGCAACCAGGGCCGGGGTGCCGCGCTTGATGCGGTCGAGCGGCAGGCGGTCGGCCGCGTAAATGCCGGGCGCGCGCAAAATGCTGACCTGCACGCCAAAATTTTCGCCCCAGCGGCGCAACTGGCGTTCGGCATCGACTCGCCGCACCGCACGGCCGTTGACCGGCGCCACCGGACGCGTCTCGGCGACCCAGTTGCCGCCGCAATCCCCATAGACGCCGCTGGTGCTGATATAGACCAGCGAGCCCGGCTTGCCATGACGCAGCAGCGCCTGCAGCAGGTGGCGGGTACGCGGGTCGGTCTCGCCCATGGCTGGCGGCGGGGCAAGGTGCAGCACGCCATCGACGACATCGCCGAACCCCACGATCAGAAGTGTTTTCATAGTGATGCGCCTGTAACCATAGTCTTGAAAGGGTGAAAACCTTATCCGCCCGGGCGATAATTCACCGCTTTGCCACCGCATTTTAAGCGCACATCATGCCGCATCAAGTCACCATCCAGCCCAGCGGGCACCAGTTCACCGTCAACGATGACGAGACCATCCTCGAAGCCGCGCTGCGCGAAGGGTTTTCGCTGCCCTACGGCTGCCGCAATGGCGCCTGCGGCGCGTGCAAGGGCAAAGTCCTGTCGGGCGAACTCGACTACGGCAAGCATTCGCCCAACGCGCTCAAGGACGAAGAAAAAGCGCAGGGACGCGCCCTGTTCTGCCGCGCCAGGCCGCTCACCGACATGGTGATCGAAGCCAAGGAAATCGGCGCCGCCAAAGACATCGTGGTCAAGACGCTGCCATGCCGGGTGGAGAAGCTCGAAAAACGCGCCGACGATGTCATGGTGGTCAAGATCAAACTGCCAGCCAATGAGCGCCTGCAGTTTCTGGCCGGACAATACGTCGACTTCCAGCTGAAAGACGGCAAGGCACGCAGCTACTCGCTCGCCATCCCGCCGCACGACGATGCGCTGCTGGAGTTCCACATCCGCCATGTACCGGGCGGCCTGTTCTCCGACCGGGTGTTTTCCGGCATGAAGGAACGCGACATCCTGCGCCTGAAAGGCCCGCTCGGCAGCTTTTTCATCCGCGAGGATTCCGACAAGCCGATGATCTTCATCGCTGGCGGCACCGGCTTCGCGCCGATCAAGGGCATGCTCGAACATGCCTTCGCCGAGCACACCGACCGCGAACTGGTGCTGTACTGGGGCGTGCGCTCGCTCAAGGATTTGTACATGGCCGAACTGCCGCAGCAGTGGCTGGCCGAGCGCCCCAATTTCAGCTACATCCCGGTGCTGTCCAATCCGCAGCCGGAAGACCAGTGGCAGGGCCGCACCGGATTTGTTCACGATGCCGTGCTGGCCGACTTCGACGATTTGTCCGGCTATCAGGTGTATGCCTGCGGCGCGCCGGTGATGGTCGATTCTGCCCGCGAAGCCTTTGTCGGCTCGCGCGGGCTGGATGAGGAAGAGTTCTTCGCCGACTCGTTCGTGTATGCGGCGGACGCAGAAGCCGCTGCTTAAAGTTTGAAAAAAGCCCGCATTAAGCGGGCTTTTTTTAGTCAGCTTGCTGTTTTTACCCGCCGATTACAGGTCGCCTTTGGAGCCTGCTCGGATGATCTCATCCAGCCCATCGCGTACCTTCTGGATGCGCGCCTTGAGGTCGGGCGACAGCTTGTTGGCCTTGGCAAATTCCTCGACGTTGATATCGATCATGATCAGCCAGCCCTGGCCCTTGGCGTCCTCCACCAGCGCAATGCGGCACGGCACGTAAATCGCAAAATTCAGGCTCTGGTCGATCAGGTCCTTGGCGGTCACCGCATCGCAAAACTCGAAAATGGTGGTCACGCGCTGCGGCTTGCCGGTATTCGCCTCGACCTGCTTGGACAGCGGCAGCTCGGCCACCAGTTTGAGGTTCAGCGCGTTGGCACGCAGGCGCATCGACTCTGCCGCGTCATCCAGGCTGACGCCCGGCTGAATCGCGACTTTGTAGACGCCAGCCTGCTGCAGAGCAGATTCGTCCTTGGCGGGTGCCGCAAAACTGGTGGGCGCAAACCCCGCGCTGGAAACAACGAGGCCGAGGACGGCAAAAAAGGTGGGGCGCATAAGAATCCTTATTTAAAACATGAGCAAGGCCAAATACTATACGCCTCGCGGAGACCCTGCGTGGCACAAACGTGCCGGGCCAGGGCGGGCATTCCACACCGGCCGCACTACGCTTCGCGGCACAGCGCCAGGGCTTTTTGATAATGCTGGCAGGCTTCGCCGGTCTGGCCACTCTGGGTTCTCAGCTCGGCCATGCGGATATGGCCTTCGGTACTGGGCGCAACCGCAAGGCTGGCTTCGAGATAGCTTTGCGCCTTGCCCCACAGCTCCTGTTCGCTGCACAAATGCGCCAGCGTCAGCAACAAGCGGGCGTCGCGCGGCTGCGCATGCAGCCATTTCTCGGCCTGTTCAATCTGCCGGGTCGGGCTGCTGCCGCGCACCTCGCCATACAGGCCCACAAGATCTTCGTGCCAGTCGCGGTTAAGCGCGGCTTCGATGACATCCAGCGCGGTATCGGCGCCGCCGCGCTGGATGAAGGCGCGCGCTGCCGCACGTGCGACGAAGGCATCGAGCTTGAATTCAGCAGGTACTTTCTTCCAGTAATCCAGCAGGGCGCGATCGTCGTCCGCGCGGCGCTTCAGATTTTCGGCGTAGGCCATGCGGCGCAGCTGCGTCACCGCGGCGGGCTCCAGGGCGTTGCTGCGCGTCAGCGCGTCGAGCAGCTTGTCGACTTCATCCCACTGTCCGGTCATCTGCCGCGCCTTGAGTTCCAGCCGCAGCAGGGCGGTATGTTGCGGTGCAATGGCCTTGGCAGACTGGATCGCGACCAGCGCGCTGGTCGCATCTTTCAGGTCGAGCAGAGTTTCGGCTTCAAACAGCTGCGCCGCCAGTTCTGCGCCGTATTCCGTGGCCTCGCGAACATGCCGCTCACGTTGCGCCACTGCGCGCATGTCCTGTGCGGCGCGCGCCGCCAGCACGCGTGCGATCCCGGTGCGCGTGTCGTCGCCTTGCCACTGGCCAAGCGCCTGCTCGGCGTCCTGATAACGATATTCGGTGTAGGCCTTGAGGCCGCCGGCGAAGTTTTCGTCGCGTTTTACCGCCGCCATCTGCTCGCGCTTTTCGCGCACGATGCGCGGCAGGTTCAAGGTCAGCAGCGTCAGGCGCAGCAGCACAATGCCGCCCACCACCAGCCCGACCAGCATCAGCACAAAGCTGATAAAGGAAATTTCCATGCGCCAGGGCGGATACACCAGCACGACATAGCCGGGGTCGTAGCGGCCGGCCATCGCCAGCCCGACCGCCAACACCACGATGATGAGCAGCGAGATCAGCCAGCGCATCAATGTTCTCCCTTGTAAGCTTCCAGCGCGGCGAGGCTGGCATCGATTCCGGGCAGCTTGGTGGCGATCTGCAGCTGCGACAGGCGCCTGATTTCTTTCAGCGCAGCCGCGACGCCTTCGTCACGCGTATTGAAATAGCGCGTCAGCATGTCGGCTGCTGCGCGCAGGTCGGTACCGAACGCCGCCTGGTTCTGCGACAGCAAGGCCAGCCGCGCCGACAATAGGCGCAAGCGCAGGTTTTCGCGCAGGAAATAGGCCTGGTCGGGCGGCAGCAACACCGCTTCGTTGCGGTCGACGCGGCGAATCTGCACGATGCGGGTCAACTCGGTCCACACTTCCTGGCCGAGGCTCAAGCCGGCTTTGGCGGTACGCGGCGCAGCCACGGCTTCGGACGCCTGCGCGCTCGCCAGCGGCCAGCCGGCGATGCGGGTCACCAGCACCTCGATACGCGCGCTTGCGCCCACTTCGTCGAGCGAGGGCACGGCGCGCAGCGTCGACAGATCGGCGGCGATGGCGCGCCGCAACGCGGTGAACTGCGGTTTGTCGAGGCGCTGCAGGCGGGTGTCAGCGCCTTCCAGCGCAATGATCGCGGCCTTGACGTTGCCAGCCAGTTGCAGTTGCTGTGCAGCGGTCAGCAGCACCTGCTCGATTTCGGCCAGCGTCCACTGGTCGCGTCCCTGCGCCAGATCCTTGTACAACGATTCAAGCGCCTGCTGCTGCTGTTGCGAAGTCACCATCTGGGCGTCGATGCGCGCCACCTTCTCGCTTACCTGGCGCATCGCGTCGTCGGCGTTGCGCGCCAGCAGACGGGTTTCGCTGACGTCCTTGCCGGAATCGGCCAGACGGCGCCCCAGCTCGGTTTTCAGGTCGCGGATGCGCTCGCGGCTGTCCGACCACGACCAGGCGGCAGCGGCCAGCGCCAGCGTCGCAACCAACAGGGCAACCAGCGGCAACGCCTGAAACCGGGTGGGCGCAGGCGCAAGTACAGGTGTGGGTGCAACAGGAGTCGTTTCGGGGGGGTTAGTCATGGGGTTTCCTGAACCAGTTAATCAAGCCATCGACCAGGCCGGCATCGCCGCCTGCGGTGGCAATGACTTCTGCAACGCCAAAGTGACGCGCCGCTGCGGCGATTTTCTCATGTGGGGCAAAAAGCGGGGTATGCAACAACAGCGGCCTGCCGGCCTCGCCCAGAAGCGCCGCCAGATTGTGCAGGGTTTCCGCGCTGGTCACCGTGACGGCATCGATGCCGCCGGCTTGCCACTGTGCCAGCAGGGCGGCGGCATCGGCTTGCGGCCGCACCCGCCGGTAGCATTCGAGGAAGTGCACCGTCGCCCCGCGCTGGCGCAGCGTATCGGCCAGCACGGGGCGGCCGCCCACGCCGCGCACGATCACCACGCGCTTGCCAGCCACATCGTGTAATTGCGGCAAGGCCAGCAAGGCTTCGCTGTCCTGGCCATCCGGCGTCACCACGCTGCTGACACCGTGCACGGCCAACGCGCGCGCGGTGCCGGGGCCGACGGCAAGGCATTGCGCCCGCGCGGGCAATGCGCCGATGGCGGCCATGCCATATAGCGCTGCATTGGGACTGATGAAAATAACGAGGTCCGCCGCGGCCAGATGGGCCAGCGGTTCGACAAGCTCGACGGCTGGAACCGCCTCGATGTCGAGCGCGGGAAAAACATAGGCGCGCCCGCCTGCCGCCTGGATCGCCTGCGCCAGTCCCGCAGCCTGTTGCAGCGGCCGCGTCACCAGCACGCTGCGATGCAGCAGGCCTGGCGTCATGCCGCCGGCAAGGCGTCGAGAATGGCGCGCGCGCCCTGTGCCAAGAGCTTGTCGGCCAGCAGTTGGCCGACTGCTTCGGGGTTGCCCATGCTGCCTTCGGCCGCATCGTGGATGAACTGGCTGCCGTCCGGGTTCGCCACGAAGCCGGTGATGTGCAGGATATCGCCCTGCAGGGTCGCGTGCGCGCCCAGCGGCACCTGGCAACTGCCGCCCAGCACGCGGCTGACCTGGCGTTCGGCGCGCACGCAGGCGGCGGTTTCGGAGTGATTGAGCGCGACCAGCATCGCCGCAACCTCAGCCTGATCGCTGCGGATTTCGATACCGAGCGCGCCCTGTCCGGCGGCGGGAATGCTGTCTTCCACGCTCAGCAAACTCTTGATGCGCGCGCCGAGACCGAGCCGCTTGAGGCCGGCAGCGGCGAGCAGAATCGCGTCGAACTGGCCCTCGTCGAGTTTTTTCAGCCGCGTGCCGACATTGCCGCGCAACGGTTTTACGGTCAGATGCGGATAGCGCGCGCGCAGTTGCGCTTCGCGGCGCAGGCTGGAGGTGCCGACCACGCCGCCGGGCGGCAGGTCGGACAGGCGTTCGTACTGGTTGGAAACGAAGGCATCACGCGGGTCTTCACGCTCGCCGATCACCGCCAGCTCGAAACCGGGCGGCAACTCCATCGGCACATCCTTCATCGAGTGCACGGCCAGATCGGCCTGCCCGGCTTCAAGCGCCACCTCGAGTTCCTTGACAAACAGCCCCTTGCCGCCGATTTTGGACAACGTGACATCGAGGATCTGGTCGCCGCGCGTGGTCATCCCCAGAATGCTCACCGTGCAGCCGGGGTGCAGCTCGCGCAGGCGGTCGCGGATATGCTCGGCCTGCCACATGGCGAGGGCACTTTCACGGGAAGCAATGGTCAGGGTATGCATGGCGGTAGGAATAGACTGTTTGATTTGGCAAATGATGGCGCGACACTCACACTCATGGCGACTCCATCATCACGCAAAGGAACGACTGCAATGAGGCGATTGATCGAACCCTGGAAGGTGATGCTCCAGGCCGCAATTTTAGCATGCGGGCTGGGGCTGTCCGGCGCCGCCAGCGCGGCCGACGGGCTGGTTCAGGCCAGCAGTTTCAAGGCCGACGGCAAACTGGCGATGCAGCGCCATGTCCCGATTCTGGTGGTGTTCACCAGCCCGGGCTGTTCCTACTGCGAGCGCGTCAAACGCGAATACCTGCTGCCGATGCACAAGGATCCGGCCTATCTCAAGCGCGTCATCATTCGCGAGGTGACCGTCGGCGCCACCACGCCGCTCACCGGCTTTGACGGCAGCGCCACCACGGAGGGCGCGTTCGCCGCCGCGCACAAGGTCTTCATGGTGCCCACGGTCAAGGTGCTGACGCCGCAGGGTGGCGATACCGGCGAAGCCATCGTCGGCATGCTGACGCCGGATTACTACTTCGGCTACCTGGAAGCTGCCATCGACGAAGGCGGCCGCAAAACGCGCGGCAAGTAAGCGCTTGGTGGCAGCCAGGCTGCCACCCGGGAAATCGGCGCTAGAATCGCGCCCATGTCTGGACGCGCGCAATGAAAACCCTGCTGGCCGACGATCACCCGCTGATGCGCGAGGGGATCCGCCAGGTGCTGGCCCAACTCGAACCCGGGCTGGAAATCGTCGATGCCCACGATTATCCCAGCCTGTTTTCCCACACCCGCATCCACCCAGACCTTGACCTCGCACTGGTCGACCTCAACATGCCGGGATTCGTCGGCATGCAGGGCATCACCCTGTTTCGCAGCGAATTCCCGGACATTCCACTGGTCGTGCTGTCGGCCTCCGAATCACCCCACGATATCCGCAGCGCATTGGAAGCCGGCGCGCTGGGCTACATTCCCAAGGCTGCGTCCACCGAAGTGATGCTGGCCGCCTTGCGCAAGGTGCTGGCCGGCGACATCTATGTGCCCACCTGCTTCGACGACAGCCACGGCGGTCTGCACACCGTTGCACCCGACGATTTCAAGGCGCTGCAGCACAGCGGCCTGACTGCGCGCCAGTTTGAAGTGGCGCGCCTGCTGGTTCAGGGCTTCGCCAACAAGAACATCGGCGGCATGCTGGCGATGAGCGAAGGCACGGTCAAGGTTCACATCGCGGCGATTTTTCGCGCCTTCAACGTCAGCAACCGTACCGAAGCCGTGCTCGAAATCCAGCGCTTGATGCAAAAAAGCTAGACCACGGTGGATTTTTTACGCCATCTGTTCAGTCGCCTGCCCTTGCCCACCAGCATCCGCAGCCGGATGCTGGTGATTGCGCTGCTGCCGGCCATGCTCGCTGAATTCGGCATGGTGGCCTACTTCACCTCGCAAACCCTTGCCACAGCCGAAGACGCGCTGCATACGCGCGCCAGCAATGCTGCCCGCCATCTGGCCGACGCCCTGCCGTATGCCCTGATCAGCGGCGACCTGCAACGCGTCGATGCGCTGCTGGCCTCCGAACTTGAAGCCAGCCGGCTTTCCACCGCGCGCGTGCGCGACAGCCGCGGCCAGCTCATTGCCAGTCATGGCCTGCCAGCCGCCGAGCAATACACACAGCACGCCGAAATCCACCTGCCCAGTCTTGGGCCGAATGAGGACGGGCTGTTCAGCGACCATGCCGCGCCGCTGCAAAACCAGCTGGGGCAGGTCGAAGCCGGGGTGTCGCTCGGGCAAATCCAGTCCTTCAAGCGCGACACGCTGCTGCATGCCGCGCTGTTGATGCTGGTGGCGCTGGCGCTCACCGGCGCGCTGGCGTGGCGCCTGTCCAACCGGCTGGCCGGGCAACTGCGGCATGTCGGACAGGTAGTCGGGCGACTGGCGCACAACGACCTGACGGTGCGTGCGCAGCTGCCCCCGGCCGGGGAAGTCGGCGCGCTCGCTGCCGGGGTCAACGACATGGCCGAAGCCTTGCAGGCGCACCGTGGCGAACTGGAAAAGCGTATCCGCGAAGCCACCGCCGACCTCGCTGCAAAAAAGACCATGGCCGAGCGCGCCAATCAAGCCAAATCACGCTTTTTTGCCTCGGCCAGCCATGACTTGCGGCAGCCCCTGCACGCCTTGTCGCTATTCGTCGCCGCCCTGAAAACGCGCAACCTGCAACCCGGCATCCAGGGCCTGATCGACAACATCGAGGCCTCGACCGCCGCCATGGAACTGCTGCTCAATTCCCTGCTCGACATTTCGCGCCTCGACGCCGGCACCATCGAGACGCACCCGGTGCATTTCTCGCTGGGCAGCCTGCTGGACAACCTGAACAAGCAGTTCAGCCCGCTCGCCGCAGAAAAAAATCTGCGGCTGCGCTTTCATCCGATCGACGTCACCCTCTACAGCGACCCCCTGCTGATCGAGCGCATCCTGCTCAACCTGATCGCCAACGCCATTCGCTACACCGACAAGGGCGGCGTGCTGGTGGCCTGCCGCCGGCGCGGCCGCATGCTGCGCCTCAGCGTGATCGACAGCGGGCACGGCATCCCGCCCGAGCAGCAGGAAAGCGTGTTTCAGGAATTCGTCCAGCTCGACAATACGGCGCGCGACCGCAGCAAGGGCCTCGGGCTGGGGCTTGCCATCGTCTCGCGCCTGAGCCGGCTGCTGGGGCACCGCGTCGACCTGCTGTCGCGCCCCGGGCGGGGATCGGCATTCAGCATCGACGTGCCCTGCGGCGATGCGCGCCTGATCCGCTCGCCCTTGCCGCTCGCCGCGCCCGGCAAGCTGGCCGCCGACGCCCTGGTGGTGCTGGTGGACGACGAGTCCGCGATCCTGCGCGGCATGGCCGAGCTGTTCGATAACTGGCATATCGACCTGGTGACCGCGCACAGCGTGGCCGAAGCCGAACAGGGACTGGTCAGCCTCGACCGCATTCCCGACGTCATCGTCACCGATTACCGGCTGCCCGGCGACACCGACGGCATCGCCGTCATCACCCGCCTGCGGCAACAGTTCGGACACGATATCCCCGCCGTGCTGGTCACCGGCGACACCGCTCCCGACACGATTTTGCGCATCACCCAGGCCGGGTATCCACTGCTGCACAAGCCGCTACGCCCCGCCAAGCTGCGCGCCCTGCTCACCCACCTGATCCAGCAAAGGCGTGCTGCCGCTGTGGGATAATTCTCTGCAGGTGAGGCGTGAAGGGTGAGGGGTAAACAGCCGAATAGCGGCGACCCCTTGCTCATGCCCCGCCCCTAACCCCTTACCTCTGAAGCCTCACGAAATACTATGCATATCCACATCCTCGGCATCTGCGGCACCTTCATGGGCGGGATCGCCGCCATCGCCCGCACCGCGGGCCATACCGTCACCGGCTGTGACGCCAACGTCTACCCGCCGATGTCCGACCAGTTGCGCGCGCTCGGCATCGACCTCATCGAAGGTTTTGACGCCAGTCAGGCCGACCTCAAGGCCGACATCTTCGTCGTCGGCAACGTCGTTACCCGCGGCAATCCGCTGATGGAAGCCATCCTCGAACGCGGCCTGCCCTACACCTCCGGCCCGCAGTGGCTGGCCGACAACGTGCTTAAAGACAAATGGGTGCTGGCGGTGGCCGGCACCCACGGCAAGACCACCACCTCCGCCATGCTGGCGTGGATCCTCGACGACGCGCACCTGCGCCCCGGCTTCCTCATCGGCGGCATTCCGCAAAATTTCGAGGTTTCCGCGCGGCTTACCGACAGTCCCTTCTTCGTCATCGAAGCCGACGAATACGACACCGCCTTCTTCGACAAGCGTTCCAAATTCGTCCATTACCGCCCGCGCACCGCCATCTTCAACAACCTCGAATTCGACCACGCTGACATCTTTGCCGACCTCGCCGCAATCGAAACCCAGTTCCACCATCTGGTGCGCACCATCCCCGGCAACGGCCTCATCGTCGCCAACGGCCGCGATGAAAACATCGAACACGTCTTCGAGCGCGGCCTGTGGACCCCGGTGGAACGCTTCGGCAGCGTCGGTGGCTGGACCGCCGGCGAGCCCGACGCCAAAGGCCACTTCGACGTGTTCTTCAACAGCGCCCTGCAAGGCCGCGTCGAATGGGAACTCATCGGCGAACACAACCGCATGAACGCGCTCGCCGCCATCGCCGCCGCGCGTCACGCCGGCGTGCCCGCCGCCACCGCCATCGACGGTCTCTCCCGCTTCGAAAACGTCAAGCGCCGCATGGAAGTGCGCGGCGCCGTCCACGGCATCACCGTCTACGACGACTTCGCCCACCACCCCACCGCCATCACCACCACCCTCGAAGGCCTGCGCGCGAAAGTCGGCAAAGCGCGCATCCTCGCCGTGCTGGAACCGCGCTCCAACACCATGAAACTCGGCGTCATGAAAGCCGCCCTGCCCGCC
Organism: Hydrogenophilales bacterium 12-61-10; assembly: GCA_002279795.1. Classification (GTDB taxonomy): domain Bacteria; phylum Pseudomonadota; class Gammaproteobacteria; order Burkholderiales; family Thiobacillaceae; genus Thiobacillus. The sequence goes on from NCCT01000057.1 coordinate 23,499, forward strand.
AGCCTCGCCGGCGCAGACCAAGTCTATTGCTTTGGCGCCAACCTCGGCTGGGACGCCGCTATCGCCTTGGCCCCGCTCGGCGACAAAGCCCACGTGTTCGACAAACTCGACGCCCTCGTCACCCAACTGGTGGCCGATGCCCGCCCTGGCGATCACGTTCTGATGATGAGCAACGGGGGATTCGGCGGCATTCACGCCAAGCTGCTGGATGCGCTGCATCACCACTATCACGAGGATATTGTGCTGACGGCGATGCATCGGTATGGGGGGTATGCGTAAGAGCGCGTTGGTTGTAGTCGAGGTCTTTGCCAGGCGGCTGACCGTTGGCCGGGGGTAGCCCGGCGGCTAGTCACTTTCTTTTGGTTTCGCCAAAAGAAAGTAACCAAAGAAAAGGCGACCCCGCTCATCCCCGAAA
>NCCT01000143.1 GCA_002279795.1 Hydrogenophilales bacterium 12-61-10
GTTCAAACTGCTGCCGCTGATGGGCAAGCTGGTGGCGCAGGATGCCGGCAGCTACCAGTATCTGGCCGAGTCGATCCGCATGCATCCGGGGCAGGAAGAGCTCAAGGCCATGATGGAAACCGCAGGCTTCTCCAAGGTCAGCTATCACAATCTCACCGCGGGCGTCGTCGCGCTGCACAAAGGATTCAAGGTTTGATTGCTGCCGCGCTCATCGAACGCAGCCTGAATCATCTGCTGCGCCAGACGCCCGGCGCGTCCGAAGCACTGCTGCGCCATGCCGGCGCAGCAGTGCGTTTCGACCTGACGCTGGCGCAAGCCGATTTCCGGATTGCCGACGACGGCTACTTTTCCGAAGCGCCCGTCGATCTCCCCGACGCCACTATCCGCCCCACTCCGGCGCTCGTCGCCCGCCTGCCGTTCTTTGGCCGCAAGGCCTTACGCCACGCGGAATACAGCGGCGACCCGGCACTGCTCGCCACGCTTGACCGCGTGTTCAAGCAGTTGAGTTGGGATGTCGAAGCCGACCTCGCGCCGCTGGTGGGCGACATCGCCGCCCATCGCCTGCATGCGGCCGGCCGTGATGCGCTCGCAGCGATCGCCCGCAGCGCGTCGGCGTTGGGTCGCAATGCCAGCGAATATGTCGTCGAAGAAGCCGAACTGATGGCGCGCGGCGTCGATATTGGCCGTTTCAATCATGCAGTGGACACGCTGGCCGACGACACCGCGCGGCTGGAGGCACGGCTGAACCTGATTGCCGCACGCCAGCAGGACACCCGCCAGCCATGAAACTGCTGCGCCTGTTTCGCATCCTCAGCGTCGGCCTGCGCTTCGGCCTGGAAGAATTCTTTCTGGGACACGAACGCGTGCGCCCGCTGCGCTGGCTGGTTCAAGCGCTGCTGTTTTGGCGGCCGCTGAATCAGCCGCGCGGGATGCGCCTGCGGCTTGCGCTTGAAGCGCTGGGCCCGATTTTCGTCAAGTTCGGCCAGATGCTGTCCACCCGCCGCGACCTGATTCCGCTCGACATCGCCGACGAACTGGCGCTGCTGCAGGATCGCGTGCCGCCCTTTCCGTCGAATGAGGCGATCGCCTCGCTGGAAGCCGCCTACAAAAAGCCGCTGGCCGAAGTGTTCGCCGAATTCGACGCCACGCCAGTCGCGTCAGCTTCGGTGGCGCAGGTGCATTTCGCGCGCCTGCACAACGGCACCGCCGTCGCCGTCAAGGTCCTGCGCCCCGGCATCGCGCCGGTGATCGCGCACGATGTATCGCTGCTTTACGCCGCAGCCGGCCTGGTCGAAAAACTGTTTGCCGACGGCAAGCGTTTGCGCCCGCGCGAAGTGGTCGACGAGTTCGAGAAGCATCTGGGCGACGAGCTCGACCTGATGCGCGAAGCCGCCAACTGCTCGCAGCTGCGGCGCAACTTCAAGGATTCGCCACTGCTGCGGGTGCCCGAGGTGTATTGGGACTACTGCGCGCGCGACGTCATGGTGATGGACCGCATGGACGGCATCCCGGTGAGCCAGATCGAGCGCCTGCGTGAATCCGGTACCAACATCCCGGCGCTTGCCGCGCGCGGAGTGGAAATCTTCTTTACCCAGGTGTTCCGCGACGGCTTTTTCCACGCCGACATGCACCCCGGCAACATCCTGGTGCGTGCCGGTTCCGAGCAATACATCGCGCTCGACTTCGGCATCATGGGCACGCTCACCGAGGTCGACAAGCAATACCTCGCGCGCAATTTCCTCGCCTTTTTCCAGCGCGACTACAAGGGCGTGGCGCTGGCGCATCTGGAGTCCGGCTGGGTGCCGGCCGATACCCGCATCGACGAGCTCGAAGCCGCGGTGCGCGCGGTGTGCGAGCCGGTGTTCGACCGCCCGCTGAAGGACATTTCCTTCGGCCGCGTACTGTTGCAGCTGTTTCAGGCGTCGCGCCGCTTCCATGTCGAAATCCAGCCGCAGCTGGTGTTGCTGCAAAAAACCCTGCTCAACATCGAAGGCCTCGGCCGCCAGCTCGACCCCGAGCTCGACCTGTGGAAAACCGCCAAGCCCTTCCTCGAACGCTGGATGAACGAGCAGATGGGCTGGCGCGCGCTGGTCAACAACCTCAAGACCGAAGCGCCCAAATGGGCGGCGCTGCTGCCGCAACTGCCGCGACTCGCACACCAGGCCCTGAACGAAAACCGCCTGGCGCAACTGGAAGCCGGCCTCACGCTGATGCTGCACCAGCAGCACACCCGCAATCGCTGGCTCGGTCTCATCGCCGGCCTGCTCGCCACCCTGACGGCCACTGCACTCTTCCTTCTCCTGCGATAAAGGCTCGCCATGCTGATCGGTTTCGTCATCGCCTATCTGGTCGTCTCGCTCGGCATCGGCTTTTATGCCGCCACCAAGGTCCACTCCGCCAGCGATTACATCACCGCCGGTCGCTCGCTGCCGATGATCGTGGTGGTGGCAATGGTGTTCGCCACCTGGTTCGGCGCCGAAACCGTGCTCGGCATCCCCGCTACCTTCCTTGCCGAGAATCTTGGCGGCACGATCGCCGATCCGTTCGGCGCTTCGCTCGCGCTGATCCTGTTCGGCCTGTTTTTCGCTCGCCCGCTGTACCGCATGAAGCTGATGACGCTGGGCGACTATTTTCGCGCGCGCTACAACCGGCCGGTCGAGATGGTGATTTCGCTGGCGATCGCGCTGTCCTACCTGGGCTGGGTATCAGCGCAGGTGGTGGCGCTGGGGCTGGTGTTCAACGTGCTGTCGGACGGCATCATCACCCAGGCGCAGGGCATCTACATTGCTATGGATTGCGAAACTGGTGGGCGACATGCCCGCGGTCGACGGCATCGCACCGGTGATCGCGCACGCCGCCGCTGCCGGCAAGTTCGAATTCTGGCCGCCGCTGGAGTGGGCCGCCATTGTCACGTTCGTCGCCGGCCTGCTCACCATGGGGCTGGGTTCGATCCCGCAGCAGGATGTATTCCAGCGCGCCAATACCTCGAAAAACGAACGCATTGCCGTGTGGGGCACCGTCATCGGCGGCGTGTTGTACTTCGCCTTCGCTGCCGTGCCGATCTACCTCACCTATGCCGCCACCCTGGTCGACCCCGCGCTGACCGCCAGCCTGCTGGCGCAAGACGCCCAGCAAGTTCTGCCCGCCTTCGTCAAGGCGCATTTGCCGCTCTACGCGCAGATCATTTTTTACGGCGCCCTGCTCTCGGTCATCATGTCCACCGCCTCCGGCACCCTGCTCGCACCGTCCGTCACCATCTCCGAAAACATCATCAAGGAACTCATGCCGCATCACCGCATGAGCCAGACAAAACTGCTGTGGATCACCCGCAGCGTCGTCGTCGTCTTCACCCTGCTGGTCGTCGTTTACTCGCTGTGGTCGCTGCAGAGCGAAACCAGCATTCACACCATGGTCGCCAACGCCTACAAGATCACGCTGGCCTGCGCTTTCGTGCCACTGGTGGCCGGGCTCTACTGGAAGCGCGCCAACAATGCCGGCGCCGGCCTGTCGATTGTGCTGGGCCTGACGACCTGGATCGCGATGGAATTCATCGCGCCCGAAGCGGCCCTGCCGCCGCAGTTCGTGGGCTTGCTGGCCAGCGCAGCGGGCATGATCGCGGGTTCGCTGATGCCACGCCTTTTCGGTGGCCGGCGGCCCCTGCCTCGCCACACTTGATATTTCCCGATCAGGCTTTCAGGGCTTCCTAATTCTTGGGGGCCACCTTAAGTTGTCGCGACCTGACCTGATCCGCCCTGGCAAGACCACGTCAGACCGGCTTTACGGAACGCGCGCGCACGCCTCCGTCCTGCAAAATCCTCTCTTCTTTCTGTCGGTTTTTTTACAGACTGTTGCTTCCATCGATTAACCACCCCCTAGCCACGTCCCTAAAAAACCTCTAACACATTGTTATTAAACATATTCATAACAGTTCACGTTTTTTGGCATGCTCAGTGCTTATAAGCTGTCAGGTACGGCACGGCTCCTGACTACTCATTGATGGAATCAGGTTCCCAAGAGAACGCTTCGAAGTTGAAACGTTGCCCTCCGCCATTCCAACCCTGCTGATTTTTATCCTCACTTTTTTGGGAGCAACAACATGAAAAAAACCACACTAGTATATTGACATAATAATTACGAGACATAATGTCGAGCCATTTTCTTATCCGCGTCCTGCCGAGTGAACGACCACGCGATGCCTCGCTGGTCGGCAGAACGACCACGCGATGCCTCGCTGGTCGGCATTTCTGTGCTGCTGCCAGGCATCGACCTCGGCAACGAGTGCGGCGCGGTTGGGCAAGCGCCGATTCAGACACTGGCGATCCAGAATGCCGATTTCTATTTCCGCCATGTTGAGCCAACTGGCGTGTTTCGGGGTGTAGTGAAAGACGACCCGGCGCAGAAGCGCTTTCGCCTCCTTGACGCCGAGCACTTCCTCGAAGCACTTGCGGAAATGGGTATTAAGGTTGTCCATGACCAGATGGACGCGACGCGCCGTGGCATAGACCTGTTCGAGCAGATACCGGACGAAGGCCACGAAGTCGGGCTTGGTGCGGCGGTCGGTAACCAAGACCGTTCGCCGCCCGCCCTTGGGCTCCACTGCCACGAACAGATTGCAGGTGCCGGCGCGCACATATTCGTAATCCTGCCGGATGGGGGTTCCCGGACGGATCGGCAAAGGCGTACGGGAGTCCTTGAGCAGTTGCTTGCTCTTCTCGTCCAGGCAAACAACGGGTTCCCCCTGACGGAACGGACGGGCATAAAGATCGAGCAGGTCGTACATCCGCTGCCGATATTCCTCCGTCAGTCTGCCGATGCACCACATCAGTTTGCGCCACGGTTTGAGGCAGTTTTTTTTAGCAGCCGACGAATGGTTTCGCGGCTGATCGAGTCAATCCCCGGCTGTGCTCGCGCGGCTTGCTCCAGCAATGCAATCGTCCAGCGCCGGGCACCCGCTGGAGGCGTCGAGCAAGCCAGTGCGGAGATTTGCGCTTCGACATCGGTGTCGTACTGCCGGGGCTTGCCCGGGCGCGCGGCATCGCGCAGTGCGTATTCCGCACCGCCCTCCAGGTATGCGGATCGCGTCCGCCAGATAAGCATCCGCCCAACGCCGAGAACCGCCATGATCTGGGCCTCCGGAATGCCGCGATCAAGCGCGGAAAGCACATGCGCCCGATTGACTTCCCGCGCGTGGTGCGAACCCTTTGCCCGGTACGACTCAATCAACTCACGTTCCTCATCGGTAAGGTGCAATTCGGTCTGTCGCATGGCCAATTCCTCAGCTCGGGATGGATATGCAACAGCATAATACATGTATCGTTATTTGTGTGTACTTATACTAG
>NCCT01000058.1 GCA_002279795.1 Hydrogenophilales bacterium 12-61-10
CCTCGATGACAGTGGCCATGAGGCGGTCCGGATCAATGCCCGAGGATTGACGCCTGCCTCCCTGAAATCGACCCGTCTTGCTGTTGCAGTCGGCGTGCTTGCCGCCGATGCGTTGGCCGACTTGCCCAATGCGCCTCCAATTCTGGCGGTGCTTGTACCGCGCGCGTGGTATCTCAAGACAGGCCGCAGTCAGCTTACCGACAACGGCAATCGCCTCGCCTCGGCTATTTATATTGACCAGCCGATCGAGCGACAAGCAGCCTTGATTCGCCTGGCTTTTCCATCTGCGCGGCGCGTCGGTGTGCTGTTGAGTGCGAACCAGAGCGGTTTGCTAGGCGAACTTCAAGCTGCCATGGACAAGCAGGGGCTCGTTCTGACAAATGCGATCCTGGCCAAAGACGAACAGCTGATCACGCCACTCGAGAACGTCCTGTCTGAAGCCGATTTATTACTGGCGCTTCCCGATCCTGTCGTATTCAACCGCAATACCGCACAGAGCATCTTGCTGACGTCCTATCGCTATCGCGATCCGGTGTTCGGCTATTCGCGTTCGTTGACGCGGGCCGGTGCCTTGTTGTCGCTACACTCCAGCCCCGCAGAAATCGGCCGCCAGACAGCCGAATGGATCAGTAATGCGCTGCTTGGATCGATGACTCGCTTGCCGGCGCCCGCATATCCTGCGTATTTCAGTATTTCGATCAATGAACAGGTCGCACGTTCGCTTGGTTTTACCTTGCAACCCGAAGCCGAGTTGGAAAAACGTTTGGGGGGCATTCGCTGATGGCGACGATTGGTGTGCGCGGGCGCGTAGTGGGTCTGGCATTGGTGCCCATGGCGATCATCGGAATCTTGCTGTTGTTCGAGCTCATTACCGGAAAGATCGACGATCTCGACCAGTCTCTGCGCACCCGCTCGGCGGCGATAGCGCGCCAGTTGGCGCCGGCAGCCGAGTATGGCGTGGCGTCAGGCAATGCCGAGGTGCTGCAGACGCTGCTCGATAAGGCGGCCATCGAACCGGATATTCGGGGCGTGGCTGTGTTCACTGAAAATGGCCAGCGGCTGGCGCAAGCAGGGCAGGGCACCTGGAGCAATGCCATGAAGGGCAAACTGCCAGCCAATCGCATGCACTTGGTCGAGTACAAGGATCGGCTGGTGTATTTCGCGCCGATTACGCGCACCGAGTTGGTGGTGGACGATTTCCAGACGTTTGACACCCTGGATACCCCCGAATTTGAATCGCAGACAAAACTGTTGGGCTGGGTAGGGCTGGATGTATCGCGCAACGCCACGTTCAAGAGCCAGCGCGAGGCCATCGTGCGCAGTCTGCTGATTCTGCTGGCGGGTCTGGGCGTCAGCCTTTATCTCGCCTGGCGCATCGGTCGACAGATAACGCGCCCGATTCTGGCCATGACCCATACCGTGAGCCGAATTGGCGAGGGGCATCTGAATGAGCGTGTCACGCCAAGCAGCCAGGCGGAACTGGGCACGCTGCAACGCGGCGTCAACCATATGGCCGCGCATCTCCAGGCCATGCAGGGTCAGATGCAGGAAAAAATCGACCAGGCCACCGCGCGCCTGGTGTTTCAGGCCAGCCACGATGTCCTGACCGGGCTCATCAACCGCCGCGAGTTTGAGCAGCGTCTTGAACACATCCTGCTGTCGGCCTTGCAAAACGACCGGGAACATGCGCTGTGCTACATGGATCTCGATCAGTTCAAGGTGATCAATGACACCTGTGGTCATGCGGCTGGCGACGAACTGCTGCGGCAGTTAACCCAGTTGCTTAAAGGTAAATTGCGCGAACGCGACACGCTTGCGCGTCTCGGTGGCGATGAATTCGCTTTGCTGCTTGAAAACTGCAACATTCAGGATGCACTTGAAGTGGCCGAGACCTTTCTGGCAGAAGTGCAACGTTTCCGTTTTAAATGGGAGGACCGTATTTTTGCGGTCGGGATGAGCGTCGGCATGGTGGCGATCAACCGTGACAGCGGCGCGCTGTCCAACCTGATGACGGCAGCCGATGCAGCCTGTTATGTCGCAAAAGACCGGGGCCGGAACCAGATTCATCTGTACCAAAGCAGCGATTCCGATCTGTTGCGCCATCGGGGCGAAATTCAGTGGGTCACGCGCATCCAGCATGCGCTGGAGGAGCATAAGCTACGCCTGCTGTGGCAGGAGATCCGCCGTACCGATGGCGCGCCCGGTGCAGCTCGCCATGTTGAGTTGCTGTTGCGCATGGTTGATGAGGATGGCTCTGAAATCCCCCCCATGGCCTTCATTCCGGCAGCCGAGCGCTATTCGTTGATGCCGGCGATCGACGCCTGGGTCATCCGGGAAGCGATACGGGTTTGCCGAAACCATCTGACGCTGGTGCAGGCGCAGCCTTGCCTGTTTGCGGTCAACTTGTCGGGCACTTCGCTCAAAGCGCCCGAGTTTCGCAGCATGCTGCTTGCCTATCTCCAGGAAACGCCTGAACTGGGGCCGCATCTGTGTTTTGAAATTACCGAAACGGCAGCGATAGGCAACCTGGTTGTCGTCAACGAGTTTATCGAAGCGATGCGCGCGTTCGGATGCCGGTTTTCGCTCGATGACTTTGGCAGCGGGCTGTCGTCCTTCGTGTATCTGAAAAACCTGAAGGTCGACTATCTCAAAATCGACGGCACATTTGTGCGCGATATCGTCAGAAATCCTGTTGACCGCGCCATGGTCGAAGCAATCAACACCATCGGACATCAAATGGGTCTGCAGACCGTGGCCGAGTTTGTCGAATCGGATGCGATTCTGGCGCTATTGCAGCAGATTGGAGTCGATTACGTTCAGGGCAATATGGTGCATTGCCCTGAAACGCTGGCGAATCTGTGTAAGTAGTTGCAAGCCGCCCGGCACGCGGGCAATCCGTCGATCAGAGCGTTGCGCCAAATCCCGCATCGATGACCGCTTGCTGAAGGGCGGCAGGGGCGATGCGGCTGGGGTCATAGACCACCTTGGCGATGCCCGGGTCAAGCGTGACCTGCACGGATTCGACGCCCGGCAAGGCGGCCAAAACGTTTTGCACGCTGTTGACACAGCCACCGCAGGTCATGCCGGTTATGTTGAGTTGAAGGGTGTTCATGCTGTGCCTCGAAAAGATCAGAGGCGATGATTTTACTTTTTACGCGGGCGTTTGCGCAGGGCTTCTTTCGTATGGTCGATCAGGCGGTCAGCCACAACTTCTGCATCAACGGTAAAAGTACCATTTGCAAGCGCCGCTTTGACCGACTCGATCTTGGCAGCATCCGCGATATCGACGGACGCCAATTGGGACTCAAGCGAACGGATGCGGGTGCTCGACTCAGTCAGCGTAAGTGAATCGCTGCCGCCAGCCGGGGTCGGCGTCTTGCCCGCGCTTTTACCCTTGGAGGCAGAAACTTTGGCGGTGGCAGGCGGAGTGGTGGGCTTGTTGATTTTCACGGTAGATCCTGGTCGAGGGGTTCGAGCGATGGACGCCCTTTTCAGTCAATTGGACTATCGGCAGTTCGCCTGGTTTCTTTAGCCTCTTTTCGATAAACGGATTCAGGCACCGCCCAGCAAGGGAATCACCCCGTCCAGTCCCACCCGGTTAAGCGCCTGGCTGGCCTGTGCGCGCACCACGGGCTTGGCATGGTAAGCAATGCTGACGCCTGCTTCCGCCATCATTTTCAGGTCATTTGCGCCGTCACCCACAGCAATCACCTGTTCACGCTTGAGCCCCAGCGTCGTACGCACCTGATTGAGCCAGTCCGCCTTGGCTTGTGCATCGACTATCTCGCCGAGCACGCGTCCGCTGAGTTTGCCATCGATGATTTCCAGCGTGTTGGCGGCGGTGTAATCGAGTCCCAATTGTGTTTCTAGGCGCTCGGTAAAAAAAGTGAAGCCGCCCGATACCAGCAGGGTCCTGATTCCGGCTGCGCGCACCGCCGCCAGCAAGGCCTCGGCGCCGGGGGAAAGTTGCAGGCGCTCGTCGTACACGCGCTGCAGGGCAGATTCGTCCAGCCCAGCCAGCAGCGCCACCCTGCGACGCAGGCTTTCGGCAAAGTCGATCTCGCCGCGCATGGCGGCTTCGGTGATGGCGGACACTTGCGGCTTGAGGCCCTGCATGTCGGCGATTTCGTCGATGCATTCGATGGTGATGAGGGTCGAGTCCATATCCATCACAAGCAGGCCGAAATCACCGATGCGGCGCCCGGCCGGCACCCAGCCGCAATCGAGCGCGTTTGCTTCACACCAGGCGGCCACCTCGGCGCGCGTCGATTCGTGGGCCTTCTGCAGCCGGAAAGCAGTAAGCGAGACGGCCTCGATGGCGTCAGCACCACTGAGTTTGGCAAGCTGCTTGAGGCTGGGCGTGGGAATATCTTTTCCCTGAATAATCAGATTCATTTCAACGGTTTATTTAAGCAAGTTAAACAAGGTAATGACATGTGCAACCCGCGTGTCCGAGGCGACTCCAGCATCGCCCGTTGCGGGCAAAGTCCAGCGCAGGCGGTTTTCGCCCGCCAATTTGATGTCGCGCCGGGACTGGATGAGCTGGATGATGCGGCCCGGATCGATTGGCGGCTGCGGCACGAATTGAAGCGTGATGCTCTCCGCGCTGGCGTCGACCTTGAGAATGCCGAGCGGCTTGGCCGCCAGCCGCAGGCGATGGGTGCTTAGAAGCGCCCGCGCCGGGTCGGGCAGGGCGCCGAAGCGGTCGATCAGTTCTTCCTGCAACTGGGTCAAATCGTCCAGGATATGTACGCTCGCCAGTCGCTTGTATAGCACCAGCCGCTCGTGCACGTCGGGGCAGTATTCGACTGGCAGCAACGCGGGCAGGTGCAGATTGATTTCGGACACCACGCCCAGCGGCTGGCTCATATCGGGCTCGTTGCCTGCTTTCAGGCTGGCGACTGCGCCAGCCAGCATGTCGTTGTACAGCGAAAAACCGACTTCGAGGATTTCGCCGCTTTGCTTGTCGCCCAGCACTTCACCGCAACCGCGGATTTCCAGATCGTGCATCGCCAGATGGAAGCCGGAACCCAATTCTTCCATCAATTGAATGGCTTCCAGGCGCTTCTTCGCCTGCGGTGTGATGGTGCGATCCTCCTCCACCAGCAGGTAGGCGAAGGCCTGATGGTGCGAACGGCCGACCCGGCCACGCAACTGGTGTAGTTGCGCCAGGCCGAACTTGTCGGCGCGATTGATCAGGATGGTGTTGGCCGTGGGGATATCGATGCCGGTTTCGATGATGGTTGTGCACAGCAGGATGTCGAAGCGCTGCTGGTAAAAGTCGCGCATCACCTGCTCCAGTTCGCGCTCGCTTTGCTGACCATGGCCGACGCGGATGCGGGCTTCGGGCAGCAGCTTTTCCAGCATCTCGAACATGTTCTGGATCGTGCTGACTTCGTTGTGCAGAAAGTACACCTGGCCGCCGCGCTTCAGCTCGCGCAGTACGGCCTCGCGGATCAGCCCGCTGGAAAAAGACTGGACGAAGGTTTTGACCGCCAGCCGTTTCTGCGGCGCGGTCGCAATCACCGAGAAGTCGCGGATGCCTTCGAGCGACATCGCCAGAGTGCGCGGAATCGGCGTGGCAGTCAGGGTCAGCACATCGACTTCGGCGCGTAGCGCTTTCAGTTGTTCTTTCTGGCGCACGCCAAAGCGGTGCTCCTCGTCAAGAATGACCAGGCCCAGGCGCGCAAACTTCACGTCTTTCTGGATCAGGCGATGGGTACCGATGACGATGTCGAGCTTGCCGTCGGTCAGCGCCTGCAGGGCTTCGGCCTGCTCCTTGGGACTGCGGAAGCGCGACAGTTCGGCCAGCTTGACCGGCCAGGCCGAGAAGCGGTCGGAGAAGTTCTGGAAGTGCTGCTCCGCAAGGAGCGTTGTAGGAACCAGCACAGCCACCTGGTAACCGCCCATCACCGCCATGAATGCGGCGCGCAGCGCGACCTCGGTCTTGCCGAAACCGACATCGCCGCACACCAGCCGGTCCATCGGCTTGCCCGACTGCATGTCGGCCATGACAGCGGCAATGGCCGCAGCCTGGTCGGGCGTTTCTTCGTAGCCGAAGCCTTCGGCGAAGGCTTCGTAGTCGTGCAGCGAAAACTCGAACGCATGGCCTTCGCGCGCGGCGCGCAAGGCATACAGATTGAGCAATTCGGCGGCGGTATCGCGCGCGGCCTGCATCGCGCGGCGGCGCGCCTTTTCCCACTGGTCGGTGCCGAGCTTGTGCAGCGGCGCCGCGCCTTCGCCGGCGCCGCTGTAGCGCGAAATCAGGTGCAGGCTGGCGACCGGCACGTAGAGCTTGTCGCCCTTGGCGTATTCGAGGTGCAAAAACTCGGTGTCGCCATCGCCCAGATCCATGTTGACGAGGCCGAGATACTGGCCGACGCCATATTGCGCGTGCACCACCGGGTCGCCCGGCTTCAGTTCCGAGAGGTCGCGCAGCAGATTATCGATCTGCGTGGCGCGCGCCTCGCGGGTGCGCCGGGTTTTCGGCGGAATCGCGTAAAGCTCGGTTTCGGTGATGACCGCGAGCGGGGTGGTATCGCCCACGAAGCCTTCGGCAAGCGGGCCGTAGGTGAGCAGGACGGGGTCGCTGCGCTGCTGGCAGTCTGCCCAGTTGTCGCACAGCGTGGCAACAATGCCATGCTCGGCTAGATATTCATGCAGGGTTTCGCGACGCCCGGCGGAGGGTGCGACGATCAGGGTCCGGCCCTTGAAATGCGCGATAAAGCCGGCCAGACGCACGACCGGCAGCGCTTCGCGTCGATCTACCGAAATCGGTGGCACAGGATGTGCGAGGCCACTTCCGGCCTGCTCGCTGCGGGTCTGGCTGACATCGAGGCGCGCGTAGTCTCGGGCGCGGGTGAAAAAGGCATCGGTCGGCAAGAAAAGCTCGGCGGGCGGCAGCAGCGGACGGTCCTTGTCGCCCGACAGCAGGCGGTGGCGGCTTTGCGCATCGGCCCAGAACGCCTGGCCGGCGGGGTCGAGCGCGCCATGGCTCACCAGCGTGGTCTGCTTGGGCAGGTAGTCGAACAGGGTTGCTGTCTCATCAAAAAACAGCGGCAGGTAATACTCGATTCCGCCGGGCGCGAGGCCATTGCTGACGTCCTTGTACAGCTTGCACTTGGACGGATCGCCCTCGAAGCGTTCGCGGAAATTCTGCCGGAAGCGGGTGATGCCGGTTTCGTCGAGCGGGAATTCGCGCGCGGGCAGCAGGCGGATTTCACCCACCGGATAAATGCTGCGCTGGGTATCGACATCGAACGCACGCAACGTATCGATTTCGTTGTCGAACAGGTCGATCCGGTACGGCAGCGTACTGCCCATCGGGAACAAATCGATCAAGCCGCCGCGGATCGAAAACTCGCCCGGCGCGAACACCTGGTTTACATGGTTGTAGCCGCCCAGCATCATTTGCGTGCGGAAGGCTGCTTCGTCGAGGGTGTCTTTCTGCTTGAGAAAAAACGTGTGCGCAGCCAGAAACGCCGGCGGCGCCAGTCGGTACAGCGCGGTGGAAAGCGCCACCACAGCAATGTCGAATTCACCGCGCGAAATCTGGTACAGCGTTGCCAGCCGCTCCGAAATCAGGTCGGGGTGGGGCGAAAACGTGTCGTAAGGCAGGGTTTCCCAGTCGGGGAAGGCGCAGATGCGCAGTTCGGGGTCGAACCAGCGCAACTCCTCGGCCAGGCGATTGGCGTCCCAGGCGCTGGCGCACACCACCACCAGCGGCGCGGCTTGCCGCGCCAGTTCGGCCAGATACAGCGCGTCGGCGGCACCCGCGAGTCCGGACTGGCTGCGGGAAGGGGATATCGGTGTGAAGAACGCCATGCAAATAGCTGGATTATAGGGTGATATGACGGTCGATCGATGCCAGCGATGGGGCAGGTATAATGCCCGCCTTTCCCTGTTTGCGTGACATCCATGAGCCTTAATCTAGTCAGTTCCGGTCGCAATCTGCCCGATGATTTCAACGTCATCATCGAAATTCCTGCTCACGGCGAACCGATCAAGTACGAAGTCGACAAGGAGTCTGGCGCCATGTTTGTCGACCGTTTCATGTCCACCGCCATGCACTATCCCTGCAACTACGGTTACATCCCGCACACCCTGTCCGAAGACGGCGACCCTGTCGACGTGCTGGTGATCACGCCGATTCCGCTGATCACCGGCGTGGTGGTGCGTTGCCGCCCGATCGGCATGCTGAAAATGACGGATGAAGCCGGCGTGGATGGCAAATTGCTGGCGGTTCCGGTCGACAAGCTCTGCAGCCTGTATTCGAACGTAACCAAGCCCGAGGATGTGCAGCCCTGGCTGCTGGCGCAGATTTCCCATTTCTTCGAACACTACAAAGATCTGGAAAAGGGCAAATGGGTCAAGGTCGAAAGCTGGGTGGGCGTAGACGACGCCCGGGCTGAAATTCTGGCCGGCGTCGAGCGTTACCGCAACAGCAGCGATAAGCCCGCATTCTAGCCATGAAGGTCTGCATCCTCTCCGACTCCCACGACAACCGCCGCCTGCTGGGCGCAGCGGTTGAACATGCCAAGGCGAACGGAGCAGAGGCAGTGTTGCATTGCGGCGATGTGGTCGCGCCGACCACCTTGCGCGTGCTGCAGAAATTCGAATTGCCGGTCCATGTCATCCACGGCAACAACACGGGCGACCTCTACAACATGAGCCGCCTGGCGGCCGAGCCCAATAGCGTGATCCGCTATCACGGCCAGGATGCCGCGTTCACCCTGGCCGACCGCAATTTGTTTCTGGTGCATTACCCGCATTACGCCCAAGCGCTTGCCTGCACGGGCGACTACGACTTGGTGTGTTGCGGCCATGACCATCAATCCAGCATTTCACAAGTCGCCACCGTCAAGGGCGGGCAGACCTGGCTGATCAATCCCGGCACTGTTGGGGGCGTCGGTGCGCCACCGACCTACATCATGGCCGATCTTGCGAGCATGGCGTTCGAAATCATCACGATCGAAGCCGAACCGGCATCGATTCTGCCGCCGGTAACCCCGCACGTCTGATTCAGCCACTGTGTCCTGGGGTGTGGCTTCTCCAGAACGCAGTCAGTTTGCCTGCAACTTTCCAGACCCCAGCAGATGCCCGTTCACGGTTGTTCCATAGAGGTCATTGGGCGAATCGTGATGCTGGGCGCGCGTGGCCGCGACCGAACCTTTGAACCGCGGATCTTGCGGCCGCTCATGGCTGTTCATGAACAGGGCGACATCCCAGGCTTGCTGATCACTCAGCGTTCCCCCCAGGCCCAGCGGCATGTTGGCCTTGATGAAACCCGACGCATTTTTCAGATTGCTCATGCCAGCGCCCCAGTTGAACGACTTTTCACCCCATAACGCGGGAAAGTTCGGCTGTCCGTTCGCGTCGGTCTGACCTGCGCCGTCGGCGCCGTGACAGAGCGCGCAATGCTGCGAAAATACCTGCTGGCCGCGCGCGTAGTCGGGCGATAAAGGCGGTTTGGGGACTTTTGGATAACCGCGGCCAGCGATGGTGGGATCAACCGGCGCACCACTCGCCAGCCAGTAAGCGTAGCTTTCGAGCGCGATCAGCACCGGGTCGCCGAGTGGCGGCGCCTTGCCGTTCATGCTGTACATGAAGCAGCCTTGTATCCGCGAGGCAAAAGTATTCACCTTATCGTTCTTGCTGCGGTATGCCGGATAACTGACAAACGCAGCCCATAGCGGTGCAGAGTCGGCAAGGCGCCCTGCATCCAGATGGCAGCTGCTGCAATTCATGTTCGTGCTGCCGTTGTACTGACTTGCATAACGTTCGGTCTGGGTAAAGATGTCGTGACCCAGTTTCACCACTTTGCCAAACTCGTCGTTCGGCATCGCTGCCTCGGATGGCGGCTGGAAGGCGATTGCGGCCGTTACAGGCCTGGCAGGGGTTGCGGGCGTGGCGATCGCTGCCAGGGCAAGTGTGGCATCTGGCACGACAGGTTTGCGTTTTTCAGCAGGCTCAGGTCGCATGGCCATGATGATGAAGACCGCCGCAATCGCCACCATGGCGGCAATCAATACACCCAATGTGCGGCCCTTCATGGCATGACTCCTTTTGATGCACGACTCGGGGGAAGCGCCGCGAAATACGCCGCCACGTCCCGAACATCATCGGCGGATAATTTGTCCGAGATCACTTTCATCAAGCCCAGTGGGCCGGGCGCACGCGTACCTTGTTGCCAGGCGCGTAACTGGTTTTCGATATACAGCGCGGACTGTCCGGCCAGCGCCGGAAAAACACTGCCGACACCGGCTCCCGAGCTGCCATGGCACTGGACGCATGCGGGCAAACCGTCTCCCCAGCGTCCCTTGAGCGCGAGATGTGCACCCGGTTCACCCGAGTCGGGCGCGGCCACGTCTGCTTGCCTTACTGCGGGCTTGACTACGCTGATCGAGCGGCCTAACCCGCTGTAATAATCTGCAAGCTGCTTGCGCTCGGTTGCGTCAAGCGCCAGGGCAATCGGCGCCATCATCGCATTCTTGCGTTTCCCCGAAGCGAAGGCCTCCATTTGGGTCTGCAAATAACCGGCATCAAGCCCGGCCAGACGCGGGAAACCGCTCGCCGCATTGCCTTCACCCTGTGCACCATGACAGGCAATGCATGCTGGCGCGCCACGGTCATTGCCTTTCAGTGCGATGCCGGCACCGTCAGCGTATGTAACCGTCACGGCGGCCGCCAGCATCAAACCGCACAGAACGGATGCTCCTGAAGAGGTGCGCATGATCCTTATCTCCCTGCCGCACGCTGCGCCGTGGCGAATTCAAGAAAGGAAATGCGCTGATCCGCGTCGGCATCAAATCTCATGAACATTCTGTGGTGCGTGGCCAGAAACTCCTCCCTGGAAATTGCACCGTCCGCGTTCTGGTCAAAGACAGCAAACGGCAATGCCGCCGTGTATTCAGCCTGCGTGATCGCACGATCCTTGTTGCTGTCCATGTGCCTGAAATCACGTGCGCGCAATGGTGCGGCCTCTTTCCAGATGACAAAGCCATCGCCATTCGCATCGAGTCGCTGAAAGCGCTGTTCAAGGCGGTCCTCGTCGGATGACGGCTGCGGTGCGACACCGGGTTGGGCGCAGGCAGCAACAGCACAGACCGCAACGAACAAAGCTGAATATTGGATAGGTGTCATGGGTTTACCTTTTAGGTGGCTTCAATTTGCGCGGCAACGCCACGTGGCGAAATCGGTCCATGGTTTTTGGTTGGCCATTAGGTCGATGTCATTCGGTGTCCGAATGTGTCAACGTAAACTTCATGGGGCAGACAGTCTGTGCGTTGAGCCGCATAGGGTAGCTCTTGTACCCGGTTTCAATACTTGAAGGTCAACGCCGGATTCAGCCCGCAGGGGAGGTGGCATGCCTCCTTATGATTGCATTTAGCGCTTGCCAAGACTTTCTTCATTCCCTGGCGCTGAATGACAGCCAGGTTTAGCTGCACTCGTAGGATTATAGGGTGAAAAAAACGGGGCTTCAAGCCCCGTTTTTTGTTCAGTCAATTATTTGACAGGTTTGACCGTGGTCAAGCCCAATACTTCCCAATCCTGCATGCCGCCCCGGTACCACTTGATCTTGCTTGCCGGGTAGCCGATTTTCAGCAAACCTTTGATGTTGGTGGGCGACTGACCGCACCACGGACCGTTGCAGAAAAAGACGACGGTCTTGGCGTTGTCGAACATATAAAAACCATCCTGATTACGGACGCCAAAACTTTTTTCGAGAATGTCCTGAACCGTGATGGGATCGGATTTTCCGATGTTGAGTTTGTCCCAAGGAATATTCACTGCGCCAGGAATCGTCCCTTTTTCGACCCAATCGGGTGTGCGCGAGTCGACCACGATGATGGACTTGTCGCCATCACTCATTTTTTTCAAGTACTGGATGGTTTCCAGTTCGCCGATGGTCTCGATTCCCGACCCCATATCCCCAGGCTGTACACAGAAGGGCGGACACTTGCGTGAGGTTTTTGCAAAATCAGGATTGACCGTGTTGTTCGGATTCTGGTTGCGCATGATGGTGACTTTCTGCCCACCATGCATGACATCAACTGTAGGCATGTCTGCGGTGATGTTGACATCCAGAGCGCTGGCTGCCATTGGCAGTGTGATTGCCGTAACCAAGGCAGATGCAACAAATAAGCTACGTAGTTTCATGTGTGTCTCCTGAATTATTGTGTGCAAGAAATCTTGATGATTACTCGCAGTTGGGTTCTTCTGTGGGTTTGGCAGCATCCTTCTCGACTGCATTTGTATCGGCTGTGGACTCCTTCTTGGGGTTGGTTGATGTTTCTGTCGGTGCGGAGGTTGTGTTTGCGCACCCTCGGCAATGTCTTCAGCCAGGACGAAATTACAGCTCAGCGAGAATATCGCTGCCAGGGTCAAAGCTAAACGGCTTGATTTCATGATTTTGCTCCATGAGTTGTTACTGAGATTCAACGCGATCTTCCTGTCATGACGTCATGACCGCCAAGCCAGCGGCTTAAATCACTCCGTGCCCAGATCAACCGCTGCTCAAACATTTCCTCTTATTCCATCATAGAAAACTTCGATTGAGATTAAACGTCTGTCAGTGCTGGCTGATGCGACCTTCGGAGTACCATTTGCCGCACTAAATCGGTCTTGAAATCCGGCTATCTGGGGCGTTGCAAAGCCTTGGGCCCCAGATATTCCAAAAATGGCTTTGCTTCAAACGGATGGAGGAAACTAATGATGGACATCGTTGCGACCAACGAAACCATACTCGTGGTGGGCGGCGGCATCTCCGGCATGACCGCTGCGCTCGAAGCGGCCGAAACCGGCAAGAATGTCGTTCTGGTTGAGAAAAACCCCGCGCTCGGCGGGCGAACATCCCAGCTGTATCGCTACTTCCCCAAACTGTGTCATCCCACCTGCGGCCTGGAAATCAACCAGCGCCGCCTGAAAAACAATCCTCGTATCCGCGTGCTGACCCTGGCCGAAGTGACCGGCCTCGAAGGGGCAACCGGCAATTACAACGCTACGATCAAGATCCGACCGCGATACGTGAACGAGAACTGCACTGGTTGCGGCGAGTGCGAGCGCGCAGTTGAAACCGAAGTGCCGGACCCGTTCAACTACAACATGGGCATGCATAAGGCGGCTTATCTGCCCAATTCGATGGCGTATCCGCAACGTTATGTACTGGATCCCGCGATCATCGGCAGTGCCGACGCCGACCGTGCCAAGGCCGCATGCAAATACGGTGCTATCGACCTCGACATGAAAGAAGAAACAATCCAGGTCAAGGCTGGCGCCGTCATCTGGGCAACCGGTTGGCAGCCTTACGATGCGGCAAAAATCCAGCCCTACGGCTATGGCCGCTTCAAGAACGTGATTACCAGTGTCGAATTCGAGCGACTGGCCGACATCCACGGCCCCACGGGCGGCAAGATCCTGCGTCCGTCCGACGGCAAGGAAGCAAAAAACATCGCCTTCATCCAGTGCGCCGGCTCGCGCGACGAAAATCATCTGCGGCATTGCTCGCGCATCTGTTGCATGGCCTCGCTGAAGCAGACGCATTACGTACGCGAAAAATACCCGGAAGACGGCAAGTCGACCATCTATTACATCGACATCCGCGCCATCGACCGCTTCGAGGATTTTTATCAAAAAGTCCAGGCCGATGCTTCGGTCAGCTTCATCAAGTCCAAGGTGGCCAAGGTGACTGAGGATGAGCAAGGCAACCCGGTGTGTCACGGCGTCGATACGGAAGGTTACAAGCGTTACACCACGCCGCATGACCTTGTGGTGCTGGCGGTGGGCATGGAGCCCTCGGTCAAGGGCATCAACATTCCCGGCCATATCGTGGCGGATTCAAGCGGCTTCATCGAGGCCGACCCGGCTAATGGCGCAGTGTTCGGCGCGGGCTGCGCGACGAATGCACTGGACGTGAACCGTGCCGTGCAGTCGGCTACGGCGGCTGCGCTCAGAGCCATACAGGTAGTCAATAAAGTTGCGAAGGCGGAGGCTTAAACATGGCTGACATTAAAGTCGCAGCGTATATCTGCAAGGGCTGCGGACTCGGTGAGCGTCTGGATGCAGATGCGCTGGTCAAGATCGCGCAAAAGGACGGCAAGGTACCGCTGGCGAAGTCGCACGATTTCCTGTGTAACGCCGACGGCGTGGCGATGATCAAAAACGACATCGCCAACGAGGGCGTGACCCACATCATGATTGGCGCCTGTTCGCGCCGCGCCAAGACTGAAGCGTTTTTCTTCCCCGAAAATGCCGTGGCGCGCGCAAACCTGCGTGAGGGCGTGATCTGGATTCGTCCCGATACCGACGAAGCGCGCGAAACCACCCAGGAAATGGCAGAAGACTACGTCCGCATGGGCTGCGCCGAAGTCAAGGCGATGACCGCGCCAACGGGCAACAGCGTCACCGGCAGCAGCAAGACCCTGCTGGTCGTGGGCGGCGGCGTCACCGGCATGACCACCGCGATCGAGGCGTCCAAGACCGGCTATCCGGTCGTGCTGGTGGAAAAATCCGGCGCGCTCGGCGGCTGGGCGGCCAAGCTCTACAAGCGCGTTCCGGTGCATGAACCGTACAAATCGCCTGCCGACACTGGCGTGGGCGAACTGGTTTCTCAAGTGCTGGGCGACAGCAATATTAAGGTGTATCTGAACGCGACCGTCGCCAAGACCGACGGCGCGCCGGGTCGCTTTGTGGTTGATATCGCCACCGAATCGGGAGCGACGCACACCGAAGACATCGGCGCCATCGTGCAGGCGAGCGGTTTTACCCTGTATGACATGAACAAACTGCCAGAACTTGGCGGCGGCAAGTCGGCCAACGTGGTCGATCAGGCCGGTCTCGAAGCGCTGGCGATTGCGGCTGCAGCAGGGGATGGCGTGATTCGCCGCCCGTCTGACGGCCAGCCGGTGAAGTCGGTGGTGTTCGTGCAGTGCGCAGGGCAGCGCGACCCCAGTGGCACGCATCTGGCGTATTGCTCCGGCTACTGCTGCAATACCAGCATCAAGCAGGCGATGTATTTCAAGGATGCGAATCCTGCGGTCGATACCACCATCATTTACAGCGACTTGCGTACGCCCGGTAATGGCGAGGATTTCTACCGCAGCGCGCAGGAAAAAGGCGTCATCTTCACCAAGGGTAAAGTCGCAGAAGTGGTGCCCAATGGCGCCACCAGCACGGTGAAATTCAACGACCTGATACTGGGCGACACAGACGCCTCCATTCTGGATGTGGATCTGGTGGTGCTCGCCACCGGCCAGGTGCCGAATTCGGGCATCAATATCGACGCCCCGGCTGGGGCGGAAGAAGAGGGCGCGGTCCAAGTCAAGCCGATTTCCATCCTCAACCTGACCTACCGTCAAGGCAAGGACGTGCCGCAACTGAAGCAGGGATTTACCGACTCGCATTTCATCTGCTTCCCGTATGAAACCCGCCGCACCGGTATCTACACGGCCGGCCCGGTGCGCCGTCCGATGGATATCGCGCAGGCACGCGAAGACGCCACAGGCGCCGCGCTGAAATCGATACAGGCGCTTGAAAATGCCGAGCTCGGCCGTGCCGCGCATCCACGCTCAGGCGACCTGTCCTTCCCCAAGGTTCGCCTCGAAGGCTGTACGCAGTGCAAACGCTGCACGGTCGAGTGCCCGTTCGGTGCCATTGACGAGGACGAAAAACGCTTCCCGGTGTTTAACGAGTCACGTTGCCGCCGTTGCGGCACCTGCATGGGCGCGTGCCCGGTAAGGGTGATCTCGTTCGAGAACTACTCGGTCAATACCGTCGGCGCGCAGATCAAGGCAGTCGACATGCCAGACGAATTTTCCGAAAAGCCGCGCATCCTGATTCTGGCGTGCGAGAACGACGCCTACCCGGCGCTCGACATGGCGGGCATGAGCCGCAACGAATACTCGGCTTTCGTGCGCATCATCCCGATCCGCTGCCTCGGGTCAGTCAACACCATCTGGATCACCGACGCATTGAACGCCGGTTACGACGGCGTGATGCTGATGGGCTGCAAATCGGGCGACGAATACCAGTGCCACTTCGTCAAAGGTTCCGAACTCGGTCGCGTGCGCATGTCCAAGATCGACGACACGCTGAAAACACTGAACCTGGAATCCGAGCGCGTGCGCGATCTCGAAGTCGCGATTACCGACATCGAGCGGGTTCCCGAGATGATCAACAAGTATGCCGCCGAGCTGGTTGCCGTCGGCCCCAGCCCGTTCAAGGGTTTCTAGGAGTTAAAGCATGAGCGCAACGACTGCACTGGCGGACAAATACCCTGAAGGGCACAAGTACAGCAACAACTTCCTGAAGGAAATTGAAGAACAGGTCGAGATGGGCGACTGGGTCAAGATGTGCATGCAATGTGGCGTCTGCTCCGGCTCTTGCCCGACCAACTTCCAGAGCGCGTGGGAGCATCCACCGCAGGAACTGTTCATGATGATTCGTGCCGGCAAGCGTGAAGAAGTCCTGACCTCGAGCTCGATGTGGAACTGCACCTCCTGCTACAACTGCATCGTGCGCTGCCCGCGCAAGATCCCGATCACCCACATCATGCACGGCATCGCCGAATACGCGCACCGCATTGGCCTGGCGCCGAAGATGCAGGCGACGCGCTTCTTTTCCGGCCTGTTCTGGAAAAACTGCACCCAGACCGGCCGCGTCAACGAACTCAAGTTGTCGCTGGGGCTGTACTTCAAGGATGGCTTTGCTTCGGGCATTAAGGAAGGCTTGAAAATGAAGGACATCGCGATCGGAATGGTGCTGGCCAAGCGCCTTAACCCATTCGAGCTGTTTGGCGGCCACAAGTGCAAGGATCAAAAAGGCATCCAGGCGATGCTGAAGAAAGCCTACGAAATCGAGCACGCACGTAAAGCCGCCAAGATGGCAGGCTGAGGAGAGAACAATGGCCAAACATGAATATGCGTTTTATCCCGGTTGTTCGTCGCAAAAAGGCGCTTCCGCCTCCAACTATCTGACGTCGGTCGAGTCGATGTGCAAGACGCTCGATGTCAAGCTTACCGAGATTCCCGACTGGAACTGCTGCGGCGCATCGATTGGCTATGCCGAAGCGGGCGAACTGCCGCGCCATGTAATGAATGCGCGCAATTTCGCCCTGTCCGAAAAGCACATGCCGGGGCAGGAAATCGTCGCCACCTGTGCGGCCTGCTGGCTGGGCGCGCGCGAAACGCGTGAGCGCCTGACGCATTCCGACACGCTGATGGCCGACACCCGTGAAGCGCTGAAAGAAGCCGGGCTCACCATCAACGAAATGCCCAACATCCGCCACATGGTCGAAGTGCTGATCGAAGATCTCGGTTTTGACGAGATGAAAAAGCACGTCGTGCGTCCCCTCGAAGGCGTCAAGATCGCGGGTTATGTCGGCTGCCAGACCAACAGGCCTTTTGGCGTGGATGGCGAGTCGTTCGAAAATCCGCAGTATCTCGACAAAATGGTTGAGATGGTGGGCGCAGAGCCGATTCCCGAGTACGAGCAGAAAGTGACGTGTTGCGGTGGCGCCCTGGCTTTTTCCGAACCCGAGAAGGCCCAAGCGCAGATCAAGGATATCGTCGAGTCGGCCTACGATCATGGTGCAGAAATGATCGTCACGCCGTGCCCGCTGTGTCAGGCCAACGTCGAAATTTACCAGGGCCAGATCAACAAGACCTATGGCACCAAGTTCAACATTCCGGTGATGTATTACAGCCAGTTGATGGTCGTCGCCTATGGCGGCAGCGCGAGGGAAGCGGCGCTTAATGGACAGGTCATCAAGGCGCGACGGCTGGAAGCGATCGCGGCAAAGCCGGTCAAACGCTAAACTTTGCGCCTGGCTCGAACCAACAGGGGCTGATGCCCCTGTTTTGTTTTCGCTGCCGCATCAACCAAATTCAGGAATCAAAATGAAAAAACCTTCCAATTTCAATGCCTTGATCGATCTTGTTCATGAGGCGGTTTACGAAATCGACGAGCTGCGCGCCTGCCTTGAGCATGACGACGATGAAGCCGCAAGCTATACCCCATTCCTCGACCCGCTCGATGGCATGTTGCGCGAACTGCATGAATCCATGGTCTCCGGACAATATCCCGGCGCAGGGCAGGGAGGCGATTTGCCCTTCATGGAGTTGTTCAAGAAGCATGAACGCAGCATCCCGTTCCGCGAACTGCTGCGCACCATCAATGCGACGCACCGCGAGGGCTATGAAAGCTGAAGCAAGCAGGACAGCCGCTACGGGGCCGGCGCGGGTGCCGGCTGACCGGGGGGTACAACCGCAGCCGCCGGGATAAACACAAAATGCCAGTCGGCTATCGTTTTGGCATCGGAAAACGCCGCGTCTTTTTCTGAAAATCCGGCCTTTTTAAAAGGTCGCCGGGTCGACTGGCTATGAACGCCCGTGATGCCCTTGCTGTCAGGCGACTCGATCAGTTCAAAGGGTTTTCCGGTGAACGGGTCGCGCCAGGCACGTCGCAAGTGGCGTTCGAGGGTGATGCCGCGACGATCCTCCAGCAGTTCATCCACGCTTTGAGGCAAGCGTGGAGGTTGTTGCCCCGGTCGCTCGTAAAAGCTGCGTATGGCTTGCCGGTACTGGCCGCCAATGAACAGCAACTCGGTTTCGCGTTCCCGTTGCGCTTCGGTTTTCCACAAGGTTCCGGCAGCGGCAAGGCCCATGCCGATCAGCCCGATCGACATCAACACGAACAGATAGGTGAATCCGGACTGAGCGGATTTACCAGTCGGCATAGGCGCTGCCGTCGCGCGCGGTTCCCGGCGCACCGCTCTTGACGTCATACAACTCGCCGGCTTCGCCCGCGTCGGCCTCATCGAAAGCAGGCGCAACGACTTGCCAGGTATCGCTGCGCTCGGTGATCGGATCGACAGGCAGGGCACGCAAGTAACGTTCACTCACCAGTTCATCGAGACTATTGGGGTAGCGGCCACGGTCGCCGTGGAACTTGTCGATGGCGTCGCGCATCACCACAAGATCCTGCTTGAGAATGGTTTCTCGCGAGCTTTCCAGGTGGTTGAAGTAGCGCGGCAAAGCCAGCGCCAGCAGCAGGGCGATGATGGCCATCACGACCATCAGTTCGACCAGGGTGAATCCCCGTTTGGGGGAGGTAAACAGGGTGCGTTTCAGCATGGTTTCACCATTCCCGGTAAGGCACGCCATTCAACCCGGTGGCCGGCGACAGTGAATAGACATCGAATACATCGGCATCGGCGATCGGCGCGTCAGGCGGACTGGCATAGCTGCGGATACCCCAGGTTTCTGCAGCCGGTGCCGCACTGTCGGGGTAAAACGGGTCGCGCGGCAGACGGCGCAGGTAATAAATTTTCTTCGCCGCATCGGGCTCGCTTTTATTTACCACCCCTTTCCACAAGCTGTCCAGATTGGGGGGGTAGCCGCTGCTGTCTGCCGGTTTTTCCACGCGCTTGTCCACTTTGTAGGCGTCAATTGCGCTGCGAATTTGCCGCAAGGCATCGCGCAATTCGGTTTCCTTGTGGCGCTGCTGCACCAGTTGTGCGAACGGAACCGCCACACTGGCGAGCAAGCCAAGGATGGCCAGGGTAACCATCAACTCAACGAGGCTGAAGCCAGACGCTGCGCGACGCGGCATAGTTTATTGCGCCGGGAATACGGTAGACGGAGAACCCGGGTTCTGTTCGTCTTCCGGCGCGGTTTCCGGCTCCGCAGCCCCGGGGGCAGGCAGGATCGCATCGGGATTGGCATCGGGCGGCAGGGTGCTAGGCGGCAAGTTGTTTCCCGGCGTGATGTCCGACTGGTAGGGCGGTGCGGCATTCTCGCCCTGGATGGCGCTGGAGGGCGCACTCTGGGGCCGGATCAGGCCAGGAAGCGGGATGGGGGTGAAGCCGCCCGAGCCGCCGATGGCGTTTTCGGTGCCGCCCCTGAACTCGGTAAGCGCAGGCTGTTGCGCCTGCGCGTGGCGCAGGATGTGCGGCGTGATCAGCAACACGATTTCGGTTTTCGTGCGTTCGTCGCGCTGGGTCGAGAACAGGCGGCCCAGAATCGGGATTTCGGACAATCCCGGGATGCCACTCGATGAGCTGCGGTCTTCGTCCGAAATCAGGCCGGCCAGCACCTGGGTCTCGCCGTCCTTCAGGCGCAGGACCGTGCCCGCGTTGCGGGTGCCGATCTGATAGGTGAGGGTGCCGCTGGTGCTGCGGATTTCCTTGACGATGTTGGACACCTCGAGGTTCACCTTGATCTGCACGTCATCGCGCATCAGCACGCTGGGCTCGACGTCGAGCTTGAGGCCGACATCGAGATAGGACACCGATTCCGAAATCACGCCCGTCGACGTGGTATTCGAGGTGATGACCGGCACCTTGTCGCCGATGTGGATTTTGGCTTTTTCGCGGTTTTTGACGCGGATGCGCGGGTTGGCCAGGATGTTGACGTCGCTGTCTTCGTCCTTGAGGTTGACCTGCGGGGTGTTGATGGTGATGTTGCTGCTGGAAATGTTGTTCAGGCTTTCCAGCGTCAGAGGCAAAGGCGACAGCGTCGTGTTGGTTGTCTCCACCGGCGCACCGACTGTTGATGAAGTCGCAGTCTGGTTGGTGATGGTGTTCAACAATGAAAACTGGTTCGGATACTGCACCCCGATATCCAGCAGGCGTCCGCGCTTGATCTCAAGCACCTCCACCGCAAGCATCACTTCCGGCTCGGCCAGGTCCTGGGTGGCAATGATTTTTTCGGCCAGGCGTATGGCGTCGGGCGTGTCGCGGATGACCAGCTGGTTGAGGCGCTCGTCGACATACATGTCGCGGGTTTTGATCAGCACGCGCAGCATCGCCATGGTGCTTTTGGCGTCGGCGTTTCCCAGATAAAAGCTCTTGACCGTTAGCTCCTGGTATTGCTTCTGCTTGGCCGGGGTGTCGGGATAGATCAGCAGCGTGGTGGGGCTCATCACCTTTTTCGACAGCTGGCCGGTTGCCAGCAGCATGTTGATTGCATCGGCAACCGTCGTGTTGCGGGCGAACAGCGTGGCCCGGGTGTCGAGCCGCACATCCTTGTCGAAAATGAAATTGATGCTGGACTGGCGCGAAATCATGTCGAACACATTGCGCAGCGGCGTGTCGCGGAATTCCAGCGTGACGATTTTTTGCGCCGACGCGCCGAGTTCCTTCGGCGCATTTTCTTCCTGCGCGCGCACCATCTGCACCTTGCGCTGCATGTCAATCGCGCCCGCGTGGCCGGGGGATTGCGTCAACACTTGCTGCGCCTTGTCGGCCGCCAGTGCGGGCTTGTTCTCGGTCAGCGCCACCTGCGCATCCTTCAGCAAACCCTGGTTCGCGACCTCGGTTTCCAGACTCGCCAGCAGCGTTGCTGCGCGCGGGTTTTCCGGATGAGCCGCAAGCACCTTGTTGAGGGTAGCCCTGGCTGCTTCAAAATCCCCCCGCCCGATTTCCTGCTGCGCCTGCTGCAGCCATTGGCTGGCTTGTCGCTCGCGCTGGGCCAGGCCGGCTTGCAGGCGGGCGAGTCCGGCTTCGGTATCGCCGCTACCGATGAGTTTCCGCCCTTCGGTGAGACCCGGGCTGGCGCAACCGGCGAGGGCGAGCGCGCCAAGCAGCACGGCAAGCAAAAGAGAGGGGGGGGTGTGCTGCAATTTAATCTCCCATGCGCAGACTGCGCACCTGTTTCAGGGGTAAGTAAGTGAAATTCAAGGTCTTGCCCGTCACCGGCTCCAGTTGCCAGGCGCCATCCAGCACCTGGCCTGCCCGTACGCTGACCGGCAGGTTGCCGCGCGTCAGGTAATACGTGGTGGTGGCGTCTTCCTGCCAGCGGCCCATATACGTGAAAGGCAGAGGCGGTGCTTGCGGCGGCGGTGGTGGCACATATGGAGGCGGAGGCGGGGGCGGCGGCGGGATGTACCAGGTTTGTTTGGGAAACATATCGGCACGCGCAACGCCCATGCGCGAAGTCGCCTCCGGGGTTTCGCGTGGAGCGGGCGCCATTCGCGCCGGAGTGACAGGCGCGGCTGGCTGTGCGGCTGGCCGCGCGCGGCGTTCGACCGCTTCGACCGGCTCGGCCACGTCTTCCGCATTGTCGTTGAGTGCCAGCCAGCCCGACCAGAGCAGTGCAACGCCCAGCGTGGTGAAAAGCAGGATGCGGCGGCGAGCGTCGTTCATGGTGCAGTCTCCACGAACAGGCCAAAGCGCAATTCAGTTTGCAGGTCCACGTTCTCGATCTTTTCGCGTTTGAGCTTGATCTCGTCCAGGACCAGATTCGGCATGCGTTCCAGCGCCGTCGCAATGAAGGCGTGCACAGCGGGGTAGTCGGCCTGCACCTGAAACACCATTTGCCAGCGTGCGAGTGGGACGCCATTGACAGAGGCTACGCTGTACTGGCCACGGGAAAGTTCAAACCCGTGCGCCTGCGCGAGCCGCTCCAGTTCACCCACTGCGCTGGCAGCCGAGCTGTCAGGGGGCAGCTCGGTGACCGGATCGGGCGTCGCCACCAGGGGTTCGGCCGCGATCGGCTGCGCCGCGGCGCGCAGGGTGTCGAGCTGCATCTGCTGCTGGCTAACCTGCTTTTCGAGCGGCTGCACCAGCGTGAAAAGCAGACCTAGTGCAAGCAGCAGCAGCGCGACTCCGAGCAAGCCGAGTGCGCCGAGTCGGCGCCCCCATTGGCGTAATTGCCAGGTCAGGCTGTTCATGTGCGCCACTCCAGAATGGCCTGGAAGCGCACGGGTTTGTGCTCGGCATCGGCTTCGACTTCGTGCTGGGTCAAGGCCGCGCGCGCAACCCCGGGTTGTTGCTGCAATGCCTCGATAAAGGCGACTGCGTCGGCCAGATGACGTGCCTCGGCAACCAGCTTGACTTGCCGCTTGGCGTGGATGGCGTCGAACTGAAGCAGGGCGATTTTGCTGCTACGCGCGGCGGCAAGGGCGTCGAACGCGGGCTGCCAGCCGGCATTCAGCTGCGCCGAGACACGGTCACGCGCTGCCAGGGCAGCGGTGTCGGCACGCGAAACCACGGGTGTGGGCGCCGGCCGTTGATCGAGTTTGAGCAGGGCGCCGGCCTGTGCGGCGGCCTGATCGCGCGCGTCGAGCCATAAGTTGGTCACCCAGGCCAGCGCCAGCAAGCCGGCGAGCAATAAACCGAGCGTGAGCGCATCGAAACGCACACGTCGGGCGGGGTGGAACTCAAGATCGAGACGCGCCATGTCAGATTTGCGCCTTGTGGGTAAGGTTAAGCAGCGCCGTCGCACCGTGGGCACGGGCATCGTGGGGAAGGGTGTGCCATTGCCAGCCGTCTTCCGCCGGCGTGAGATTGCCCAGCGCGGCGAGCCCGAAAGGATGCAACCATACCTGCCGGGCAACGGGCGTAACGGCACATTCGGCTTCGCGCGCCACCCATTCGGGCAAGCTCGTGCGCCAGTCGGCATCCAGCGGTTGCGCGGCGAGGTGCTGCCAGATGCCGCCACGGGCGCCCATCAGCGTGGCCCAGCCGGGCTCGACGCCCAGCCACCAGCCGTCGAAGCGCGCAGGCAGGCGCCGCACGGCACGGCTGGCCAGCGGCGTAATGCTGATGTTGCGGCAGCCGTGGCGCGCCAGCAGCGCCTCCAGTTGCTGCATCAGTTCATTATCGACTGCCGCGCCGACCAGTCCGGCTTGCGGCGGCTGGCTATGCACTGCAAGGCGCCAGCCGTTTGCTTCGTCGCCATAGATTTCGCGCAGGCTGGCCGCCACCAGCGCGGCTTCTTCGGCCGCTGCGAGCGCCTTGCCGGGCGGCGGCGTCAGCACCGGGCGCACGAACTGCTGCGACAGCACCACGTCCACCCGGCGGCGCGGCCAGATCGTGTCGGTGAGCGCCTCGTCGAGCAGGGGCAGCAGACTGCTGGCGGTTCGGGCATCGGACGCCAGCAGGCGGCTTTCGCCGCCGCCCAGCAGGGCGACTTCGCCGGGAACGAGGGCAATCTGCAGGGGATCAGCCGACCAACGTGACACGGTTGATTTCCTCCAGGGTGGTGTGGCCGGTTTTGACCAGCGCCAATGCAGCCTCGCGCAGGCTGTGGGTGCCGCCGCGCACCGCGGCTTCCTTGATCTGGCCGATCGGCGCGCGCGCGACGATGAGTTCGCGCAGTTCGTCGGTGAGCAGCAGGATTTCGGCGATCGCGCGACGGCCCTTGTAACCGGTTCCACGGCAATGGCCGCACCCGCTGCCGTGCTGAAAATCGAAATCGGCGGTTTTGTCTGCTGTCAGGCCGGATAGTTCAAGCAGTTCATCCGACGGCACGGCCGGTGCGGCGCAATGCGGGCAGTTCACCCGTAGCAGACGTTGCGCGACGATGCCGTTCAACGCCGAGACGAAACTGTAGGGGTCGACCCCCATGTGGATGAAGCGGCCGATGACGTCGAACACGTTGTTGGCATGCACAGTGGTGAACACCAGATGGCCGGTCAGCGCCGATTGCACCGCGATCTGTGCGGTATCGGAATCGCGGATTTCGCCGACCATGATCTTGTCGGGGTCGTGGCGCAGGATCGAGCGCAGGCCGCGTGCGAAAGTCAGGCCTTTTTTCTCGTTGACCGGAATCTGCAGCACGCCGGGCAACTGGTATTCGACCGGGTCTTCGATCGTGATGATCTTGTCGCGACCGTGGTTGATTTCGGAAATCGCCGCATACAAGGTGGTGGTCTTGCCGGAACCGGTCGGGCCGGTCACCAGCAGCATGCCGTAAGGCTCGGCCGCCAGCTTGCGGATGCGCGCCAAAGGCATGCCGGTATAACCCAAACCCTCCAGCGTCAGCCCGCGCAGCTCTTCGGACAGCGCCTGGCGGTCGAGAATACGCAGCACGGCGTCTTCGCCGAACACGCTGGGCATGATCGACACCCGCACGTCCACCTCGCGTCCCTGCATCGACACCTTGAAGCGACCGTCCTGCGGCACGCGGCGCTCGGCAATGTCGAGTTCGGCCATGACCTTGATTCTGGACACCGCCTGCTCGGCCGTTTCGGTGCCGGGCACCTGCGCGACGTGCGACAGCACGCCGTCGATGCGGTATTTGACCGTCAGTCCGCGCGGATCGGTTTCCAGATGGATGTCCGACGCGCCGGCCTTCAGCGCGTCGTACAAGGTCGAGTGCACCAGCCGCACCACCGGGCTGGCGTCCTCGGCGATGCTGGCGAAGGACAGGGTTTCGGCGTCCGGGTCGAGTGCGGCTTGCGTGCTGCCGCCGCCCATTCCCTCCATGGCGTGCAGGCCTTCTTCGTGGCGTGCCATCAGGGCGGCCAGATCGGCCGGATGCGTCAGCGCCGTTTTGAATGGCGCGCCGAGCACGTGCGCGGCATAAGCGCGGCTGGCGCTGTCCCAGGGGTCGACCAGCAGCAGCCATAATTGCCCATCCGCATCGCGCGCCGCCAGGCAGTGCCGGCGCGCGGCTTCGTTAAAGCCGAGCAGGCTGAAGTCTGCCGTCAGCTCATTGAGAGCGGTCATTTCAAAGGCCGGCTGGTGGCTGTGCGCTGCCAACAAGTGCAGCGCGGCATCGGCATCGAGGCCGAACTGGTCCTGCATGCGCTGCATCAGCGTCTGGCCGGTCGTGCGCGCTTCCAGGCGCAGACTGGCGAGCGTGTCGGCGCTCAGCGTGGGGAGGGCTGCGTTCATTCGATCGATCCGGCCAGTTCAAAAATCGGCATGTAGAGCAACACCACGATCAGGCCGATGGTCAGGCCGATGAAGACCATCAGCAGCGGCTCGAACAAGCGGGTAAACCAGTCGACCCAACGGGCCATTTCTTCGTCGTGAAAAATCGCGATGCGCTCCATCATGTCGCCCATGCGGCCGCTTTTTTCGCCCACGCGCAGCAAGCGCGCCGCCACCGGTGTGGTCAATTCGCCCCGGGCGAACGCCGCAGAAATGGTTTCGCCCCGGCGCATCGCATCTGCTGCGGTGGTCGCGCCCAGACGCAAATGGGCAGACAACAGGCTCGACACCATGCCGAGCGCCTGAACGATCGGGATGCCGCCTACCAGCAGCATGCCGAGGCTGCGGTAAAAGCGGGCAAGCTCGAAGGTGCGCAAATGCTCGCCGATGGCCGGCGTGCGCCAGGCCAGACGGGTGAGGGCGGCGCGGGTGGCGGGCTGCGACAGGACCAGCACGATCGTGGCCACGAACCCGACGACGCCCAGTGCGATCAGGCCGCCGTGCGCCTCGACCAGTTCGCCCCAGCGCAGCAGCATTTGCGACATCCATGGCAGATCGCGTCCGGAATCGGCATACACCGTGGCGAAACGCGGCACCACATAGGCCAGCAAAAAGCCGATCACCAGCGTGCCAACGCCGACCAGCAGCATGGGATAAATCGATGCGGACAGCACCTTTTTCTTAACCGTGTCGATCTGGTTCTGGTAGCCGACATAGCGGCCAAGCGCAGGCGACAGGTCGCCTGTGCTTTCGGCCGCCCGCACCGTGGCGGCATACAGTGGCGGAAACGCTTCGCCCTGTGCGGCAAGCGCCGCTGAAAAGGGCCGTCCTTCACGCATGGTGGTGAGCAGGCGCTCGATCAGCTGGCGCGACTCGGGGCGGTTCTCTTTTTCGGCCAGGGTCTCCAGCGATTCGGTCAGCGTCAGTCCCGCATCCAGCAGGGCAATCAACTCCTGGGTAAACAGCAGCAACGGAAAGCGCGCACGTCGTGTGGCCAGCCAGCCGCCGCGCTCGGCCGTGATCGAGAGCACCTGGGCGCCCTCGCGCTGCAGCCGGGCCGTGACCTCGCTCTCGTCGAGCGCCTCGACGGTCAACGCCATCACACCCGCGCCGGGGCGCAGCGCCTTTACCCGATAACGCATGGTGTGGGCTTACCAGTTGGTGATGTCGGCATCGTTTCCGGTGCCGCCCGGCGCCCCGTCGCGACCCAGAGAATAGAGATCGATCTCGCCATGCTCGCCCGGCACGCGATAGAGATAGGGCTTGCCCCAGGGGTCGTTGGGGACCGCTTTTTTCAGGTAGGGGCCATCCCAGCGAGGTTCGTCGGCCGGTTTGGTGTTGAGCGCCGCCAGACCCTGTTCGGTGCTGGGGTAGCGGCTGGTGTCGATACGGTACTGGTCGAGCGCATTTTCCAGCGCGACGATCTGCGCCTTGGCGGTTTTCACTTCCGACTTGCCGACCTGCGCAAAATATTTGGGAGCGACGTAGCCGGCCAGCAGACCCAGAATGACCAGCACGACCAGAAGTTCAAGCAGGGTGAAGCCGCGACTGCGGTTTTGCCGGGTTACTGTTTGGGAAAAAACCACCATCAACCTCCGAATTTATCGAGAACCCCTGCATACCCGCTGTGGGGAGCTCATTATTCAAGCAATTTAAGTGCCTGCTCTGTTAGCGACTGAGAAAAAACAGTTAATCCAGGCGGCTGGAGCATACCCCGTTACGGTTTTATTGCAGGGCGATGCAATTAAAACATAGAAATATTTCAGTTCAAGTTAGCGCAGTTATTGCGCGTTTTGTCGTGGATAGCTGGTGTGAAGTTTGCTTGATGCTGACGGCAAGGAACGTCGAAGATCAACCCCGGCGCGGTCACTCAACTTTCAAGGAGCGCAAGCCATGCATCGTATGGTGTTTTTATTTCTATTGTCGTTGCAGGGTATGGCCTGGGCTGAACCGGCTGCCCTGAATCCGGCGACCCTCGACGCGGCCAGCCACGCAACGCGGGCAGGCCTGTATCGAATCACCCTGCATCCACCGGTCCCGATCCACCTCAACCAGTACCAGACATGGGGGGTTTATGTCGAAGACGCTGCAGGTCTGGTGGTCGACAAGGCCCGGGTCGAACTGAGTGCCGACATGCCGGCGCATGGTCATGGGCTGCTGGCGTCGCCTCAGGTCAGCGCCGGCAGCGCGCCGGGACGTTACCGGGTGGAAGGACTGCGCTTTCATATGCCCGGCCACTGGGAAATCAAGGTGCAGGTCAGCCGCGCCGGCAAGCACGATGAACTTGTACTGCCTATCGAACTGGAATGAAGCGGTTGAGGATTTTATGGGCGGGCCTGGCCTGGCTGGCTGCCGCCGATGTGCTGTCAGCGAACGGGCCGGCTGGCTTCGATCCCGGCTTCAGCGCCAGCGAGGCGAGGCTGATTCATTCGCTGGAGATCGGCAAACTGGGCGCGCCGCCTGCCGATGCCGGAAACCGCGTCGCTGATAATCCCGAGGCGGCGGCACTGGGTCGCCAGCTTTTTTTCGATCCCCGCTTCAGCCGCAACGGCCAGGTGTCGTGTGCCAGTTGCCACCAGCCGGCATTCGGCTTTTCCGACCCGGCAGCGCAATCCCGCGGCATGGGCAAGACGGCGCGCAACAGCATGACCCTGCTCGGCGCCGCCTGGCAGAACTGGTACTTCTGGGATGGCAGCAAGGACAGCCTGTGGGCACAGGCACTGGCACCGATCGAATCCGCCAGCGAACACGGGCTCGACCGCATGGCCGCGGTGCGCCTGCTCGCCGAGCACTACCCGGCGCCTTACGAATCGGTATTCGGTACATTGCCCGATCTGCGCGATGGTGCGCGTTTCCCGGCGCGTGCCAGCCCCCTGGGCGATGCGGCTGCGCGGCGCACCTGGCAGCGCATGGCACCGGCCGACCGGCGCAGCGTATCGCAGGCCTTCGCCAATCTGGGCAAAAGCATCGCTGCCTGGCAGCGCACGCTGGTGCTGGCCCCCAGCCGGTTTGATCGCTATGCCACGGCCCTGGCCCGCAAGGACACGGCAACCATGCGCGCCACCCTGAGCACTGACGAAGCGGCAGGATTGCGCTTGTTCATCGGCCGCGCGAACTGCATTCACTGCCATAACGGTCCGCTGTTCAGCAATGGCGAGTTCCATGCCACCGGTGTGCGGTTCTCGGCCGGACGAGTTCAACTGCCTGGGGCCCTATAGCGATGCGCAACCGGAAGCGTGCGCTGCGCTGCGCTTTCTGCCCACAAGCTGGCCTGGCAAGCCGGGAGCGTTCAAGGTGCCGACGCTGCGAAATGTGAGCCGCACCGCGCCCTATATGCGAACGGGTGAAATGGCCAGCCTGCGCGCGGTGCTGGAGCATTACAACGCGGGCAGCCGCATCGCGCGTGCCCGTGACCGCACCGAAATCGTGGCGCTCCATCTCACTTCGCGCGAGCTGGACCAGATCGTTGCCTTTCTCGGCACGCTCGACAGCGAGGTCAGCGAACGGCCGTCGCCCGTCCGCGCGGTTGCACATCGCTGAATCGCAGCGCACCCCGCCAGCCGTTCTGGTGAGTCATTTTGTCGCACTGTCATGACAACCTGGCAGCGCCCTCTGCCAAACCCCTGCCAGCCTGACAGGCATGCGGAAAGCTCCTCCCAAAAAACTAAAATTATCTTTGTAAATCAATAATTTAAAACCTGGCCCGGAGTTTGCTAAGTATTGGGCAGCATAACGTTGTTCAGCCTGGGATCAGGCACTTATGCAGGGCAGGACCTCAACCCATCCAATTTGTCGAGCATCTTAAGGAAGGACCAAAATGAAACTGAAAACAACATTACTGGCAGCATCGATTGCTGCTGCCACGCTGGGCTTGGGCCAGGCGCATGCCTTTGCCTTTAGCAAGGAAGTGCCGTTCGAAGTCTGGACCATCGACCAGTCGCGCACCGACCACACCAACGCTGACGGCGACGCCAACGGCAACCGTTCCGATGGCGGCACCCTGTACATTTTTGATGGCACCTGGCTCGGCGGCATCACACCCTCGGCCATCGTCAACCTCGGCGACCTGATCATGAACCCCGAGACCAACGACTCCGGCAACTTCAACATCGGCCAGCGTCCCCACATCGGCGGCACCAACTTCGGCAAGACCCACATGACGCTGTCGTGGTTCGGCCCCAACGCCGGCAACGCCGACGGCGGCCTGTCGATCTTCCGCCTGTCCGACCGCAAGGTGGTTTATCAGCAGTACGGCCTCGGCATGCTGCACATGCCTGGCCCGGCACCTGACGACACCAAGATGTCGGCCGTTTCGATCGGCGACCAGACCCTGCACATGTTCAACACTGACTATGCAACCGAGACCTTTAGCCTGGCTTCGACCACCAACCTGACTGCTGTTCCGGGCCTGACCGCTGGTCTGGGAACCGCAGTTGCGGCACCGATCTGCTCGAACTTCACGCCCGACAGCAAGCACCTGTTCGTTTCCTTCCGCGACGGCGGCCTGGCGATTTTCAACGTCGAGAACACCGCAGCGCCGGTGCTGACTGAAGTCTATCCCGCCAGCCTGATCCCGAAAGAAGGCTGTGGCCTGATCCAGCATGCTGACGGCAAGCGCATCTTTACCGGTTCCGGCGCAGCTGAATCCGGTTCCGACGCGACCTTCGGCAACATCGAGTACTACCACGCATGGAACATGGAAACCGTCGGCAATGGCCTGAACGACGACCTGATTGCATCGATCGATCTGGGCGTCGGCAATACCTTTGCCAACGGCACGACCAATCCGAAGCCGTCTTGGGGTGACAACCATGGCCCGAACATGGTGTTCGGCGGCAAATACCTGTGGGTGACGATGCGGATCGACGGCAACTACAAAGTCATCGACACCGACACCTATCAAGTGGTCGGCACCGTGAACATCAAGAATAACAAGGTGTTCACCAAGTCCATCACCAAAGGCGACCCGGCACCGGACGTGCTGGATCGCGACCCGATCAACCCGTTGCTGATGTATGTGTCGTTGCGCGGCTTCTGCCCCGTTTCCGGCGCAGGCCGCTTTGACGATCCCGATGGCGCAGGTGCTGCAGGCTGTCCGTCACGTGCTGCCAACGCAATCGACCTGACCCCGGGCGTAGTCGGCCGCACTCCGGGCCAGGGCGTGATGGCGCTGGGCCTGTCGGGTAAAACCGGCAAGATGATCAACGTTTACAAGATCTCGAACGTGGTCACGACCAGCCCGACCGGTGCACCGTTTGCCGCACCGACCGACATCACCGACCCGCACGCCGGCAAGGTGGTGATTCGCAGCGACCTGCTGCCCCCGCAGTAAGCAGGACGCGTCAAGGGTTAGCAAGCGCATCCCGGCGTGAGCCGGGGTGCAAGAAAAACCTCTTGATGTCGCATAAAAAAACGGCAGGATGCTTTGCATCCTGCCGTTTTTTTTTATGGGTAAGCTTTGATTGAGCGGCTACTGATTGAGCGGCTACCGAACCACGCCCGCCCGCCTCAGCGGGCTTGCGCCAGCGCGAGCAAATCGGTCGTCACCACCCGGTCGCCTGCTGTAATTCCGCTCACCACGGGATGCTGGTTCGCATCCAGTCCAACAATCCTGACCACATGCGGCGTAAACACTTCAGCCGCATGACGCACCCAGACAACCTGTTCGGTCGGGTTGCGCAGGCTGATGGCCTGGGGCGGGACCGCCACGCCGCTCACCTGTTCATGCGTCCGCACCCACACCTGAACGCCCTGGTCGATGGCCAGCCCGGACTGTGCCGGCATGGATGCGATCTGGAACTGGAGTTGCACCGCCTGGTTGCGCAGCTGCGCACTCTGGCCTTTATAAACCAGCGGAATCGGGCTGCCGTCCGCGCCGGCGAGGTAAGCCGAGTCGATGCGTCCTGCCAGGGTCAGGTCGTAATGGGTCGCCTCGACCCAGAGGCGGCGTGGGTCCACCACTTCGAACAGGGTATCGCCTTGCGCCACCACCTTGCCGAGGAAGATCTCGCTGCGGCTGACGACGCCCGCAACCGGCGAGCGCAGGGGCTGGGGGGCGCCCTGTAAGGCTTTTTCCTGCGCCTTTTGACGCGCCTGATGGCCCTGGTATTCGATCAGTGCCGCATCTTCCTGGATGCTGATGTTGACACCGCCGGTCACCGCCTGCTCGCGCACCCGTTGCAGCAAACGCTGATTGAGCAGCAAGTCCTTGTTGACGGTGGCAAGCTGCGCTTCCAGCTCACCCCGTTCCAGA
Source organism: Hydrogenophilales bacterium 12-61-10 (assembly GCA_002279795.1). Lineage (GTDB taxonomy): Bacteria > Pseudomonadota > Gammaproteobacteria > Burkholderiales > Thiobacillaceae > Thiobacillus. Next base: position 31,911 of record NCCT01000058.1, read on the forward strand.
TTCGACAACACGGGCTTGAGATAGCCCAGCAGCTGCCCCTTGGCGACGCGCTGCCCCAGCGTCGGCAAACCGCCGGGTGGGGCACTCACCACCCCGGGCTGGGTGGCTTGCACCGCGCCGCTGTAATTCGGATCGCGCAGCACCTGGCCCGCCAGCTTGAAGGTTTGCCGCGCGGTCGTCGCTTCGGCGGTGACGGTTCGCAAACCCAGCTGGAACTGCGCGGTAACCGGCAAAAACACGCTGCCATCAGGCAGCCGGGCTGCCAGGGCCGACAGCTTGAACGGAAAGGCGCCGGGCTTGAGCGCCGGGGGCGCGGTCTGCGCTGCCCAGGCAACCGGAGCGAATGCGGTAGCGCCAAGCGCGGTCGAAACCACGCCGGCGCAAAGCAGGGTTTTGAGCGTAGCCGGCGAGAAGGATCGAGATGTCATCGTCATGCGTGTAAGCCTCCGAAAGAAGGTGAATTGAAGCCGGTTTTTAATGCCCGGAACGGGCTGTCGCAGCAACCGCCCATGCTATGCTTGCGTCTCTTGTCATGAGTTGATATGTCCATGAAATCTATGCTGTTTTCGATCCTGTTGAGTGGTTTTTTACTGCTGTCTCCGGCCCATGCCCACAACGGCGAAGATCATGGCGTCACCCCCGCGATGGTCGGCCAGTCGCTCGAGCCCCGGTTCGAAGCGCGCGGCACGCTAGCAGAAATGACCGGCATTCTCAGCGAAGGCCATTTATGGCTGTTCGTAACCCGTGTCGCCACCAGCGAGCCCTGGCCGAATCTCAAAATCGAGGTCGAAACCGCTGGCCAGACCCGGCAGGCGGTCGAGCAATCGAGCGGCGTTTATCAGCTCGATGCCGAACCCGTCGCACAGCCAGGCAGACACGCGCTCACGCTGACGCTGCAAGGCCAGGGGCTGGAAGAACTGCTGACCGCAGAACTGATCACGCCCGCGCCCGCTACTTCTCCCGTATCCGGATACGGCTGGCTGGCCGCCGCACTCGGCGCGGTCGTTGCCCTGATTGCCGTGGCTTTGCTCTACCGCCGTTTCCGCACGCACTAAAGGTCAACGCGGCCGGGCGCTGGCCTCGAACAGGCTGACGACGGCCGCGCGGTTTTCCTGCCGCGCGTAGTCCAGCGCCATTTTTCCGCCGCGATCGCGCACATCCTGTTTTGCCCCGGCCTTGATCAAGCGTTCAACGATCTCGACGTAGCCCTGGCGCGACGCCTGGATCAGCGCGGTGCGGCCTTCGCTGTCGACGGCATTCAACGCGGCCTGCTTGCCGAGCAGCAAGGCCACGACCTCGGTATGGCCGCGCGCCGCGGCATACAGCAAGGCCGTATTCTGGTAACGGTCCGCGCCCCGGGGCAGGGCGCCCGCATCGATCAGCAGTTGCACGGTGGAGGCCCGGCCGAGACGCGCTGCGGACATCAGGGCGTCGGCGCCTTCGCCATCGGTGGCGCCGGTTTTTGCGCCCCCCTTCAGCAATGCTTTCACGGCGTCGTCATGACCGCTGCGCGCAGCTGAAATCAGGGGCGTGCGGCCAAAGCTGTCAGCCGCGTCGATTGCGGCGCCGGCCTGCAGCAGCAGCGTGATCATCTCGGCATCGCCGCGTTCTGCGGCTTCGAGCAGGGCGGTCCGGCCGGACGAGCTCGCCACATTGACGGCGGCTTTTGCGGCCAGCAGTGTTTTGACCGCTTCGACGCCGCCATTCTTGACCGCTCCCATCAGAATCGTGCTGCCGTCATTCAGACGGGCCTGGGGATTGGCGCCACGCGCCAGCAATAGCGACGCGGTCGGCACGTAGCCGCCAGCAGCCGCGCCATACAGGGGCGTGGTGCCAATGCCGTCCGCCGCATTGACCGGCGCGCCCTTGTCGAGCAAAGCCGCCACGACATCATGCATGCCGGCCTGTGCCGCCAGCAACAGCGGCGTCACGCCGGTTTTGTCGACGCTGTCGGATTTTGAACCGGCCTGGATCAAGGCCAGGGCGGCTGCGGGATGACGATTGAAGCAGGCGAACAGCAGCGGTGTATGGCCGGCCTGGGTGGTGGCGTTGAGGTTTGCGCCGCGTTCCAGCAACAACTTGATCGCTGCGGCATGCCCACCTGTCGCCGCCAGCATCAGCGCGTCCTGCCCGCGCTTGTCGCGCGCGTCCAGCGGCACGCCGCGCTCAAGCAGCAGTCGCATGATGGCCAGGTTGCCCTTGCGCGCTGCCAGCATCAGGGGCGTATAGCCTTCCACCGAGCCGCCGACGCTGGGGTTGGCGCCGGCCTGAATCAGTTTTTCGACCAGCCTTTCCTGCCCCAGCGCGGCGGCCAGCGCCAGCGGAGTACGGCCAAAAGCGTCCAGCGCGGTCAAGTCGGGCTTCAATGCCAGCAGGGTGTCGACCACGCGGGCGTCCTTGCCCTGGATGGCCGCATGCAGCGCGGTAATGCCGCGTTTTTCCTTCAGGGCGATACTGGCCTGGTGCGCCAGCAAGACATCGACCACGTCCTTGTGCCCCTTGCCGGCGGCGAACATCAGCGCGGTGCGGCCGGTCTCGATGCCCTTGCCGAGGGTGGCATTGACCTCGGCGCCGCGTTGCAGCAACAGGCGCACCATATCCAGCTGTCCGGCTTCGGCGGCCTGCATCAAGGGCGTCGTGCCAATACGGTCGGGCGTGTTGACCCCAACGCCGGCGTCGAGCAGGCGGGCCGCAATATCGACGCGGCCCTGGCCTGCTGCGTAATACAGCGCGGTGCGGTCATACAGGTCGATGGCCTTGACGTTTGCGCCTTTCGCCAGCAGCAGGTCCAGCGTGTCGCGATCGCCCTGAAAAGCCACGAACATCAGGGGCGTGCCGCCTGCGCGGGTGGGGCCATCGACCTTTGCGCCCCGGCTCAGCAACAGCTCGGCCATTGCCTTGTTGCCGGTGCGCGCGGCAAAGCTCAGGGCAGGGCGGCCGGTCGCATCCATCGCATTCGGATTGGCGCCCTGATCCAGCGCGGCGCGCGCTTCGGCCACTTCGCCGCTTTCGGCGTGCGCGAGCAGGGTCAGGTCGAGCGGCGGAATCACAGCCACGTCGCTGACGTCTTCAGCCCGGCGCGCGCCGTCCGGTTGCTCCTCCCAGCTCATTGCAGCGAGCGGAGTGGACAGGGTTGCAAGCAGCGTCAGCAGTGTCAGCGAAGCAAAAACAGGTCGGGCAGAAGGGCGAAGGCTAGTCATGGCGGGTTCTCAGATCGGTGGATAGAACATGTTCGGGCTTGCGCAGGCTCAAGGCGGGCTGGTTTTGGCTGCGGCAGGCTGGAAACGCGCGCTGTAGTCTTCGCCCGCCTTGGGCGTCACGGTCAGCACGGCCTGTGCGCTGGCGGCGACGCTGCCGCTGCCGCGCAGCGTGTTCGCGCCCGCCGGCTTGAGGACGATGCGGGTTTTTTTGCCGCCGTTCAAGGTGACCAGCTGTGCTGTCCAGCCGGCGGTGGGGATGGGTGTGTCGCCATGATCGGTGACGTAAACCAGCACGCCTTGCGGCTGCGGCATCCATTCAAGATGGTAGGGGCCGGCCATGCGTACCTGGCCGCCATGGGGCGTGCCGTGCTTGTCAAACCAGTCGTCGTTGTGTGCCTGGGCGACGCCTGCAAGCCCGAGCCACGCCATGGCGCAAAGGACCTTGAATGGTTTAAACGAAAATGATCGCATTTGTCTTTCTCCAATAAATCGACAACGGCGCGGCACGACCTGTGCCGGTATGCCGCTTCAAAAACGCGTTCCCTGCGCGTGATGCGCAAGCAATTTTGCCGTCGGTCCGGCACCGTAGCGGCGGAACAGCACCGGCGTCAGCAGCGTGTCCAACAGCGTCGCGCTGATCAGGCCGCCGAATATGACCACCGCCACCGGGTGCAGAATTTCCTTGCCCGGCGCCTGGCCGCCGAGCATCAGCGGAATCAGCGCCAGCGCTGCGCCCAGCGCGGTCATCAGCACCGGCGCCAGGCGCTCCAGCGAACCGCGCACGATCATCGCGTCGCCGAACGGCTCGCCCTCGTGCGCCACCAGGTTGATGTAGTGGCTGATCTTGAGGATGCCGTTGCGCACGCTGATCCCGGCCAGGGTGATGAAACCAACCAGGCTGGCGACCGACAGCGGCAACGCGAACAGCGCCAGCGCCAGTACGCTGCCCACCAGCGCCAGCGGAATATTGAGCAGGATGATGCTCACCAGCGTCATCGAGCGGTAGCGGCTGTACAGGACGAGCACGATCAATGCCAGCGAGATGGCCGCCAGCCCGGTGATCGCCTGCATCGCCTGTTCGCGTTCCTTGAACTGGCCTTCGAGCGCGGCTTCCACGCCGCCGGGCAGGCGGGTGGCCGCCAGCTCGGCGCGCACCTGCCCGATGATGCCGGCCATGTCGCCGCCGTCGGTGTTGGCCGAAATGGCGAGCCGGCGGCGACCGTTTTCGTGGTTGATCTGGTTCAGGCCGTCGGTCTGCTCGATGCGCGCCAGCAGCTGCAAGGGCACGCGTCCGGTGGGGGTTTCGACCAGAAAATCGGCCAGCGCCGCGGGCGAACGCTGCGCCTCGTCGAGGCGAATGACGACATCGTGCTGGCGGCTGTCTTCCAGCACGCGCGCGACGACGCGGCCATTGGTCATGATTTCCAGCGCCTGGATCACCGTTGCCGGCGTCACGCCGTATTGCCGCGCCCGGTCGTAATCGATCACCACCTTCAACTCTGGCACGCGCACCTGCTTTTCGACCTGTACGTCGACCAGGCCGGGGATGCGCGCCAGCCGCCCGCGCAGCTCGTTGGCGATGGCGCGCAGCGCGTCGAGATCGTCGCCATACAGCTTGAGCGACAGCTGCGCGCGCACGCCGGACAGCAGATGGTCGAGCCGGTGCGAAATCGGCTGGCCGATGCTGGTCGCCGCCGGCAGCGCCGCCAGCCGTTCGCGGATAGCCTGCAGCACGGCATCGCGGTCGCGCCCGCTGGGCTTGAGGTCGACATCGAGCTCGCTGTAGTGCACGCCTTCGGCGTGTTCGTCGAGCTCGGCGCGGCCGGTGCGGCGGCCGACGCTCACCACCTCGGGCACGTCGAGCAGCAGCTTTTCGGCCAGCTGCCCCATCTTGTTGGAGGCTTCGAGCGAGGTGCCCGGCTGCATGATGACGTTCACCGTCAGCGTGCCTTCGTTGAACGCCGGCAGAAAGATGCGCGGAAAAAAAGGCACGGCGGCCAATGCGACCACGACGGCAAGCAGCGCCGCCGCCATCAGTGTACGTTGATGTGCAAACGACCAGGCCAGCAGACGCGTGTCCTGCTGCTTGAGTTTGCGCAGCAGCCAGCTTTCGGCCTGCCCCCGGCGCGCGATGCCGGGCAACAGGTAGTAACTCAGCACCGGGGTCAGCGTCACCGCCACCAGCAGGCTGGCCAGAATGGCGACGATGTACGCCACCCCGAGCGAGGCGAACAGGCGGCCTTCGATTCCCGGCAGCGCAAACAGCGGCACGAACACCAGCACGATGATCAGGGTGGCGTTCATCACCCCGCTGCGCACTTCAATCGAGGCATCGCGCACCACCGCCAGCGCGTTGCGCGGCGTGAGCAGCGCGGCATTGGCGCGCAGGCGGCGATAGATGTTTTCGACGTCCACCACTGCGTCATCGACCAGTTCGCCGATCGCAATGGCGATGCCGCCCAGCGTCATGGTGTTGATCGACAGGCCGAGCCAGCGAAACACCAGAATGGTGGTGAGGATGGAAACCGGAATCGCAATCAGCGAAATCAGCGTGGTGCGCACGTTGAGCAAAAACAGGAACAGCACGATCGCAACGATGACAGCGGCATCCAGCAGCGCCTGCTGCAGATTGCCGATCGAGGTTGCGATAAAGCGCGACTGCTGGAACAGGATGTTGCTCTTGACCCCGGCCGGCATCGATTTGGCCATGTCTACGAGCGCGGCTTCCACCGCCGCGTTGAGCTTGACCGTATCGACGCCAGGCTGTTTTTGCACCGACAGGATCACCGCCGGTTGCGCCATGTAACTCGCGTCGCCACGCTTGCTGGCCGCCCCCAGGCTGACCGTGGCAACCTGGCCCAGCAGGACCGGGCGCCCCTCGTGCACCGTCACCACCAGATTGCGCAGGTCCTCGATGCGGTTGCTCTGGCCGAGGTAGCGCACCACGTATTCCTGCGACTGCTGCACCACGAAACCGCCGCTACCATTGTCGGAATAGCCGCGCAGGCTGGACTCGATCTGAGCCAGCGTCACCCGGACCTGGTTCATCGCCACCGCATTCGGACTGACCTGGTAGCGCTGCACCTCGCCGCCGATGGGGATCACCTGCGACACCCCGGGAATCGACAGCAGGCGAGGGCGCACCGTCCAGTCGGCCAGATTGCGCAGCGCCATCGGCGCGGCCGCCGCGCCGGTGCCGGACAGCGTCACCAGCATGATCTCGCCCATGATCGAGTTGATCGGCCCGACATGCGGCACCACCAGCGGCGGCAGGCGGCCGCTGATGGTCGATAGCCGTTCTGCCACCTGCTGGCGGTTGCGGTAGATATCGGTGCCCCAGTCGAACTCGACCGTCAGGATCGACAAGCCCAGTGCCGACACCGAGCGCACCCGCGTCACCCCCGGCAGCCCGCTCATGACCGATTCAAGCGGAAACGTCACCAGCTGCTCGACCTGCTCCGGCGCCATGCCAGGCGCTTCCGTCATGACGGTCACACTGGGCTTGTTCAGGTCCGGCAACACGTCGACCGGCAGCGTGCGCACGTTGAGCGCGCCGAACACCAGCAGCACCAGCGACACCGCCAGCACGAACAGACGGTATTTGAGGCTGGCATGAACGAGCGCATTGAACATTCGTTTGGGACAATCTCTCAAAAAGGGGAAGGGCAGATGGATGCTGTTTGGCGCAGATTAAGTTCGCGACAGCAATCTGGCGTGTATGACTGACATAGCAACAGACATGCCATGCCCCGACCTCATCTGGTCAAGCGCAATTGGCGGTTCAGCTTGACCTCAAAAACGCTAGACTGACAATATGTCAGGTTGCAATGCGCGGTTATCCTGACAAACTGTCATTTATGGGTGCGACAAAGTGGAGGGTGTAAGAATTTTTGTGTAAACGGTCATTTGGCAGGAAACTGCCGCACCTCAAGGAGCGATGATGACCGTAGCAAAGAAAGCCGTACCCAAGGA
>NCCT01000059.1 GCA_002279795.1 Hydrogenophilales bacterium 12-61-10
GGCTGCATCGCTACAACTGGCATCGACCCCACGCCAGTCTGGGATACTTGCCTCCCGTCAGCCGCTTGAATTCGCTGAATAACCTGGTGGGGTTACACAACTAGAGCAGATGGCCAAGTCCAAGGACCCGAAACAGCGTCAGAAGCTGATGCAGGAGCACATGCAGACAATGCAGGAAAACATGATGGCAGGGAAAAGCATGATGGGCGCCATGCCGGACTGTCCGATGATGAAGGACGGAATGGGCATGATGGGGGGCAAGGGCGGCATGATGGGACAAGGCATGCAGGGCAGCATGACGGGACAGGACGAAATGATGGCCAAACGGCTTGAGATGATGGAAAAACGTATGGACATGATGCAGATGATGATGCAAACGAACACGGGTATGCCTCAGGGCGGCCCGGAAAAACCGGCCAAGTAATGGCCGTCGCGACGGAAATGTCCGTCGTGTTTACTTAATTGAAGAAAAGGAGCAAGTCATGAAAACCGCTATTGCATTCACTGCTCTAGCCTTGCTGGTTACCCCGGTTTGGGCTTACCACCAAGACAGCAACCCCGACCTGAAACAGAGCATTACCAACGTGCATGAAAACCATTTCCCCCACGTCGCCGGGGACAGCCATGAGCCGGAACGAGGGAGTGGCGACACGTACGGTTCGGTCCTCTTTGATATCCAGGCGGGTGAGCAACATGTGCCCCATAAGCCGGGCGATACCCATGTGCCCGAGAAAGGCAATGGGGATACCTATGGCTCGGTGCTCAACAACTGATCTATAAACAGGCAATAGAAAGCCCCGGCGGGGCAACCCGTTGGGGCTTGAGCGTGTGTTGCGTTGCCATGCGCCAAGCCAAATAGGGGAACGGAAATGTGGGGCTTTGGACTCTACGGCATGGGGTGGGGTAATGATTCTGGTCTGGTTGGTTCCGATCCTGCTGGTCGCACTTGTCATGCGCTACGGCATCCGCGACCGGAATGGAAAACCCCAGCGTACGGCGCTTGACATCCTGGAAGCGCGCTATGCCCGTAGCGAGATCGACCGGGACGAGTTTCTGAAACGGCGAGCAGATCTAACAGAGTGGGGAAAGCCGTGACTATTCGGCGATCAAATGATCGTTGCGATCGCTGCCTGGCCAAAAAAGGAGGAAGACCATGAAGTCTATTTCGAACGTGCTGTGGGCGTTGACTATTGCCATTGCTGCAGCGACCACCACAATTGCTGGGCATGCGGGCCCGTTGCCCATGCCCCCGAGCTTCACTGATGAGGTGGCGCCAGAGACAGTATTGCGTGCCTACCCGCTTGGCAACATCACCAAACAGGCTGCCTTCAGTCACCATGGCAAAGCGGTTCGCAGCTTGACCCTGCCCAACGGCAAGGAAGGCTGGGTGTACGAAGTGGGGGGCAAGCAGGCCCGCACCTATCAGCATCCCACAATGGAAAAACAGACGGTATACGAAACGATTCCGGGAAGTGGTGTGCGTAGCTTTACCTTGGTCTTCGACGACAAAGGTGTAGTTGTTGACGTGCTCTACAACGAGCAAGGGCGACACGACGGCCTCACTGCGCTGCAGGAACAGCGGCGGACCCGCGGTAGTGGCGCTGACAAGCATTAACGGCATGAAGCGGATCAGGTAACAGGCCATGGAAGCGATGCACTTTGGCTTGTTTTCCGGTCAAGGTAGGCTGGAAAACGATGTGCGCAGCATCGAGCCTCCTGGGTAACGTTGAGTTCGTTATGTTGAATTCATTTTTGTAAATGATTGAGGTGATCACATGAACGTGAAGATCGTTGCAACCAGGGGTTGCAGTCATTACTTGGGTTTGCAGCATGAACTCATGGATATGGGGGTTGTGTGCGAGGTGTTGTTTGTTGAGGATCACCCGGACGTGGTTGCGGCATACAGCATCCGACATTCACCAAATATCCTGGTGAATGACGAAGTCGTTTTCCGTGGGCAGCCCAGTCCGCATGAATTGCGGCAGTTTTTCGGCAAGGCCTGACCCTCACTGAAAAAGGAGGTGGTGCAATGCGATACAGGATGAACAGGGTTCGCCCTCTTGCGGTAGCCATGCTTGGAGCGGCCGCATTCAGCAGCAGTGCTTACGCGGAGGGCGACTATCAGGCTTTGCAAAACGAGGTACAGATGCTCAGGCAGGAGTTGGCCGAATTGCGCGCCCTCGTGAAGCAGCAAAGCGCAGCACAGGAAGAGGTCAAAAGCCTGCGGCAGGAAGTGAAGACAACGTCTCGCGCGCAGGCCGAAGCGGCCAATGCAGATACGGTGGCGCACATTGCCGGTTATGCGGCTGTCGGTTTAACCGACCGCAGCCAGAACGGCAGCAGTGCCTTCAACGCTGCAAGCTTCAACCCGATTTTTCACGTTCTCTATAAGGACATCGCACTGGCAGAGGCGGAGCTTGAAGTTTCGGCCGCGCCGGACGGTACAACCGAAACCAAGCTCGAATACGCATCCATCGACCTCTTTCTCAATGACAACACCACGCTTGTGGCAGGCAAGTTTTTAAGCCCGCTCGGCTACTTCCGGCAAAACCTGCACCCGGCTTGGATCAACAAATTTCCTTCCATCGCCCCCGGATTTGGCGAGGGCCAGGCTGCGCCTGCAAGCGAGGTGGGCCTCGGCGTGCGGGGTGGGTACCCATTTGGCGAGGGCAAAAAGCTGAAATACGCACTCTTCGTAGGCAACGGCCCTGAGCTGGAAGTCGAGGATGGTGAAATCCATGGCATCGAAAGCGATGGTTATACGCGTGACGTTGATCGGCGCAAGGTATTTGGCGGACGCATAGGACTTGTTCCCTTGCCCCGACTCGAGCTTGGAATTTCAGCGGCAGGCGGGGGCATTGGGCTCTCAGCAGAGCCGGACCGCAGTTATCGCGTTTTGGGTACCGATGTTGGCTACCAGTGGAAACGACTCGACCTGCGTGCGGAATATATCAGCCAGCGGGTAGGCGATCTGGCGGCGAGCGCCGCGCCGCAGGGCGGCACATGGAAGGCCTGGTATGGCCAGGCGTCCTACAAATTGCTGCCGACGAAATGGGAAGGGGTGGTGCGCTATGGCAAGTACATTTCGCCACGCACTGACCAGCGGCAGGAGCAATGGGCCCTCGGTGTGAACTACCTGTGGGGGCCCAACGTGATGGCGAAGCTGGGGTATGAGTTTAACCAGGGCCTGGCTGGCGAAGACACCGATGCCAATCGCTGGTTGTTGCAGTTTGCTTACGGTTTTTAAGGAGGAATGGCCATGTTGAATAACTCATTCCACTGGGCAGCTTCGTTTGGTTCGGCTGTGCTTCTATCGATGGCGTTGGCAGGCGTCTCCCATGCAGAACTCTCGGCTTCGGCCCAGGGCGACCCCGGGCGCTTTGCGCGCGGCGCCAAGGCGTGGGCAAACAACTGTGCAAGCTGCCATAACCTCAGGCCCGCAAGTGATCTCCGCGATGACCAGTGGCGTGTTGTGATGGCCCACATGCGCGTACGGGCTGACCTGACCGGCCAGGAAGCGCGCGACGTGCTCAAGTTCCTGCAGGAGAGCAACTGATGCCCGGTGCACGTTTGGTCATGCTGTTTGCGATGGGTTTTGCGTATGCCAGCCTTTCGATTGCGGCGAGCGACCCCGGCCGCGGCGCAGCGGTCTTCAATGGAACGTGCATTGCCTGCCACGGCAGCGATGGCTCCGGCAGTCTCCCCGGCGTTCCGGATATGACCGGGCGAACGGGATTGCTGTCGCAAGACGATGCAGTCTTGCTCAAGCGGATGGCAGAAGGTTTTCAGTCGCCCGGCTCTCCGATGGCCATGCCGCCACGGGGTGGAAATCCTGCTCTGACAGACGCCGATTTGAGATCTGTTCTGAATTACATGCGCAAGGAATTCAAAATTGCGCCCTGAAGCCATGAATCCAAAAGAGGAGAGAGTTCAAATGCATCGTGCCAAGGTGTTTGCCCAAACAAGGTTTTTACGTCGATATGGGCTGCTGGTTCCGATGTTCATCGCATCCAGCCTGACGGTTCACGCGGCTGGCTGGCCCCAGCCGAGTCCTGGTTTGATGCCGAACCCGACGAAAGGCAAGGCGCTTTATAACCAGAACTGTGCATCGTGTCATGGCGCTGACCTGAAAGGCAGTGACAAGGGACCGCCTCTCCTGCACCGGGTATATGAGCCCTCTCATCACTCGGATCTGGCATTCCAGCTGGCGGTGAAAAATGGGACGCGTGCACACCATTGGCAATTTGGGGACATGAAACCTGTCCCGGGTCTGAGCCCGGATGATGTCGCACATATGACGGCCTATGTCCGGTCCGAGCAGCGCAAGGTCGGCATTAAATAAGTCTATTTCTCAAGGAGATACCACAATGCGCCACATTAATCTGTTTGTTCTGGGAATGGTCTGGCTGGGTAGCGGACATTCTGTATTTGCTGCGCCAACCGCCTACATTCCCCTGGGTTCGGGCAATGAGGTCATTGCCGTCGATGCGGCAAACGGGAAAATTATCAAACGTTATCCTGGGGTGGAAAATCCCCATGGCCTGGTTGCGACGCCTGATGGCGAATACCTGATTGCGGGAAGCATCAAGGAAACCCCGATACCAGAAGGTGCTTCGGTGGACACCCCCAACAGCAAGCTGTATGTGATTCATCCGGAACACGGCCATGTTATGGCAGAGATTCCCGTGTCCGGCTGGACCCATCATGAAGCCATCACGCCTGACGGCAAATATGTGATTTCCACCCATCCGACACGGGGCGGCATCAGTGTCGTCGACTTTGTCGGCAACAAGGTTTTCAAGACCATCAAAACCGGGCCGGCGCCCAACTACACGGTGGTCACGAAAGACGGAAAACGCGCCTACGTCAGCAACAGCGGCAATGGAACCATCAGCGAGATCGATCTAGGAACGTGGGCGGTAGTGCGTTCGCTGGAGGCCGGGCCGTCTCCAGAGCATCTGGTTTTTTCGCCAGACGAAAAAACCCTCTACGTGGCCAATGACCGGGCCGGTACGGTTTCCGTCGTGCCCGTCAAGGAGGGCAAAGTTAAGACGACTTACAAAATTGGCAAGCGCCTGCACGGGCTGGACATCGGCGACGACGGCAAAACGCTTTTTGTCAGCAGCCGTTCGGACGACAAACTGGTGGCGCTGGATACCCAAACAGGGGAGCAGCGCACTTTGACGCTTTCACCCGAACCCTATCACCTCGACAAAATTCCCGGCACCGGAAAAGTTTATGTCTCCAGCAGCAAGGAACCCAAAATCTGGGTCATTGACCAGAAGACGTTTAGTGTGACCGGAACCATTCAACTCCCTGCGGGAGAAGGCCATCAGACGGCAGTGGTTCCATAAAGAATTCGATAGGCTTTGATGAATGCCTACGAGAATCATGTAAACGGGAACGAAAGTATCCATTTTAATTACGAATCGAATTTGCCGTGCGTTGAGTGCCGGCACGGCGCCGGCGAAGTGGTTGGTGGTGCCCCGGAAGATTTTGAAAAGACTTTCTGTGTTCCGCTAAAGAGTGGCTCCCGTTGGGAGCGTAGGGCTGGTCATTTTCTTAAACTGAAAGGAAAAAACATGAAACAGCATTTCACTATGTCCGCGTTGTTGTCATCCCTGTTTGCGGCCGGCATTTTCGCGTTGGCGCTTCCCGCCAACGCCCAAATGGGGTCGGGAATGATGGGTGACAAGATGGGCAATAGCATGCCTGGTCCGGGCATACAGCAAATGTCCGGTTTACAACGCGATATGGCCAATCAGATGATGGGGATGTCTGGAGAAATGGCCAAAGGCAATATGAGTGCGGCGCAGCAACAGATGATGAGCGAGCGCATGAACAAGATGGGAGCCATGATGGGGGATATGTCCGGCATGATGGGTCAGGGCATGATGATGGATGCCAATACCCAAAAGCGCATGGATCAGATGCGTATGCAGATAAATGGAATGATGCGTAGCGGATCGCCCGGGATGAAGTGATGGGTGTGCTCTCGGCGGAGTCATGTCCGCTGGGTCTCACCACTATATGGACAAAAGCCTGGCGTGATGACGACAGCCCATCCAGGCATCATGCCCGACCAGCGTAACACCGTGGGCACTGACCCTATGCAATACGCAATTAAATTGGACCGCCCCGCTTTACTGAAAGGCTGCCAGCACACTAACTAGTGGAAATTTATACAGGAGAACGAACATGATGAGCGGTTATGGCATGGCAGGCGGGTTTGGCTGGATATTCATGGTCCTGTGGTGGGTGCTCATCGTCGTCGGCATCGTCGCGCTGGTGAAGTGGATGGGGACGTCTACCAACACAGGCGGGCGTAGCAGCGATGGCAGCAGGGCGCTGGATATTCTCAAGGAGCGCTATGCGCGCGGCGAAATAGACGAGCAGGAATTCCAGAAGCGCAAGCACGATCTCACCCAGTAAGCGGCGTTCTGTGCTGTTGCATGACGCCGCTGTCGCGATGGAATCATGAGAAAGGAATGGACATGAATCGGAAGAGCGGTTTCTGGGTTGCCTTATGGGCCGTGCTTGTCGTTGTCACAGGTTTTCTGGCCTTTGGTGGCGGACCCGGCTGGATGGGATATGGGCCAGGGCACGACTGGGGCCGAACGAGTTGGAGCGATGATTCCCGGGTGTAGGACGCATATGGCGGATACGGCATGGGGCCGGGAATGATGGGCGGCATGGGCATGATGCCCTACGGAATGATGGGCCAGATGGGCGCCGGCATGCACGGGATGGGAGCAGGCATGAGGGGGGGAGGGTATGCCCCGGCGCCAGGGCAAATGCCAGGCCTTACCTCCGAACAGGCGCAAAAAATCAGCCAGCTGCAGCAAGAGGCACAGGCGCGCAACAGCAGCCTGGCACAACAGCTATGGGCCGCACAGGACAAACTCAACCTGCTGCTCATGAGCGAGAAGCGGGACTGGAACGCGATTCGCGCCGCCTCACAGAAAGTGCTCGAACTTCAGCGCCAGCAACACGACGCAGCCATCGACCTGCAGCAGAAAGTCGATGGCCTGTTAACCAATAGCCAGCGACAGGAAATGGCGCGCTCCTGGCAGGGTTATGGATGGATGGGAGCGCAGTAAATGACTTTCTTGAAGCAGATAGGCCGCAGACGTTTTCTCGGTGTGCTGGGCGGAACCGCCCTGATGGGCGCCGTGCCGGGGGCGGTGCAATCTGCACAACGTGCCGCGACAGCGTCGAGCACCTTCACGCCTGACCTGGAAATTGAATTGCGGGCGGTGCAGGATCAGGTCCCGCTCTATCAAGGCCCCTCAACCAACGTCTGGCGCTATCGTGCCAGGGTGCTGAAGGGCGATGCGCAGTCAGTCTCGCATCATCCCGACAGTCCGCTTGGCCCGGTAATCCGGGTTCATCGCGGCACGCGCATTCGCATCCACTTCATCAACGAATTGCCGCAACCGAGCGTGGTGCACTGGCATGGGCTGCTGGTGCCGGAAGCGGCCGACGGCCATCCGCGCCATGCCGTGGGGCCGGGCGGGCGCTATGTGTATGAATTCGAAATGATCAACCGCGCCGGCACCTACTGGTTCCACCCGCATCCGCATGGCATGACCGGCCCGCAGGTCTATGCTGGTCTCACCGGCATGCTGATCGTGACCGATGACGAGGAACGCGCGCTCAAGCTGCCGGACGGCGATCGCGATGTCGGACTGGTGATCCAGGACCGCAGTTTTACCCGAGACAACCAGTTGCGTTATATGGGCCAGGGCGGCGGCATGATGGGCATGATGGGCGGCATGATGGGATTTCTGGGCGACCGGATCCACGTTAACGGGCGCCCGGATTTCACCCTCGCAGTCGAGCGCAAACCCTATCGCCTGCGCTTGTTGAATGGATCGAATTCCCGCATCTACAAACTGGCCTGGAGCGACGGCTCGCCGATGACCGTGATCGGCACCGACGGCGGCTTGCTGGCCGCGCCGGTCAGCCGGTCATATGTCACGCTCGCGCCTTCCGAGCGGGTCGAGCTGTGGGTTGATTTTTCGAGCCGAGCCGCAGGTGAGGAAATCGGCCTGGTCAGCCTGCCATTTGCCGCATCGAGTGGCGGTGGCGGAATGATGGGGGGAGGCATGATGGGCGGCGGCAGCGGTCCCGCCCAAGGGTCGGGCTTCCCGGTGCTCAAAGTGCGCGTGGGGCAGGGTGCCGCAGTATCCGAAAAATTGCCGGAGAAACTGGCGAGCATGCCTGCCTTGCGCCCGGAGCAGGCCCACAATGTGAACAATCCCCGAGTCATTCGTGTCACCGCAAGCGGCATGCGCTGGAGCCTGAACGGACGCGTGTTCGAAATGGAAGGCGTGGCGCCGGACGAAATCGTTCGCATGGGGACCACTGAGGTATGGGAATTCATCAACGAAGCCGGCATGCACATGATGGGCGCCATGCCGCACCCGCTGCATGTGCATGGCGTGCAGTTTCGAATCATCGACCGGCGCGTTCACCCCAGCGCGATGGCTGCATGGCGCAGCGTGAGCGACGGCCATGTGGATGAAGGCTGGAAAGACACCGTCCTGGTCATGCCAGGCGAGCGCGTTCGGGTGCTGATGCGCTTCGAGAGTTACCCAGGACTGTTCCTCTATCACTGCCACAACCTGGAACACGAAGACATGGGGATGATGCGGAATTTCCTGATCAAGGTTTGAGGCAGGTTTCAATCATGAGTGAGCCGCACGCAAAAAACAGCAAGGGGCCGTTCGATGTCGATCGAAGCATTCCATTGCTGCCTGTCGCTGCGGACATACTCGAAGAAGCCACTCGGAAGGTGAGTGCTCTCGAGCCCGTTGTTGATGCCTATGCAGATCGGCGTGGCCATCTTCAGATTCGGTATGACGCTTCAAGTATCGGGATTCGCGATATTGAACGGCTTCTCGACGAATCAGGGGTTGGGCGTTTGTCCAACGCGTGGTGGCGACTCAAATTGGCGTGGTACCGCTTTGTTGATGACAATGCCCGATCCAGTGTCCACTCCACTGGGGGCGCATGTTGCAACCGGCCGCCTACACCGTGGAGTGGCGACCACGACGTGGGCCGGAAGGAGTGAGACGTGTCTGCTATTAACGCTGACGCAACCCATGAGAGTGTATGCAAGGCCTGCGGTACGGCGATTGCGCATGGCGCGCCCCATAAGCGGCGTGCTGAAGGGAATGAGTGCGAAAGCTGTTTTCTTGGCACGATAAAACACGCGCCCGTGTGGAGCGCGCCGGAAATGCCCTATGTGTCTTTGACCGAGGCGCTGGCGACGGCGCTGGATGCGCGCGAGCATGAAACCGGACTGCACTCCAAGCGCGTCGCCTGCCACACCCTGGTGCTGGCCAAGCATTTCAGCGATGACGCGGCGACATTGCGCCAGGTGTACTGGGGCGCACTGCTTCACGACATCGGGAAAATCGGCATTCCCGACGCCATTCTGCTCAAGCAAGGGCCATTAACGCCGGATGAGTGGGAAACCATGCGGCAGCACCCGGATATCGGCAGCCGCATTCTCGCCGAGGTTCCGCACCTGGCCCAGGCATCAGAGATTGTGCGGTGCCATGAAGAACGCTTTGATGGCTCGGGTTATCCGCGGGGTCTGGCCGGCGAGGCTATCCCGCTTTGGGCACGCTTGTTCGCTGTTATCGACATGCTGGATGCAATGACTTCGGACCGACCTTATCGAAAAGGGCTGCCCTTCGATGACGCCAAGGCAGATATTCGGCGCATGTCTAGCACCCAGTTCGACCCTGTTGCGGTAGATGTATTTCTGAAGGAAGAGCCAACGCTGCGCACGATGGTGGAAATCAAATGTATCCGACCGGGTGCGGTGCCATGATTCGATGGCGTTATATGCAGAGAATATTTGGACCGTATACCCGACAGCCAAAATCACTAAGGATTTCGGAGACGGTGATGAATGACAGCACAAAAGATCCAGTATGCGGGATGCAAGTCAGCCCGGATTCTTATGCCATTGAGCATCTAGGAATGCATTACGCCTTCTGTTCCCGGCAATGCCAGGATCGTTTCAAGGCGAACCCGCATCTCTATGTTGGCGTACCAGGTCAGATGGCGCCCAAGCACAAGGGAGTGGAAGTTTTGAAGCAACGGCGTTTCCGCCTTGAACAGCCAATGTCCGATACGGACGCGTCCATCCTTGTTGAAGCGTTGGGCACCATGATGGGCATCAAGCATATAGAGGTTGCTGGAGATATCGTATCCATCACCTATGACCTGTTGCAGGCGACCGCAGAACAGATTGAAGAACGCATTGGTCAGGTTGGCTTACGTCTTGGAACGGAGTGGCCGGCGCGGTTACAGCGCGGTTTTGTCCATTACCTGGAAGAGGTTGAGGTGGGAAATCTGGAGGTCAAACCGCATTCAGGGCATTACTAAAGTGTGAAGAGTTGGATTCGATCTTGGCCTTTCCAGAACAAGCCATGTTTGAAGCGTGATGCAAGTTATTACCTGGAAGTGGCTGAGTTGGAGAGGCTTTCTGATGGGGTTCGACAGCTATGGGTGAGGTTCATATTTAGCCCTGGTCTGGGCCCCAATCCAGAACGTCTTTTCCAGACATCAAGGTGGGTTGCGGGTATGTGATGCTTCGCACCTGCGGTAAGGAGACGGCAATGTGTCACCTGATCTTGGTTTTGCCATTGTTGGCGCTGATTGCCTTCTGGGTATGGCCAGTCTCCATTGCTGCGCCATTCTATGCCGTTGTTTTAATTGCCTCAGGGGCGATGTATTTCTTTTTGATGCGAGCGATGCGCCTGCCGGCTCAGACCGGAGCGGAAGACTTGCTGCAAAGTACAGGAAAGGTGATTGATTCTAAACAGGGGGTTGTTCACATCCAAATGCATAGCGAAATCTGGAATGCACGCTCGCATGACGAACTGTGTCCGGGAGACACGGTGCGGGTCATTGGAGTGAACGGGCTGAGTCTTGATGTTGAGAAGTCTACTGCAGGGCGCCATTAAATGCCCCAGCGTATTGCCCGCGAAGGGTGGACCAACATCACGCTGGTGCAGTGCGATGCCGCTGCCTATGAGTTTTCGCAGGCGGTGTAGGGGGTGGTCGACCTTTGCGCTGACTTTGGTCCCGGAATATGAGCGTGTTCGCGCGTGCAGCCGATGCACTTGTCCCTGATGGATGCCTGGTCGTCCTGGATTTTCGCCAACCGGAAAACTGGCCCTTGTGGCTGGTTCGTCTGGGGGTATTCATCACTCGACCTTTTGGTGTGTCGCTTGATCTGGCGGTGAGAAAGCCTTGGGAAGTCATGAAGAAACATTTTCCGTGTGTGGCCACAAAATATCTGTTTGGTGGCTTCGTTTATATCGCGATCGGAGAACGCCGTGAGCCGGAAAATGGATAAGGAGAAGACTGGATGCAAATCAAACATGCCCAGTGGCTGGTCCTGGTCACGATGGGGCTTCCGCTGGCGGGGTGGGGCGCTTCGAACGATGCGCCTTCTCGCAAGGGCGAAGTTTACGGCGAGGACTTCGGTGTCATCGAGGCTTGCTGTTCGATTGACGAAAATAAAAAGCTTTGAGCGCCTAATCGTCATGGGTGCATGTTCCTGATTTACATGTTTTGGAGAATAGAGATGAAAAACGGCAGCCATAATGATGCGAACAAAGGGGAAATGGGCGATCAGCAAAAAGCCGTGCGCGACCCGGTTTGCGGCATGACTGTCGAGCCGGATGCGAGCACGGCACACGCCGAGCATGCTGGAATGAAATATTATTTCTGCTCCCAGCGTTGCTGCGACAAGTTTGTTGCCGAGCCGTCCCGCTACACCGGCGCCAAGCAAGCAGAGCCTGAACCTGCCATGGCTTCCGATGCGAAGACGGTCTACACCTGTCCCATGCATCCCGAGGTGAAGCAACCGGGTCCGGGTGTCTGCCCAAAATGCGGCATGTCACTCGAGCCGATGGGAGTGCCATCAGTCGCACCCAAGACCGAATACACCTGTCCCATGCACCCCGAAGTGGTGCAGGATCACCCCGGCAACTGCCCCAAGTGCGGCATGGCGTTGGAACCCCGTACCGTGGCGGTGGAAGAGGACGATGCCGAGTTGCGCGACATGACCCGCCGCTTCTGGGTCGGTGCGGTGTTGTCCATGCCGGTTTTATTCAGTGCTATGGGGGCAGAATTCTGGCCGGATCTGTTTGCCGGGTTCATCGATCCGCGCAACCGTCAGTGGCTGGAAATGCTGCTGGCGTCCCCGGTGGTGCTGTGGGGTGGCTGGCCCTTCTTTGTGCGCGGCTGGCAGTCTCTGGTCACACGCAATCTCAATATGTTCACGCTCATCGGCCTGGGCGTGGCGGTGGCCTGGAGCTATAGCATGGTGGCCGCTTTGGTGCCGGGCATTTTCCCGCTTTCGGTATTCAACGAGATGGGCGTGGTGCCGGTTTATTTCGAGGCCGC
>NCCT01000144.1 GCA_002279795.1 Hydrogenophilales bacterium 12-61-10
AAACGCCATCCATATCGTGATTCTGGCGCTGTTTCCCATCGTCATGCTCCTGATCATTGTGGCCGGATCAAAGGGTGGCCTGGTTCTCAAAACCTATCTAATGGCCTTGTTATGGATCAACCTCTGGGCGCCGGTTTACGCAGCGCTGAATTTCTTCACCAGCTGGTACGCGACGCTCGGTGCCAAGGCTGCCGTCGACGGGATGAATCCCCTCTCCTACGCAAGCCATCAGGCGTTGATGCACTCCATGATTTCCGATCAGGGTGTTGCCGGTATTCTCACGCTCTCGGTACCGGTCATCGCCTACATGCTGACCAATGTCAGCGCGGCATCTTTCACCAGCGTCATATCAGGCGTCATGAGCCCGGCAAATTCCTCCGCTCAAACCGCAGGCGCGCAGGTCGGTACCGGGAATATCAGCGCTGGCAACACTCAATGGGGCAATGTCACCATGGGGAACTGGAGCGCGAACAATAGAAGCGCGGATCAGTGGAATACCGCGCCTACAAACCGGCACGGGTCCGGAGTCAACCAAGCAGTCGGAAGTGACGGTTCGATGATTTCGACTTTTGGTAATGGCCAGTTCCCATCGGTGCTGAATCGTGCCGGCACGGTCTCTGATCTGGGTGAGGTTGGCGGGATGGTGGGAACAGTGGTGGCAACACAAGCTCAGACGCTATCCAAAAACAGTTTCCAGCAGGCTGGCGAGGCATCGGCCGCCAGGTCGAGTTCGCTCACGGCGGCCTACGATAAGGCGCAGTCCTTCCTGCAGTCAGCAGGTTCCTCGACTCGCGTGGGGTCTGATGCAGGTGTCGGCAGCATCGCTCAGTTTGCCCAGACATATGAGAGTGCGATGAATACCGCATCAAAATGGGACGCGGGGATCAAGCTCAGTGATACGGAAAAACAGCAGCTACTCAAAGAAGTTTCTGCAAACTTTGGAGCAGGCGTAAATGTTGGGGCACTTTCCGCCGGCGTTCGTGCTTCTTTGAAACATGCCGCTGCTTCTGAATCTCAAATCCAAAGCGTCCTGGATTCAGCCCGTTCCTACGCAGAGTCTTCCGGCTTCAAGGACCAGCTCAACAAGGCGCAAAGCTTCAATAACACCATCAGCACGTCAACGGGTAGCGAGTCTGCACGCCGTGCGTCAAGCGAGATCCGAGCCAGCCTGTCAGATGCCGACAGGGCCGAACATGCTCAGCGCGTATCGCTCTCGCAGGCCGAGGCATATGAACGGGTTGCAAGCGAAACCCGCTCAGGGGAAGGACGCGCGCAAGCCGACCTGTCCAACTTCATCGTTGCGCAGCTTGGCGGCGCTGCCAGAGCGAATACCGCGCTCGGTTCAAGGGATACTGCTGGCCAGCTCGCGCTGGTGGATGGATACATAAAGGAATGGGTGCAGAACCAAGCCGGATTGATGCGTCAAGGAGACAATTCTGCCAATGCTGGGCTTGAGCCAGCCACCAAGCTTTCCACCCCGACACCAGGCGGCGAGCCGAATGAGCTCTACCAAGACTCCGCCAGCGACATCAGGGGTGGAAATACTGCCAACCAATCGCGTGTCCCAGGTAACCCGCATGCCTCTCCCGCAATGATCGTAGATCGGGATGGACCAGGCGGACAGTCCGGTCAGACCGTGACGCCAGTTATCGTGGAACGGGCAGCCAAAGCGGGAGCCAATGCGGCAGACATCGCGGCCGATGAAGGACGCGATGAAGCTGGCCAGGGCAGGAAAACCGTGACCACAGCGGTTCAGGAAGAGCAGGGAGACGCCGATCTGTTCGAGCGGGCGGCGGGCAGCGCTTTAGATGTGAATCGCCCACGGGACAGAAATCCCGCTGTCGCCACCAAGAATACCGGCGGGGCAAACGGGGAATGGTGATTCAGTCTCTATGGTCTATTCCATAGTGGAATTCACTGGACGGATCCAGCCCATAAACAGACGGGGCATCGTCATCGAACGCCCCGTGATACTGAGAATTCGGGGTCGGACGTGGTTGCAGCTTGGTAATTAACAGACCGACCCCCACCATAGCAGCTATCAGGCCTGCGATGTACAGCAAAATGTAGGTCATATTATTCCCCTTATTTCCGTTCTCTTGCGATGTCACTCAGGTGGTCTTACCGCCTGCCCCCATCTGCGCCTCATCTGCTCGCGGGTGCGTTGCGGCATGAGCCGGCCTAGCGAGATCACGTAGTTGCGTAATCTCAAATTCAACGTCCTCGATACCCGGCATCGCCAGCAGATCGGCGACCTTCTGATGGCCACCTGTTATCCGCTGGTACTCCTTAATGCACAGCAGCACATGCGCAGGTTTGCCGCGATCCGTGATGAATACCGGGCCATGCTTCGCAGCCTTCTTGGCCCGGCTGGCGTCCTGGTTAAACTCGCGGCTCGATAGGGTCACGATGGGCATGATGTCACCTCGAAAGCGAACACAACGTTTTCACGTTACTACTTTATTGAGTTTTTGTAATTGCGACGACGTATGGCTATGTGTTCTCGGTGCCGCTCACTGGTTTCGCGCGTCTGGCCCGGGGATGAGCCGAGTCATATACCTTCGCCAAGTGTTGCCAGTCCAAGTGAGTATAGATCTGGGTGGTGGTGATGTTGGCGTGGCCAAGCATCTCCTGGACCGCC
>NCCT01000001.1 GCA_002279795.1 Hydrogenophilales bacterium 12-61-10
GTCGCCAGCAGGGCTTCGTACTGGCGCGTCAGGCAGGCGTCGGTGCCGGTGAGGATGCGCTCGAAGTCTTCGACCGAGAGTGCCTGCAGTTCGACGCGAATTGGCAGCCGGCCCTGCAGCTCGGGGATGAGGTCGGACGGCTTCGACAAATGGAATGCGCCGCTGGCGATGAACAGGATGTGATCGGTTTTCACCATGCCGTGCTTGGTCGACACCGTGGTGCCCTCGATCAGCGGCAACAGGTCGCGCTGCACGCCCTGGCGCGACACATCGCTGCCGTGGGCATCGCTGCGGGTGGCGATCTTGTCGATCTCGTCGAGAAAGACGATGCCGTTCTGCTCGACCGCATCCAGCGCCTGCTGCTTGATGTCCTCGTCGCCGATCAGGCGGGCCGCTTCTTCCTCGATCAACAACTTGAAGGCTTCGCGCACCTTCAGCTTGCGGCTCTGGCGGCGGTTCTGTCCCAGGTTGGCGAACATGCCCTGCAGCTGTTGCGACAGGTCTTCCATGCCCGGCGGAGTATAGATTTCCATGCCGGGGTTGAGCGCAGCCAGTTCGATTTCGATTTCCTTGTCGTCGAGTTCGCCTTCGCGCAGCATCTTGCGGAAGCGCTGGCGCGCGGCGCCTTCTTCGCGCGGCGCTTGGCTTTCACCAAAACCGAGATTGCGCGGGGGCGGAAGAAGCGCGTCGAGGATGCGGTCTTCGGCGGCCTCTTCGGCGCGAAATTTCACTTTCTGCGTTGCCTGCGCGCGCAGGTCCTTGATCGCGGTTTCCATCAGGTCGCGGATGATGGTGTCGACATCGCGTCCGACGTAGCCGACCTCGGTGAACTTGGTCGCCACTTGGTCGCCTCGATCTTGATGAAGGGCGCGTTGGCGAGCCGCGCCAGGCGCCGCGCGATCTCGGTCTTGCCGACCCCGGTCGGGCCGATCATCAGGATGTTCTTCGGCGTGATTTCCTGGCGCAATGGCTCGTCGACCTGCTGGCGCCGCCAGCGGTTGCGCAGGGCGACCGCCACCGCGCGCTTGGCTGCGGCCTGGCCGACGATGTGCTTGTCGAGTTCGTGGACGATTTCTTTGGGGGTCATGGACGGTGAGCGGTAAGCTGTGAGCGGGTATCGGTTAAACCGCTTACAGGGTTTCGATGACGTGATTCTGGTTGGAGTAAATGCAGATGTCGCCTGCAATAGTGAGGCTCTTCTTCACGATTTCAACCGGGGAAAGTTCGGTGTTTTGCAGCAGCGCCACTGCGGCGGACTGGGCAAACGCACCGCCGGAACCGATGGCGGCGATGCCGAGCTCGGGCTCCAGCACGTCGCCGTTGCCGGTGAGGATCAGCGTGTAGTCGCGGTCGGCGACAGCCAGCATGGCCTCGAGCCGGCGCAGCATGCGATCAGTGCGCCAGTCCTTGGCGAGGTCGACCGCGCTCCTGAGCAGATGGCCTTGATGCTTTTCCAGCTTGGCCTCGAAGCGCTCGAACAGGGTGAACGCGTCGGCTGTGCCGCCTGCAAAACCGGCCAGGACTTTTTCCTGGTACAGCCGGCGCACCTTGCGCGCGGTGGCCTTGATGACGATATTGCCCAGCGTGACCTGGCCGTCGCCACCGAGGGCGACTTCGCTGCCCCGGCGGACGGAGAGAATGGTGGTGCCGCGATATTGTTCCATGCCAGCCATTATAAATGAGGCGCAGACAGGGGCGGCGGCGTTCGGCGGCTCGCGGGTGGCATCAAGGCTTGAAGCCGCCACCCTGTGCCCCACGCCACGACTGCGGCAAGCGCGGCCGTTGAGCGAACGGGGCGTAGGGCATTACGCTGGGTGGAGCGGAACGAGATGCGCCAGCTGGTCGATGCCCATGACGCGGAAGAGTTCGTGGATCAGCGCGTTGTGGCCGCGCAGGGTGATGGACTTGCCGCTGCCCAGGCATTGCATCAGCACGCTGATGAATTGGCTGACGCTGCCGTAGTCGACGCGGGTGACTTGCGTCAGATCGACCAGGACTTCGTCGTGACTGGCAGCATAGGTTCCAACTTCCTGCAGTGCACTGTCGTTGGCGGGGGTGATTTCTCCGCTGAGGCGCAGCGCGTCGTCGCGTGGCTCGACTGGCGCGGCCTGCACGACCACAGCGGCCTGCACTTCGCTCCAGGACGGCGGCGAGACTTCAAAGCGCACCGCATAGTCCACCGCCAGGTTTTCGAAGTTGTCTTCCTGACCGAGCGTCTGGTACAGCTCCAGCAACAGCAGCCAATGAACCGCACGGCTGTGGGTGGCGCGATTCAGGTCCTGCAGCAGCGCAATGAAGCGATCCACGCCGCTGACCTGCAGCTTGCGCCTGGCCTTGGTGGCGCTGTTGAGGATTTTGGCGCACTCGCTCGCACCGGCTTCATCCACCATCTCAATGTGAGAGAAATCAATCAGGACCACGGCAGTTTTGGCTGCGCTTTCAATGCACTCGCGTAACGAGGCTGCTGCCGTTTTGTCGAGCAAGCCTGGAAGCGCCAAGCTTGCAGCTTGATCCTGTTTCGGCGCGGCAGCTGCACTACTGAGGGCTTTTTGCCAGACCGGCGGTGACGATTCGAAGCGAACAGCAAAATCCAGTGCCAGCTGATCGAAGTCTTTTTCGCGATTCTGGATATCGTACAGGTCGAACAACATGTACCAGGCGCGCAGATCGCCTGTGTCCAGAACGTCCCGCAACAGGCGCTCGGTCATGTCGTTCTGGCCGCTCGCATACAGAATGGCGGCTTCGTCTACCGGAGACTGCGGTGCGCCACTGGTTTCTTCCACCACGATCCCGCTGGTGGCCATGTTCATGGTCAACAGGGTTTCGGTCGACAAATCGTCTATTTCAGGCGCAGTTGCGCCCGCCGGCTGATTGGCCGGGCTGGGTGTTTTGTCCTTGTTTTTTTTGAAGAACGAGAGAGCCACAGAATAGTCGTGCTGGAATCAATAGTTAGGCTTGGATACTAGCGCTGTCGACCGTTTGCGGCAAGCAAGTGACGTTCTGCGGCAGTTTGTCTGCAAACACGAACATTCATGCTGGCTTACCGGGGCGGGGTGGCATCCAGTTTCAGCGCGCCCTCCTTGAACGCCTTGAACGCGCTTTGGTAGTAAGCAATCGCTTCATCGCGCAAACGAGGCACGGTGGCGGTCGGCGTGGCAT
Source organism: Hydrogenophilales bacterium 12-61-10 (assembly GCA_002279795.1). GTDB lineage: Bacteria > Pseudomonadota > Gammaproteobacteria > Burkholderiales > Thiobacillaceae > Thiobacillus. The sequence continues at coordinate 3,160 of NCCT01000001.1, forward strand.
CGCCCTTGGCGTCGATCTGGAACGTGTCGACACGCTGCTTGGGGCCGAGCACCACCAGCTTGCCGTCTTTCAGATAGCCCAACTCCTGATAGTTGCTGATGAAGACACGGCGGTTCTGCGGGCGCCCCGGTTCGTCTTGCTCGAACAGCGAAATGCCGAAGAAGTAGTCATCACCGGGCAGTCCCATGACATCGAGCAGGGTGGGGGGGATGTCGATCTGGCTGGCCAGGCGATCGTCGCGTCCCGGCTTCAACAGATCGGGCGCATACAGGATCAGCGGAATGCGGTAGCCCTCCAGCGGCAGCGAGGTCTTGCCCGCAGCCGAAGCGCAATGGTCGGCGACGATGACGAACAGGGTGTCCTTGAACCAGGGCTTGCTGCGCGCCTGATCGATGAAGCGGCCGATGGCGTAATCGGTGTATTTCACCCCGCCTTCGCGCTTGCCCGGCGACGGAATATCGATGCGGCCATCCGGATAAGTGAAGGGCCGATGGTTGGACGTGGTCATGATCTGCGCCAGAAACGGCTTGCCGGCAGCGTAGGCCTGGTCGAGCTGGGTCAAGCTGTTGTCGAACAGAAACTCGTCGGCCACGCCCCACACGTTGGCGAAGCCGACCGATGCCTTGGGGAAGTCGGTGCGATCGACCACTTGATAATCGTTGCCGGCAAAATAGGTATTCATGTTGTCGAAATAGCCGTAACCGCCATACAGGAAGAACGTCTCGTAGCCCTGGCGGCGCAGGATTTCGCCCAGCGTGGCCAGATGCTCGTTGTGGGGGCGGCGCACGATCGCCTGGCCGGGAATCGGCGGGGTGCCGAGCGAGAGCGCTTCCAGCCCGCGCACGGTGCGGGTGCCGGTGGCGTAGAGCTGGGTGAACAGCACGCCTTCTTTGGCCAGCGCATCGAGGCGCGGCGACAGGCCATCCGGGTTGCCGAAGCTGCCAAGAAACTTGGCCGACAGGCTTTCTACCGTGATCAGCACGATGTTGCGTGGCGGGCGTTTGAACGGCGAATGCGCAGGATCGAAGGCCTCGCTTGCGTTCTCCTCCGGGTACAGCACGTGCGACAACGGTTCACGCTCGACGCCGAGTTCGCCGAGGATGTGCGCGGCCTGCGCGGTCGGCAGGGTGGCGTAGAAGCGGTCGTAATCGAGTTCGTTGCGCTGATAGGCGGCAAAAAAGGTCATCAGGCCGTTGCCGGCCAGTTCATTGGCGTAGGCGTTGCCGGAAAACTGCATCTGGTCGATATCGCTGAGCTGTCCCGCGCCCCACGGCAGGAGAAACGCCAGCGCGGCATACACCACCCGCCCGGGAGCGCGCGTCGAAGGCGCGGCTGCGGTACGGATGGGCCGGCGAAACAGCCAGGTCAGCCCGGCCGCGAGCGCCACCACGCTACCCAGCAGGGGGACCACCGGGTAGGACTCGACGATGTTGCCGATGACTTCATGCGTGTAGACCAGATAGTCGACCGCGATGAAATTGAAGCGGGTGGCGAACTCTTCCCAGAAGGTCCATTCCGACAGGGCGCCGAACAGCAGCAGCGCCGCCAGCACACAGAACAGCACCAGCCGCAGCCCGCCCTGCCAGCGGGTGTTGCGCCAGCGCGTTGGCCATAGCGCTGCCCACAGCAGCATCGGTGCAAGCAGCCAGGTCAGCGTGGCCAGATCAAAGCCGAAGCCGTGCACGAAGATGCCGGGCCACAGCGCCAGCGGTGTTTTTTCCGTGCCGGTAAAGAGCGTGAGCGCCAGTCGCGTCAGGCTGGCGATGCCGAGAAACAGCACGGCGTAGGGCAGAAAAGGCAGGGCGCGAAGGCGGGACAGGAACGGTTTCATGTGGGATGGGCTCGGAACGGGCAAACAGACTTCAGCGGACTCGAACAGTGTGTCATGCCCAGGTATGGGGTGCGCCTTTGTTACCGTATCGTAATCTCGCCGCAATGAGATGCCGTATGGGGTGCGCCTTTGTTACCGTATCGTAATCTCGCCGCAATGAGATGCCGTGATGTTTGCTAAGCCAAAACGTGCGCGCGCGTGCCGTAAAACCACGCCGCCGAGCAGAGCGGAGAGTGCAAGCGCGATGACGATGGCGGGGCCGGCAGGCAGGTCGAACAGTGCCGAGGCGATCAGGCCGCCGGCGTAGGCCAGCGCGCCGAGTAGCCAGCCGACGATGACGCCGCTGCGCGCCGGCCAGGCGCGCACCGCCAGCGCGGGCAGGATCAGGCTGGCGAACACCAGATAGACGCCGACCAGTTGCACCGACGCGGTGATCGCCAGCGCGAAGATCAGATAAAAGCCGAGCGCGCCGAGCCGGCTGCCGCGCAGCCACCAGAGGCCGAGCAGCACCGCATACAGCAGCGCAATCTGCACGATCTGGGCGGTGCCTACCCAGAGGATCTGGCCGGTCAGCAGCTCCGACAAATGCTCGCCACCGTGCGGGTCGCCCGCCAGCAGCAGCACGCCGAGGCTGGCCGCGACGACGAAGGTCGAGCCGATCAGCGCTTCCTGAATGTCCGGCCAGCGCCGCTCGCAAAATGCCAGCAATGCGGCTCCCGCCAGCGCCGCTGCGGCGGCGGCGAGCTGGGTCGGCCAGCCGTCGTCGGCCAATGCGAATGCGTGCGCCGCGATCACCCCCAGCACCGCGATCTGCGCGATGGCGAGATCGAGAAAAATGATACCGCGCGCCAGCACCCGCCGCCCCAGCGGCACGTGGGTGGCCAGCACCAGCCAGCCGGCGATCAGTGGCGGCAGCAGCAGCGCAGGGTCGAGCGCGGCCAGGTTGGCGCTCATTTCGCGCCTTTCAGCAGGTTGGCCAGCGTCACGTCGAACAGGCCGAACAGGTCATCTGCGCCCGGCGCGCCGCCCACGGTAAACGGCAGCGCAACGGCGGGGATGTCCGCGCGTTCTGCCAGCCAGTCCGACGCGCGCGGGCTCTGGTAAGCAGCGCGCAGCACCATCTTGGCAGGACTGGTTTTGAGACGCGCCGCGACTTCGGCCAGATAGCCCAGCGAAGGCTCGACCCCGGGTTTGGGTTCCAGCGTGGCGACCTCGCGCAGACCCAACCAGCCGATCAGATAGCTGAAAGACTTGTGCTGCACCGCCACCGGTACGCCCCTGAGCGGCGCGGCCTGTTGCTGCCAGCGCGCGATGGCGGTTTCCCAGCGCGCGGAAAAAGTCTTCCAGCGCGTCTGATAGGCTGCGGCGTGGGCAGGGTCGACTTCGCTCAGGCGTTGCGCCAGCGCCGCGCCGACGCGCGCGATATTGCGCGGGTCGGTCTGGATGTGCGGGTTACCAGCCGCGTGCACATCGCCCTGCGAGCGATCAAGCAGCGCCGGTTTGTCGAGCAATGTCACATAGCGCGTCGCCTCGAAATAACCGGGACGGCCGGGCTGCACCGCAGCGTTGCCGGATTCGCGCAGCAGCAGGGGCAGCCAGCCCACTTCGAGTTCGGCGCCGGTGCAGACAACGAGATGGGCGCGCCGGGTCTGCGCGATCAGGCTGGGACGTGCCTCGATGCGGTGGGGGTCCTGCATCGCTGTAGTAGCGTTGTAGACCTTGACGTCGTCGCCGCCGATTTCACGCGCCAGCGCGCCCCATTCAGGTTCGCAGGCGAACACGTTGAGGGCGGCGTGGGCGCTCAAGGGCAGCCACAACATCAGGATTGCAAAGAGCTGTTTCATGGCGTTCTCCTAGAAGCTGTGGGCGCCGTGGCTGCCCAGACTGTGGATGTATTGCACGAACCACTGGTTCTCGCTCACGCTTTGCATCGATTTGTCCTGCGAAACTTGCAGGCGGAAGCGCGAGAACTCCGACGGCGAGAAATCGAGCATCAGCGAATGGCGGGTCGGCGCGTAGTCCGTTACCGGCAGGAAGGCGTTGTTGGCGCCGAAATCGACCGAGCCGGAATCGAGGCGGTCGTACCGGTAACCGGTGCGCCAGCGCGGCATGAACTGGTAGACGCCTTGTGCGTAGAAACCCGACTGGTTGGACTTGTAATCGCCGGTCGAACCGCCGCTGCAAAGCGAGGGATTGAGGGGGTCGAGGTCATCGCAGGTGAGTTCGTCGTCTTCCTTGCGGCTGAAATACTCGGTCGCGAACTTGAAATTCTGCTCGGTCGCGTTGCCGTTGGGCGCCCATTTCCACACGAAGTCCGCGATCCAGACCTTGCTGCTGCCGGAGAACAGGGTTTCGGCTTCCACGTCGTTGAGATCGTCGATCTCGCTGTCGCGGTCGCTGGCGCGGGTTTGCAGATAAGACAGCCCGGCGCGCCAGCTATGCGATACGCCAACGTCGCCGCCAAGGTGGCCAAACAGCACCGTGCTGCCGGCGCCGTTCTTGTTGCGGTCGGTGCCGGGGAAATTGGCGCCGCGTCCGACTTCCGCGCCGAACTCCATGAACAGTTCGGTCGGCGCCACCCATTTCAGTTGCAGGCCGTCGTTGCCGTAGGCCTCGCCGAACAGCGCGCGGTACATCAGGTTGTTGTCGGCGAAGTCCCAGGCGTGCGGATGCTGCGTGTTCTGGTAGCCGAGCCCGGACAAAAAGCGGCCGCCGCGCAGCGTCAGGCCGTTGCCGAGGCTGGTGGTCTGGAACCAGGCTTCCTCGATCTCGACTTCCTCGTCGAGCAGAGCCAGGTTCATATAGCCGCTGAAATACGGGTCGATGCTGGCGCTCATCACCAGTTCGGTGTGTTCGAGCGAGAAGCCGCGCGGCGCGCCGTGGTCGTGCCCGGCCGGGAAAAAGCCGCTGATGTGGCGGTGCTCGATGTCGTCGAGGTTTGCATACTGGCCTTGCAGGATCAGCGAGATGTCCGGATTGAAGCGGTTGCTGGCGGTTGCCGGTTGCGGTGCGGATGCAGTGGTGGCAAGGGCCGTGTCCGCAGGCGCAGGCGTAGCGGCTGGCTGCGCCTCGGCTTGCTGCAGACGTTTTTCCAGCGACTGGATACGCGCCTCGTAGCTGGATTTCATTTCTTGCAGTTCTGCGCGCAGGGCGTCGAGATCGGCATCGGCAAAAGCCGGAAAGGCAGCCGCAAGCGCGGCCACCAGCAGGGTGGGACGGTACATGGTTCAACTCCGTAAACGAATGACACACGCCCGCGCAAAGCCTGCGCGGGCCGAATGAAAATCAGGCGTGTACGGAACCGGGGGGCGCGCGGGCGCAGGCGGGACGGGGTGCGAGATCGACGCAGCAGGGTGCGACAGCGACGGCGAGAAAATGCGCTGCGGGGGGAAGCCACAACCCGGGCGGCGTGGACGGCATCGCCGCCCCCAACTGCGCCTGGGCGACGCAGACCTCGCAGCGCTGCTCGGGCTGGTCGCCGTCGTTGGCATGCAGGTGCGTCAGCGCATGCGCGAATGCCGCCGCCTGACCGAACAGCAGGGTCAGCGCAAACAGCCAGGGAAGCAGACGGCGCGGCAGCATGGGCGGAATCTTACGGTTTTCGCTCGACCGGCGGCACCGGATCGTAGCCATGATCGCAGCCCGGGCGGCAGCGGCCAATGCGCTTGGCGGCGAGCCAGCTGCCTTTCCATGCGCCATGTTTTTCGATGGCCTCCTTGCCGTATTCCGAGCAGGTGGGCAGGTAACGGCACTGGCGGCCGAGCCAGGGCGACAGCGCCAGCTGGTAGACGCGGATTGCGCCGACCAGGAGCTTTTGCCCCAGGTTCACAGGCGCGGCTCCGGCAGGCGGCTCGCGGCACCACTAAAGTCGATCAGCAGCTGCTCGACGAAGACGGGGTCGAGATCGCGCACGATGAACACGAAGCGGCTTGCCCGGGGGTGATCAGACCCGGCATCGTCGTCCGGCCAGGCGTCGAGCTTCACCTCTGGATACAGCACGTGCTGCACGCCGTGCAGCACCACCGGCTGCGTCTCGCCCTGCAGGTTGACGATGGCCTTGAAGCGCAGCAGGTTTTCGGCGCGAAACGAGGTCAGCATCGACAGCGCCGATTGCAGGCCGTAACGATCCAGCGGCGCGTCGAGCACCACTGAAAACGACTGGATGCGCGCGTCGTGCAATTCGGCGGGCGCGTCTTGCAGTGTGGGTTTGCCGCCCAGCGCGCCGGCGCGGGCGGGCAGGTAGCGTTGCGGCTTGAGCCAGCGCGTCAGTTCCAGTGCTCTTGTCTCGGCGTTCCACAGGCCCAAATTCTGGACCGCAGCCGGGTCGACTTCGCCGTGCAGCACAGTGATCAGATCGGCCGCCGGATTCAGCGTGGCGAGCCGCGCGCGCAGCGCGGCCAGCGTTTCAGGCGAAGCGAGATCGGTCTTGGTCAGCAGCAAGCGGTCGGCCACCGCCACCTGCTTGACGGCTTCGAGGTGCGCGTCGAGCTGGCCCATGCCGAATACGGCGTCGACCATGGTCACCACGCCGTCGAGCCGGAAGCGCGCGCGCACCCAGTTGTCGTGCAGCAGGTTGTCGAGCACCGGCGTGGCCATCGGGCCTTCCATTTTTTGCAGCAGTTGATGGTCGAGCGCGACAGCGCCGAACTCGTTCATCAGGATCGCCGTGCGCGGCAGCGTGCGCACGATGTGGTTGAGCACCGTGGTCTTGCCGCTGCCGAGAAAGCCGGTGAGCAGGGTGATGGGGATGGGCTGGTCGGTCATGGCAAGCGTCTGCTGTATCAGGTCAGGACGTTTGAGCGGGCTGTCCGGGCGCACGCCGCGCAGCGGCCGTGAATCGTGATGTCGACCCGGCGCGCCTCGAAACCGTCCGGCGCTGCCGGCATCGGCAGGCTGGCGCGTTCGGGCAGGCAAAACAACTGGCCGCAGGCGTCGCACTCGAAATGCGCGTGGCCGTGGTGGACGTCCGCAATGCCGAAGCGGCGCACCCGGTCCTGTCCGGTCACGCTGTGCGCCAGGCCCTGCGCAACCAGCCAGTCGAGCACGCGGTAGAGCGTGACCTTGTCGAGGGGCTGGCCTTCGTCAAGGGCGGCTTGCGTCAGGCTTTGGTGCGAAACGGTGGCGTGCGTCGCCAGCAGCAGCCGCAACACCTGCACGCGGGCGGCCGTCGCGATGGCGTCGCGGTCGCGGATCAGGCGGATGGCGTTGTCATGCAGGGCAGCGAGGGCGGGCATGGCCGGCATTCTAGGTGACGGCAGGCCGTCCGTGCAACCAAGTTGCATCCGGGGGGATAAAAAACCCGCCGGTCGAGGCGGGTTCGGGGGTCAGGCGTGCAGCTTTTCCTTGCGCTCGTGACGCTCCTGCGCCTCGATGGAATACTCGGCGGTGGGGCGCGCCAGCATGCGCGGCAGGCCGATGGGGTCGCCGGTTTCCTTGCAGTAGCCGAAATCGCCGGAATCGAGGCGCACCAGCGCGGACTGGATTTTTTTCAGCAGCTTGCGCTCGCGGTCGCGCACGCGCTGTTCCAGCATGTGCTCTTCTTCCACCGTGGCGCGGTCGTTGGGGTCGGCGAAGTTTTCGTTTTCCTTCAGGTGTTCGCCGGTATCGGCCGCGTTGGCGAGCATTTCGTCACGCAGGGCTTCGAGGCGGGCACGAAAGAAGGCAAGTTGCTCGGCATTCATGTACGCGGAGGCCGGCATTTTCAGCAATTGGGCTTCCGTAAGCAGTTTGGGCGAGGCGGGCATCAAAAACTCCAGACATCATCTAGGACAGTAAAAGTGCGTGACCGGGGTGTGCTCCGGCAGGCAACCGGGAGGCCGGCTGCGTTCATGCGCGTCTGCCATCATAACCCTACTCGGGTGAACCTTGCCAGCCGCAGGGCTGATTCAGTCCATGGCGCCGACCGCAACAGAAGCCACGGCCATTGGGGGATAATTTACGGATGAAAACCGCCCTCCCTTTAGTTGTCCTTCTCGTGTTGTTGAGCGCCTGCAGCAAGGATGCACCGTCCACCCCGCCCGCAGATATCCGTTCGGTACGCGCCGAGCAGGTCGGGTTGCACGGCGCGCAAGGCAGCACGCGTTACAGCGGGGAGGTCAGGGCGCGCTATGAGACCGATCTGGCGTTTCGCGTGACGGGGCGGGTGCAAACGCGCGCGGTGGAGGCCGGCACGCTGGTCAAGTCGGGGCAGCTCATCGCCACACTCGACCCGGCCGACTATGCCCTGGCGTCGACCGCGGCCCAGGCGCAGCGGGTGGCCGCAGAGGCCGAAGCCCGGCTGGCGCAGCAGGACTTGCAGCGCTATACCGCGTTGCGTGCACAAAACTTCATTTCCCAGGCTGAGCTTGATCGCCGCGAGTCGGTGTCACAGGCCGCTCAGGCGCGTGCAAGGGAATTGCGCGCCGAAGCGAGCCGTCAGGGCAACCAGCAGGCGTATACCCGCTTGACCGCACCCTATGCCGGGGTGGTGACGGCGACTCGGGTCGAGGCCGGACAGGTGGTTGCCGCCGGGCAGCCGGTGGCGAGTCTGGCGCGAACGGGCGAACGCGAAGTGCGCATCGACGTGCCGGAAAATGCGCTCGATGACTTGCGTGCGGCGCGTACGCTCAAGGTTCGACTTTGGTCGGCGCCGGATGCAACGTATGTCGGCCGCTTGCGCGAGGTCTCGCCGATGGCCGACGCGACCAGCCGCACATTCAGTGCGCGGGTCAGCATTGCCGACGCCGATGCGGCAGTAAAGCTCGGCATGACCGCCACGGTCGAGGTTGACAGCGAAAGCGCCCCGAGCCTGTCGGTGGCGCAGAGCGCGTTGTTCAAGGTCGATGGCCAGCCGCAGGTATGGGTCGTTGAGCAGAAAAGCGGCAAGGTGGCGGCACGCAGCGTGCAGCTCGGCGCGCTGGCGGGGGAGCGCGTTGCAATCGTGTCCGGCGTGGCGGCGGGTGAATGGGTGGTGACCGCCGGGGTGCACAAGCTTGCGCCAGGACAGCAGGTGCGTGTGTTGACGCCCGCCCAGCCATGAGCGGCACACCGCAGTTCATCCCGGGTCGCGGCAACCTGTCGCGCTGGGCCATCGAGCATCCGGCGCTGGTGCGATTTTTCATCGTGCTGATCCTGCTGGTGGGCGCGCGTTCGTATCTGCAGCTGGGGCAGGCAGAAGATCCGCCGTTCACCTTCAAGACCATGTTGATCCAGGCGCAGTGGCCGGGGGCGACGACGCAGGAAGTCTCGGAGCAGCTGACCGAGCGCATCGAGAAAAAACTGCAGGAAATGCCCGAGCTGGATTACGTTTCGAGCTATGCCAAGCCGGGCGAGACCGCGCTGTTCGTCAACCTCGATGAGACCCTGCGCGGGCGCGACGTGGCGGACGCCTGGTATCAGGTGCGCAAAAAAATCGGCGATCTCGCGCCGCAACTGCCTGCTGGCGTGCAGGGACCGTTTTTCAACGACGAGTTCGGCGACACCTTCGGCTCGATTTACGCCATCACCGGCGATGGCTTTTCCCGAGCCGACCTGCGCCGCATCGGCGAGGACGCGCAGCGCGAGGTGCGCCGCCTGCCCAACGTCGGCAAGGTCGAACTGTTCGGTGTGGTGCCGGAAAAAATCTATATCGAGGTGCCCACGCAAAAACTCGCCACGCTGGGCATCACGCCACAACAGTTGATCGCGGCGGTTCAGGAACAGAACAGCGTGGTGGCCAATGGCCGGGTAGAGAACGCGGTGCTGTCGATCCCGCTGCGGGTGTCGGGGCCGTATTCCAGCGTCGAACGTGTGCGCGAAACCGTGGTCAAGTTCGGCGCTCGCAGCCTGCGGCTGGGCGACCTCGCCGAGGTGACGCGGCGCTACGAAGATCCGCCGGCGACCGAAGTACGCTCGCAGGGCGAGCCAGCCGTGCTGCTCGGGGTGTCGCTGGCCGAGGGCGGCGATGTGGTGACGATGGGGCGCGATGTGGTTGCCGCCATGGACGCGCTGCAAAAATCGCTGCCGGTGGGGGTGGAAATTCGCCAGATCCACGATCAGCCGAGCATCGTCACCCATGCGGTCAAGCTGTTCATGCAAAGCTTTCTGGAAGCGGTAGCCATCGTGCTGGCGGTCACCTTCCTGGCGCTGAAATGGCGCGCGGGGCTGGTGGTGATGCTGAGCATTCCGGTGGTGCTGGCGATCACCTTCACTGCGATGTGGCTGTTGAACATCGACCTGCATCGCATCTCCACCGGCGCGCTCATCATTGCGCTCGGCCTGCTGGTCGACGACGCCATCATTGCGGTCGAAATGATGGCGCACAAGCTCGAAGCCGGCTGGGGGCGCTTCGAGGCGGCGACCTACGCGTTCCAGTCGACCGCGTTTCCGATGCTGACGGGTACGCTGCTGACCGCCACCGCGTTTCTGCCGATTGCGCTCGCCAAGTCGGTCGTCGGCGAATACACCTTCGCGATTTTCGCGGTGACGACGATTGCGCTGCTGTCGTCCTGGCTGGTGGCGGTCGTCGTCACGCCCTATCTGGGCTATGTGCTGCTGAAGCCGGTGCATCAGGTCACCGACGAAGACGCGAGTTATCACACGCCGTTTTACCGTCGTTTCCGGGGAATAGTGACCTGGTGCGTCACGCGCCGCCGTACGGTGATTGCGCTGACGGTGCTGGCGCTGGTCATCGGCGTGGCGGCGATGCAAAAAGTGGAGAAACAGTTTTTTCCGCAGTCCGACCGGCTGGAAATCCTGGTCGAAATGTGGCTGCCGGAAGGTGCCTCCATCGACGCCACGCGCGCCGAAGCGGTGAGGCTCGAATCGCAACTGCGCCGTGACAAGGACGTGGCGCACGTCGTCAACTACATCGGCCAGGGTGCGCCGCGCTTCGTGCTGGGGCTGGACCAGCGCCTGAACAACCGCAACTTCGCGCAGCTGGTGGTGATCGCGCAGGACGTGCCGGCGCGCGAGCGTGAAATCGCCCGTATCCGCCAGCTGTTCGAGACCGATTTCCCCAATGTGCGCGGCCGTGCGGTGCGCTTCGAATACGGCCCGCCGGCAGGCTATCCGGTGCAATACCGGCTCTCCGGCAGCGACATTCCGCGACTCAAGATCGAGGCCGAAAAGCTGCGCGCCATCGTCGCCGCACAACAGCAGGTCACGGCGGTGAATCTGGACTGGAACGAACAATCGCTGGCCATGCGTGCGCAACTCGATCAGGACAAGATCAAGGCGCTGGGCCTGAGTTCGGAACAGGTCGGGCGCGTGCTGGCCTTGCAACTGGCGGGTACCCGCGTCACCCAGTTTCGCGAAAACGACCTGTTGATCGACGTGGTGCTGCGCACGCCGCGCAGCGAGCATCGCGATGTCGATGTCCTGCGCGCGCTGCCGATCGGCAATTTCAACGGCCAGAGCGTGACGCTGGGGCAGATCGCCACCTTCGAGCCGGTGTTCGAGGACGGCGTGATCTGGCGCCGCGACCGCCTGCCGACGATTTCCGTGCGCGGCGACCCGGTCGGCGCGGTGCAGCCCGACACCCTGATCGCCGCCCTGGCGCCCAAGGTCGACGCGTTCAAGGCGCAGTTGCCGCCCGGCTTCCGGCTGGCAATCGGCGGGCCGGTGGAAAGCAGCGCCAAGGCCAACGCCGCTATCGGTGCCTCGTGGCCGCTGATCCTGATCACCACCTTCACCCTGCTGATGCTGCAACTCGGCAGTTTCTCGCGCTCGCTGCTGGTAGTGCTGACCGCGCCGCTCGGCATCATCGGCGTGGCGATCGCCCTCTTGGTGAGCGGCCAGCCGATGGGCTTCGTAGCCCTGCTCGGCATCATTTCGCTGTCCGGCATGATCATGCGCAACTCGGTCATTCTGGTCGACCAGATCCAGCAGGACGTCGCCCGCGGCCTGTCGCAGTGGGACGCCATCATCGAGTCAACCGTACGGCGCATGCGCCCGATCAGCCTCACCGCAGCGGCGGCGGCGCTGGCGATGATTCCGCTGTCGCGCTCGATTTTCTGGGGGCCGATGGCGGTAGCGGTGATGGGCGGCCTGGTCGCTGCGACTTTTCTCACCCTGTTTTTCCTGCCGGCCTTGTATGCGGCGTGGTTTCGCGTCAAGCAGGTGTAACAAAACGCAAGACGCATGTTGCAAAGGGGGCACATGAAATCGATCGTGATTGGACTGTCGCTGCTGCTGGGCGGCTGTGCGGGCCTGCAGTCAACCGACCCGGCATCGCCGTATTACGCCTATCCGCCGGGCTGGGCGCTGCAGCTTGAGCGGGTGCTGCCGATCGACCCGGGTGCGGCCACGGTACGCCTGCAATACGGGCGCATCGTGCCGCGCAACGGGGTGCAGGAATACGATCCGTTCTGCATCATGGAAGTGAACACCGTGAGCCCTCAGGTGCAGCTGCTGCAGCCGGGCCGGTTCGAGGTGCTGCAACTCACGCGCAGCGTCAGCGAAATCACCGCAGCAGCATCGCCCCCTAATCCGCAGGGGCTGATGAAAACCGGCCTGGGCGGCAGCGACACGCCATCCTTTTTGTATTACGTCACCACCTTCCGGCTACGCAATGCCGACCAGCCCGATGTGCGCAGCCTGACCTGCGCCTGGGACCAGATGGCGCCCGGCAACCGCTCGTTGATGCGCCACCTCACGCTGGATGAAATCCGTTCGGCGCTGGGTAGCTGGATGACCCTGATTCCCCCCAAGGAGCGCCTGTGAAACTGACCGATACCCGCATCAAGCCCGATAGCAAAATCAAGCTGAGCGATTGGGACGCCGATGACGACGCCATCATCGGCAAGGACAAGCCCGACGCGCGCGAACGCCTGGACGAACACCGCGCGCGGCTCGAAACGTTGCAGGAGTTGTTGTACGCCGAAGGCAAACACAAGCTGCTGGTCGTGCTGCAGGCGATGGATACCGCGGGCAAGGATTCGACCATCCGCCACGTGTTTCAGGGCGTCGATCCGCTCGGTGTGCAGGTGGCCAGCTTCAAGTCGCCGACGCCGTATGAACTGGCACGCGACTATCTGTGGCGCGTGCATCACCATGTGCCGGGCGCGGGCGAAATCGCCATTTTCAACCGTTCGCACTACGAAGACGTGCTGATCACCCGGGTCAACGGCTGGATCGACAAGGACGAGTGCAAGCGGCGCTACCGGCAGATCAACGACTTTGAACGCATGCTGGCGGAAACCGGCACCACGATCCTCAAGTTCTACCTGAACATCTCGAAAGACGAGCAGAAAAAGCGGCTGGAAGAACGCCGCGACACCCCGGAAAAGCAGTGGAAGTTCCAGCCCGGCGACCTTGCCGTGCGCGAACAGTGGGACGACTACATGGAGGCCTACGAGGCCGCGCTCTCGGCCACCAGCACCGAGCACGCGCCATGGCACGTGATCCCAGCCAACAGCAAGCTGGTGCGCAATCTGACGGTGTCCGGCCTGCTGATCGAGGCGCTGGAAGGCCTGAAGATGCGCTACCCCGATCCTGCGCCCGGGGTGACAGAGATCAAAATTGTTTGATCGCTTGTCTTGCTGTCAGGGTTTCTTGCGCGCGCGTGGATGCGCCTGGTCGTAGGCCTTGGCGAGGTGTTGCCAGTCGAGGTGGGTGTAGACCTGAGTCGTGCTGATGCTGGCGCGGCCGAGCATTTCCTGCACTACGCGCAGGTCGCCGGAGGATTGCAGCACGTGGGTGGCAAACGCGTGAACGGTAGTGTCCCCCTTTCACAAATGCGCAGCGCGCTGGGCGACTGGATCAGTTTGACTCCATCGGCCGAGCGGCTGTGATGGGAGGGGGCGAGGAAGGGTGGACAGACCTCCCCCTTTTTCAAAGGGGGATTGAGGGGGATTTGAGCTGTTGGTTTTGGTGAGGTATTTGGTTGAGTTGCGGCTGGTTGGCCGGGGGTAGCCCGGCGGCTAGTCACTTTTCTTGTCTCGCCAAGAAAAGTAACCAAAAGAAGGCGACCCCGACATCCCCGAAACCCCGGAAATCGAGCCTACCGGGTGGGCGGCAAAGAACTCGTTCTTCTTTTGCTGTTTTGATTTGATTTTTGTGAGAAGAACTTCAGACACCTTTGCCGCTGATCCACCCGCCAGACTCAATTTCCGGCGGGGCTGAGAGGGGAGGAAGGTCAAAATCAGTGCGCTGGTGGCTGGGAATTTGCGATTATTATTTGGGCTTCCACGTCGGTGCAGACATGATTGCCTTGCGCGGGCTAAAAACAATTCGAGCACGGCCCCTTTGATCGTTGACTCACTTGCATGCGAGCTTCATAACATCCAAATTCAGGTTGTTTTGATACACCTTCTGCCCGGGGGTCCACCATTGCGGTTTAGCACGTGAATTTGTGTGTCCATTTCCTTGGCCAAAACGTGCGTCGTACCAAACACTCTCCAAGACTTTAAAGTATTGATTTTTACAGTCGAAAAGCGATCGGTATACGAGTGAGTTCTTTTGAAGATATTGTCTACCTGACTTTAAACGTTGAGTCTCACCGAAGTTTGATACCCAAACCGCCTCCGCGTAATGTCCTTTTATTTGCGTAAGGCTCTTGTCCATGTAGACAGAAGTACCTCCTCTCTCAACGACAAAGTCCCATGCAGCCGAACTCGCAGGAACATACATGGTTAGCATAATTACAAGGAAAAATCTGTAGGCTTGCATTGCGAACTCTTTCTGGATTTTAATCATGGACAGCAAGTATCGGCAGTGTTTGTTTGTATGAAACGGCTGGCAAAGAAAAACGCGATTTTTTCGAGTCTCCGCGGTTCCTGCGTTAAGTCCGTAACGAACAGGCAGGACAAATTTGTTCATTGCTAATGGCCACAAATCGATTTCTGCAAATTTTACAGATACGCAGTATCTCTATTTCCATGAAATCAGCTCCGATTATGCGCTCATGAAATCCAACAAATATCTTGTTTAGGAACCGCATTCCAAACTCATGTGGGGTACTGTTCTCGTCGAGTTCAATATTCATAATGTTCTCTGCAATGGCAATTTTCTCTGCACCTGCTTGAAGGCCCGTCGGGCTAACAATAATTCCTCCATCAGCGCCCGAATCTAGAATTCGATAGGCAAGTCCTGCTAATTTTTCCTGATTCTGTTTCGATGTGGTGTATCGACGGCATTCAACAATCAGAAACCCTTCACCGTCTGCGAGAAAAGCCTTTGCATCAATCTTCCAGCTTGTCTTCGATCGACGTCCAGTCACTACCTGCGAGGGTTCGACATGCGTGACCCCAAACTCATCAGAGAACTGATTGAGCAAATAGGCCGCTACATCTTCGTACGATTTCCATTTTTTATCGTTCATCAATTGATGCCCAAAAACGGCTCCGGGGTCTTGCAATAACTCATACGCGACGCGCGAATTACGCTGCCACCGCCAGCGGCTGAATCGCCGCCAAGAATAAATGGGGTCGAGAATAAATGGGGTCGGACACGAGAATAAATGGGGTCGGACACGAGAATAAATGGGGTCGGACACGATTTAAGGCACGCGAAAGCACTCAAGCCGCCAATGAATGCCCCTGCGTCTGATCGCCGATTCCCATCAGCAGTCCTTCCACGCTGATGTCTTCGTCCAGCGCATCCCAATGCAGGCCGCTTCCATTACCTGACATTTCGTATTGCAAACGCTGCTCAGGCGTCGCGCGCAGAAGTCGCGGAAAATACGCCAGGGGCACGCCGAGTTTGCGGCCGTCCGACAAGTCCACCCACATCATCGACTCGTCGAATTCGAGCCTAGTCGCCGAAATGTTCATGCCATGCCCTTTCAATCTCGTCTCTGCGCGTTTCCACGATCTGCACCAAGCTGTTCACTTCCTTGCCGGTAAATCCCTGATTGTTCGAAAGGCCAACGGGGTTCAACCATAATTCGCGCGCTTGCCATCCTTGCGGACATGCACGTGGATCGGTTCACGAGGATTGCCTTCGTTCGAAAAGAAGAAAAAGCGATAGCCCTCGAACTGGAAGATGGTTGGCATGGTTGGATGTTAGCGCATCGCTTCCCGTCTTGTCTGGCTGTTCACTCCGGGCCGGATTTCGTCCTCCGGCCATGCCGCGATTTCACGGCGTGCCATGCAAAATCCCGCCCGTTGTTGTCCCCGCTCTTTCGAGCGCAAACCGCCAGCCGCAGGATCAGGACTTCTTGCGCGCGCGTGGATGCGCTTGGTCGTAGACCTTGGCGAGGTGTTGCCAGTCGAGATGGGTGTAGACCTGCGTCGTGCTGATGCTGGCGTGGCCGAGCATTTCCTGCACCGCGCGCAGGTCGCCGGAGGATTGCAGCACGTGGGTGGCGAAGGCGTGACGCAGCAGGTGCGGGTGAACATGCTGGCTCAAGCCGGCCTGCATGGCCCAGCGCTGAAGGCGTAGCTGGATGCTGCGCGGCGACAGACGCGTGCCACGCTGATTAAGGAACAGGGCAGGCGTGTTGTCGCGCGGCTGCCGCTGTTGCAGCCAGGCGGCCAACGCGGTTAAGGCCTGTTGGCCGACTGGCACGATGCGGGTTTTACGTCCTTTGCCGGTGACTTGCGCTTCGCCGGATTGCAGATTGACATCGTTCAGATCCAGATCGGCCAGCTCGGACAGACGCAGCCCGGACGAATAGAACAGCTCGAACATGGCGCGGTCGCGCGCCTGCAAGGCATTGTCTTCGGTGGCGGCATGGTCGCCATTCAACAGCTGCGCGCAGGTGTCGGGTGACAGCACTTGCGGCAAGGCTTTGGCGGCCTTCGGCGGACGCAGGCCGATGCAGGGATTGCTGGCGTAGCCGAGGCGGCGGCAGGCAAACACATAAAACCCGCGCCAGCTGGACAGGTGCCGCGCCACGCTGGCGGGCGACAGAGCGTGGCCGCGCAGTTTGACGATGGCGCCGCGGATGTCGGTGACACTGAGTTCCGCGAGCGGCTTGCCGGCGGTCAGCTGGGTGAGCTGGGCCAAATCCCGCTGATAGGCGCTGAGGGTATGTGGCGACAGCCGCCGTTCGGCAGCAAGATGTTGCAGGTAGCTGTCGACCGGGTTCAACCTGGACTCAATCCTGCATCCGCAGCAAGGCGGCGCTGATGAGCTGCCCCAGGCGCTCCAGATAAAGCGTGCCCATGCCGGCGTAGAAGCGGTTTTCTTCTTCGGAGGCGAGCACCAGCAGCCCCAGCGGAACACCGTTGGCCGATACGCGCAGGGGAATGCAGGCAAACGCGCGCAGGTGCGGCGACACGGTTTCACCAAACCAGTTGATGGCCTCGTCCACCGCCAGCACGCCGCACACCGGATGCGCCATGGCGCTGATCTGGTCGCGAGCGGTTTGCGCAACCGGGTCGCTCAGGCCGGGCACGCTATCGCTTGGCAGATTCCACGCGCGCAGCGCATGGTGCGGCACGGCAAATCCTTCGCGCAGGTGCAGCGTCAGCGCGACCAGAATGTCCTGCGGTGTGCGCGTGGCCATCAGCGCCAGCGCGAGCGCCTGCATCTTGTCGGAAATACCGTCGTTTTCTTCGCCAAACTGGATCAGTTCGGTCAGCTTGTTTTCCAGCATGCGCACCTTGTCGCGCATCGAGATGAGCTGTCGCTCGCTCATCGAGATGGCGTGCGTGCCGTGCGGATGGGGGATGTTCAGTTCCGCCAGCAAGGCGGGAAAATTGTTGAAGAAATTCGGATGCTGGATCAGAAAATCAGCAACAGCCTGGGGATCGAGCGCGGGGGTTTGGGTGTCGCTGGCTGTGGTCATGGGATTTCAATGGCTCCTTCAAATACGGTAACGGCGGGGCCGGTCATATACACCGGCTGGTCCTTGCCCGCCCATTCGATGATCAGATCGCCGCCCCGGGTGTGGACGCTCACCGGGCTCTTCAACCAGTCCTGGCGGATGCCGGCGACGGCTGCCGCGCAGGCACCGGTGCCGCAGGCGAGGGTTTCGCCCGCGCCGCGTTCGAATACGCGCAGGCGGATGTCGTGCGGCGTCAGCACCTGCATGAAGCCGGCGTTGACGCGTTGCGGGAAACGTTGGTGCGCTTCGATCGCCGCGCCGAGGATATCCACTGGCGCACTGTCGAGATCGTTCACCTTTAAAACGGCGTGCGGGTTGCCCATCGAGAGCGCGGAAATTTCGAGGGTGTGGGTGCCGACCTTGAGCGGGTAGGTCAGCGCTTCGGCGGTCGCGACAAACGGGATGTCGGCCGGCGCAAAACGCGGCGCGCCCATGTTCACCGTGACTTGGCCATTGTCGAGCAGGCGAGGTTCGATGATGCCGGACGCGGTTTCGACGCGGATCGCGGTTTTGTCGGTGAGTCCCTTGTCGTGAACGAAGCGCACGAAGCAGCGCGCGCCGTTGCCGCACTGTTCGACTTCGCCGCCGTCGGCGTTGAAGATGCGATAGCGGAAATCGACGTCGTCGCGGCTGGGCTTTTCGACCAGCAGGATCTGGTCGCAGCCGACGCCGAAATGGCGGTCGGCGAGGCGGCGGCACTGCTCGGGTGTCAGCGCAACGTCTTGCGAAATACCGTCGATGACGACGAAGTCGTTGCCGAGGCCGTGCATTTTGGTGAAGCGAAGCGTCATGCCTGATGGCGTGTTCATGCGGTAAATAGTCTGACGTAGTCTTTAAGAATGCAGCGATCCATTACCACCGTCATGCCGCCTGCTTGCGCCTGTTGCGCGGCGGCGTCATGCACGATGCCTTCCTGGATCCAGATGGACGGCAAGTGTAGCGCCAGGCATTGCTCGACGATAGCAGGCACGTGCCCGGGGGCGCGGAACACATTCACCAGATCGACCTGGAACGGGATGTCGGCGAGATCCGCGTAGGCAGGTTCGCCCAGCACGCTGGCCACCAGTGGCCGCACCGGCACGATGCGAAACCCATAGCGCTGCATGGCCTGCGCCACGCGGTAGCTGGGCCTGGCGGGCTGCGGCGAGAGGCCGACCACGGCGATGGTTTTGACGCGATCGAATAGCGCGCGCAGGGCGTCGTCGCCGGGATTGCCGAAGCTCACAGGGTTTTCTCCATCACATGGTCGTCCATCACGAAGCCGTGGCCGATGTCGAACACGCGCGATTCGATGATGCGAAAGCCGTGTTTTTGATAGACGGCGATCGCCGGCATGTTGCCGCGATTGACCTGCAGCCACAGGCGACGGGCGTGGTGCGCGCGCGCCCAGTCCTGCACCGTGGTTAGCAACGCGCTGCCGATGCCGTGGCGCTGGCGGTCGGGATGCACATAGAGTTTGTCGAGTTTGGCATCGGCGCCGCCAAGCAAAATATCGGCGCTGTTCAGTGAAGCATGGGCGAAGCCGGCGAGCATTTCTCCGGCAAACGCGCCCCACCAGGCGTGTCGAGGGTCGTCGAGTTGCGCGTGAATGTGTGTGGCGGCGTAACGGTCGGCCAGCATGAAATCAATCTGCGCCTGCGTAATCAGCGCCGGATAAGTGGCCTGCCACACCCCGCGCGCCAGCGCGCTGACGGCTTCGACTTCGTACGGCGTCAGCCGATGGATGTCAGTCATACAGGCTGGCTTCACCGATCGGGCGCGTCTTGAAGCGGCGATGTAGCCACAGATACTGTTCCGGCATTTCGCGGATACGGTCTTCGATGAAGGCGTTCATGCGCGCGACATCGGCGTCGAGGTCGCCACTCGGGAAGTTTTCCCACGGCGGATAAAAGCGCAGTGCATAGCCGCGTCCCCACGACAGTTGGCGAGTGATGACCGGGATGACCTGCGCATCGGTGAGCTTGACCAGGCGCGGCAGCGCCGACACGGTGGCGGCGGGGATGCCGAAGAACGGCGCGAATACCGCGTTGAGGCGACCATGATCCTGGTCCGGCAGGTAGTAGAACGGCAAGCCGCGCTTGATCGCGGCGAGTGTGGCCTTGATGCCTTCATGACGTTCGATCAGCACGATGTCCGAAAAACGCGTGCGGCCGTGGCGCATGTATTTGTCGGCGACCGGGTTCTGCGCGCGTGCATACATCGAGACGATGGTCTGGTCCATGGTCAGGCGGATGCCGCCCATGTCGAGACCGACGAAGTGCGGCGCCAGCCAGATCACCGGCCGCACGCCGTCGCCGCGCGCGGCTTCGGGGTTGTCGATGCGCACCAGACGGCGCACGCGCGCGGCCGATCCCCACCACAGGATGCCGTATTCCAGCGCGGCGCGGATCGAGGCCTGAAAGGTCTGCCGCAGCCAGCGGCGGCGCTGCGCAGCGGATACGTCGGGAAAACACAGCGCCAGATTGGTGGCGCCGACCCGGCGTCGCTTGCTGGGTATCTGCGCGGCAATCCAGCCGAGGCTGTTGCCGATGGCCGCCTGCAGCGGCAGCGGCAGCCAGTGCAGCAGCCACAGGGCGAAGACGCCGAGCCAGACCGGCAGCAACGCAGGCCGCAGCAGGATGCGGGATGCACCGATCATGTCGGCGCGGCGTCCGGGGGCGGCGCGTCGCCCGGGCGTTTGTGGCGGTTGTAGCTCCACAGGTACTGCGCGGGAAAGCGGCGCACCACGTCTTCCACCCCCTGGTTGATTCGCAGGGCAGCCGCAGTCTTGTCTGCCGGCAGCGCATCGAGCACCGGGTAGGCGTGCAGGTGATAGCCGCGTCCCCAGCTCAGGCGTTCGGCTACGACAAAAAAAGCGGCAGCGCCGGTCTTGCGCTGCAGGCTGGCGACCAGCGTCGGCGTGTAGGCTGGACGGCCGAGAAACGGCGCCCACACGCCATCGCCACCGGTCGCCACCTGGTCGGGCAGGATGCCGATGGCCTCGTGACGCTTGAGCGCGGCCAGTTGCGCGCGTACACCGGACAGGTCGGTCGGCACCAGCGTTGCCTGGCCGCGCTGGCGTCCATTTAACATCAGCTCGGACAGCACCGCCTTGCGCGGCGGCTTGTACATGGCGGTGAACGGGTGGCGCGCGGCGTAATCCAGATTGAGCAGTTCGAAGCAGCCGATATGCGGGCCGATCAGGATGATCCCCTTGCCGGCCTCGCGGGCGGCGTCGATGGCCTCCCAGCCGCTGCGGCCCTTGACCAGTTTCAGCACCTGTTCATACGGGCGCAGCCAGACTGGCAGCAGCTCGATGATGGCCTTGCCGGATTCGGCGATGGACTGGCGCAGCAGGCGGCGGCAGTCTGCGCCCGGCGAGCACAGGCCGCTGTCGAATACGTTGTTGCGCATGCGCACCGAATGCCGGCCTGGCGCCCAGTAGATGAGCCAGCCAAGCACGATGCCGATACCGTGAAGCAACGGCAGGGGCAGACGCGCCACCAGCTTGAGCAGGATCAGCAGTGCGCGATTCATACGGCTGGACATTCGGTGGGCAATGCGACCCCGCCCGGGCACTTGTGGCGGTTGTAGCGCCATTGATATTGCGACGGAAAGTGGCGCACCACGGCTTCGACGCCCTGGTTGATGCGCAGGGCGGCGGCGGTCTTGTCTGCCGGCAGTGTGTCGTTCATGGGGTATGCATGCAGGTGATAGCCGCGTCCCCAACTCAGCCGTTCGGCAGCGACGAAGAAGGCTGCCGCGCCGGTCTTGCGCTGCAGGCTGGCGACCAGCGTTGGCGTGTAGGCCGGGCGGCCGAGAAACGGCGCCCAGACGCCGTCGCCGCTGGTCGCCACCTGGTCGGGCAGGATGCCGATGGCTTCGTGGCGCTTGAGCGCAGCCAGTTGCGCACGCACGCCCGACAGGTCGGTGGGCACCAGCGTCGTCAGGCTGCGCTGGCGGCCGGCCAGCATCAGTGCATTGAGCAAGGGGCTGGGAGCGGGTTTGTACATGATGGTGAACGGGTGGCGCGCGCCGAAATACTGGCCGATGATCTCGAAACAGCCGATGTGCGGCGCAATCAGGATCACCCCCCGGCCCGCTGCGCGCGCAGCATCGATCGCCTCCCAGCCGCTGCTGCCGCGCACGTGCTGCAGCACGATTTTGTCCGGACGCAGCCACATCGGCAGCAATTCCGCGAAGGCCTTGCCGGATTCGCTGACGCTTTGACGCAGCAGGCGATTGCAGCTGTCCCCCGGCGTGCACAGGCCGCTGTCGAACACGTTGTTGCGCATGCGTGCCGAATGCCGGCCCGGCGCCCAGTAAACCAGCCAGCCGAGCGCAACGCCGATGCCGTGCAGCACGGGCAGCGGCAGGCGCGCCAGCAATCTGAGCAGGAGAATCACGTAGGCTTGACGCTGCGGAAACAAGCGCGGCACAATGCCAGGCCACCAGCCGCCGCGTTAATCTTGACAACTTGCGGGCGGGATACAAATACAGCTAAAGCGTCGCCGCTCTGCAGGTCCCGAGAGTTGCTTACGCAAACGTTAACCGGGACCACAGGAGCGCTCATGCAACAACAAGCCTTGCAAAAGGATTTCATTTTTACGTCTGAGTCGGTGTCTGAAGGGCATCCCGACAAGATGGCGGATCAAGTGTCGGATGCGGTACTCGACGCGATTCTAACCCAGGACAAACATGCGCGCGTTGCCTGCGAAACGCTGCTGACCACCGGTTTGTGCGTCATCGCCGGCGAGATCACCACCTCGGCAGTGATCGATTACAACCAGATCGCGCGCCAGACCATCAAGCGCATCGGCTACGACTCTTCCGAGATTGGCTTTGACTACAACACCTGTTCGGTGCTGGTCACCATCGGCAAGCAGTCGCCCGATATTGCGCAGGGCGTGAACGAGGGCGAGGGTATGTTCCTCGACCAGGGCGCGGGCGATCAGGGGCTGATGTTTGGCTACGCCTGCAACGAAACCTCGGTGTTGATGCCCATGCCAATTTACCTCGCTCATCGCCTGACGCAACGCCAGTCCGAACTGCGCAAGGACGGCCGCCTGCCGTGGTTGCGCCCGGATGCCAAGTCGCAAGTGTCGATCCGCTACGTGGACGGCAAGCCGCACTCCATCGACACCGTCGTGCTCTCGAGCCAGCATCACCCCGAAGTCTCGCATGCGGTACTAACCGAAGCGGTGATCGAGGAAATCATCAAACCGGTGATGCCGAAGAACATGCTCACTGCCGACACGCGCTATCTGGTCAACCCCACCGGGCGTTTCGTCATCGGTGGTCCGATGGGCGATGCCGGTCTCACCGGTCGCAAGATCATCGTCGACACCTACGGCGGTGCAGCGCCACACGGCGGCGGTGCGTTCTCCGGCAAGGACCCGTCCAAGGTTGACCGCTCGGCTGCGTATGCTGGCCGTTACGTGGCGAAGAACATCGTCGCCGCCGGCCTGGCCGACAAGTGCCTGGTGCAGATCAGTTACGCGATTGGTGTGGCCAAGCCGACGTCGATGATGGTCGACACCTTTGGCACCAGCAAAATCCCCGAAGCCAAAATTGTTGAACTGATCGCCGCGCATTTCGACCTGCGCCCCAAAGGCATCGTCAACATGCTCAATCTGCTGCGCCCGATCTACACCGCGACCGCGAGCTACGGCCACTTCGGCCGCGAGGAACCCGATTTCACCTGGGAAGTGACCGACAAGGCGGCTGAATTGAAGGCTGCAGCCGGTTTGTAAATGGGCATGGCATAATTCGCAACTCAATTTGGGCGACCTGTCGCCCCCCTGCACTGAGGAGCGCTGCGACTGTCGCCGGTTTGATCCGAAACGACAGCCAGGCTCAGCGCAGGCGATGATTCAACCGCGCTCGTTGACTTGCAGCCGGGCTGTGGGCAAACGAGCACCCACCCCGCTGTCATTCAAGGAGTTTCACCATGAATGCAGTTTCTACCCCCTCTGGTTTTACCGATTTTGTCATCGCCGACTTGGCGCTGGCTGACTGGGGCCGCAAGGAAATCCGTATTGCCGAAACCGAAATGCCGGGCTTGATGGCGATCCGTGAGGAATTCACCGCGAGCCAGCCTTTGAAGGGCGCGCGCATCACCGGTTCGCTGCACATGACCATTCAGACCGCCGTGCTGATCGAGACGCTGACCGCGCTTGGCGCCGAAGTGCGCTGGGCGTCGTGCAACATTTTCTCGACCCAGGATCACGCCGCCGCTGCGATTGCCGCTGACGGCATTCCGGTGTTCGCGGTGAAGGGCGAGTCGCTGGAAGACTACTGGGATTACACCCACCGCATCTTTGAATGGACGGATGGTGGCTACTCGAACATGATTCTCGACGACGGCGGCGATGCCACGCTGCTGCTGCATCTGGGCGCGCGTGCCGAAAAAGACATCAGCGTTGTCGGCAACCCGACCAGCGAAGAAGAGCGCGTGCTCTACGCCGCGATCAAGGCCAAAGTGGCAGCCGACCCGACTTGGTATTCGGTGCGCCTGGCCGCCGTCAAGGGCGTGACCGAGGAAACCACCACCGGCGTGCACCGCCTGTATCAAATGCACGCGCGCGGCGAACTCAAATTCCCCGCGATCAACGTCAACGATTCGGTCACCAAGTCCAAATTCGACAACCTTTACGGCTGCCGCGAATCGCTGGTCGACGGCATCAAGCGCGCCACCGACGTGATGATCGCCGGCAAGGTTGCCGTGGTGGCGGGATATGGCGACGTCGGCAAGGGTTCGGCACAGGCACTGCGTGCGCTGTCCGCCCAAGTGTGGATCACTGAAATCGACCCGATCTGCGCGCTGCAGGCCGCGATGGAAGGTTACCGCGTGGTGACCATGGACTACGCTGCCGACAAGGCCGACATTTTTGTCACCGCTACCGGCAACTTCCACGTCATCACCCACGATCACATGGTGAAGATGAAAAACCAGGCCATCGTCTGCAACATCGGTCACTTCGACAATGAAATCGACGTCGCCGGGGTGGAAAAATACCAGTGGGAAGAAATCAAGCCGCAGGTTGACCACATCATTTTCCCCGACGGCAAACGCATCATCATGCTGGCCAAGGGACGCCTGGTGAACCTCGGCTGCGCGACCGGCCACCCGTCGTATGTGATGTCGTCATCGTTCGCCAACCAGACCATTGCGCAGATCGAGCTGTGGCAGGAACGTGATACAGGCAAGTACCCCATCGGCGTTTACACCCTGCCCAAGCACCTGGACGAGAAGGTTGCGCGCCTGCAGTTGCGCACACTGAATGCACAGCTGACCGAGCTCTCCGACTACCAGGCCAGCTACATCAGCGTGGACAAGAACGGCCCCTACAAGGCCGACCATTACCGTTATTGATTCCAGGGAGAACAGCGTGCGCATTTTGCTGATTTGGGTACTGAATGCCGTGGCCTTGCTGGGCGTGGCCTATTTGCTGCCGGGCATCGAGGTCACCAGCTTTGGTTCGGCCATGCTGGCCGCGCTGGTGATCGGCCTGCTCAATACGCTGGTGCGCCCGGTGCTGGTCGTGCTCACCTTGCCCATCACGCTGTTGACCTTGGGGCTGTTCTATTTCGTGCTGAACGGCTTGCTGTTCTGGCTGGCGGGCAATTTGTTGTCCGGCTTTGCCGTTCACGGATTTATTACCGCCATGCTGGGCGCCATCCTGTACAGCGTGATCGCTTGGGCGCTGTCGGCGCTCGTTCCCGGCAAAAAAGACTGAACCATGAACCAACGGACTTTCAGCTTCGAATTTTTTCCGCCCAAAACCGCGGAGGGCGCAGAAAAACTACGTGCCACCCGCGCGCAACTGGCGCAACTCAACCCCAAGTTTTTTTCGGTGACCTTCGGCGCGGGTGGCTCCACCCGCGACCGCACCCTGGAAACCGTGCGCGAAATACAGGCATCCGGCAGTGACGCCGCGCCGCATCTGTCGTGCATCGGCTCCACCCAAGACAATATCCGCGAGATATTGAACGAATACAAAAGCCAGGGCATCCGCCATCTGGTTGCGCTGCGCGGCGATTTGCCGTCGGGCAGCATGGACGCGGGCGAGTTCAACTACGCCAACGAACTGGTGAGTTTTATCCGGTCAGAGACCGGCGACTGGTTCGAAATCGAAGTCGCCGCCTATCCCGAAATCCACCCGCAAGCGCGCTCGTGGACCGACGATCTTGCCAACTTCAAGCGCAAGGTCGATGCCGGGGCGAACGCCGCCATCACCCAGTATTTCTTCAATGCCGACGCCTACTTTCGCTTCGTCGACGAAGCGCGGGCAATGGGCGTGAGCATTCCCATCGTCCCCGGCATCATGCCGATCGGCAACTACGTGCAACTGGCGCGGTTTTCGGATGCCTGCGGCGCGGAGATCCCACGCTGGCTGAGAAAGAAGCTGGAAACCTACGGCGACGATCTGGCGTCGATTCGCGCCTTTGGACTGGATGTCATCACCGACCAGTGCGAGCGCCTGCTGGCCTGCGGCGCACCGGGCCTGCATTTTTACACCATGAATCAGGCAGGTCCGACCACGACCATCTGGCAGCGGCTGGGTTTGTCCTGATCTCGGTGGTGCCTGGCCTAGAGCCAGGTAATCCGCCGCTCCAGCGTGGTGTGATCGACCACAGCGTCCTTCAGCATCGCACCGTCGTCGCTTGAACCGACGACGACTGCCTTGTCGGCGACCGGCGCCAGATTGTCGAGTTTGAAGCGGCCCTTGCCGGTCTGGTCGCGCAGGAAGCAGCTTTCGTCGAAGAACAGGCGGTCGCCGCTGGCGTCGATTTCATCGGAGTCGACCGAGTCGTAGCCGATCAGCGTTTTCACGTCGTCGAGTCCGCTGAGTTCAACTGCACTCACGGTCTTGGCGTTTGCATCGATCAGATAGGCTTTCATGGCGGTCCTCAGAGGCTGGATTTGAGTGCGTTCAGGCAGGTGTCGATGTTTTCCTGCTTGGCCGAATAGCCCATCAGGCCGATGCGCCAGATTTTGCCGGCCATGTCGCCAAGTCCGGCGCCGATTTCGAGATTGAAGTCATTCAGCAGCCTGGCGCGCACTGCTGCTTCGTCAACACCGTCGGGCACGTAAATCGAATTGAGCTGCGGCAGGCGGGCGGATTCCTCGACCACGTAGCGCAGGCCCATGGCTTCGAGCCCTGCCTTGAGTTTTTCGTGCATCGCGCGGTGGCGCGCCCAGGCGTTTTCCAGACCTTCTTCTTCGAGAATCACCAACGCCTCGTGCAGGCCGTACATCGGATTGATCGGCGCGGTGTGGTGGTAGGTTCGCTTGCCGGCCGACTGCCAGTAGCCGAGTACCAGATTGAGATCGAGGAACCAGCTTTGCACCACGGTCGTGCGCGCCTTGATGCGGGCGATGGCTTTGTCCGAAAACGATACCGGCGACAAACCGGGCGTGCATGACAGGCATTTCTGGCTGCCGGAATACACCGCGTCGATGCCCCACTTGTCCATGTAGATCGGCGTGCCGCCGAGGCTGGTGACGCAGTCCATGATGGTAAGCGCGCCGGCTTCCTGCGCGATCTTGCCCAGCGTTTCCGCATCCGACTGCGCGCCGGTTGATGTTTCGGCGTGGACAAACGCCAGTACCTTGGCATCGGGATTCGCCTTGAAGGCATCGCGCACTTTCTGCGGATCGACCGGCGCGCCCCAGGCGTCTTCCACCACCACTGGCATGCCGCCGCAGCGCTTGACGTTTTCGAGCATGCGCCCGCCAAACACGCCATTCTTGCAGACGATGACCTTGTCGCCCGGTTCCACCAGGTTGACGAAGCACATTTCCATGCCTGCCGACCCCGGCGCCGAGACCGGGAAGGTCAGCGCGTTGTCGGTCTGGAATGCCATCCGCAGCATGGACTTGATCTGTTCCATCAACTCGACGAAAGCCGGGTCGAGGTGGCCGATGGTCGGACGCGCCATCGCGTCGAGGATGCGCTGCGGTACGTCGGACGGGCCGGGGCCCATGAGAACGCGCTTGGGAGGAATGAAAGAAGCAGTCATAAACCTTGTTCTCTTTGTGGAAAGGATCAATTAAAACAAAGGCTTGATTCTACGGACAAATGCAGGGACGGGATACTCTCTCTCACCCATCGCCGCATCGCCGCGCGAGCGTCTATGGTGAAGGTTTCGACAGCGAAGGGGGCGAATAATGAACACGATTCGGATAGCGACGCTGGGTGGAATCGGTGCGCTGGGCTTTGCGTTGACGATGCCGCAGGCTGCAACGGCTGGCGCTGAGGTGACGCTCAACGACGCTGACAAGGCAGCGGTGTTCAAGGCAGCCGGCGCGGTGCAGCGCAAAGGCATCTGGGTGATCTGCGAGCCGCCGGCCGATTCCGGCGCCCCCACTTCCTCGGGGGCGGTTATCGACACGGTGCGCGACCTCAATGGCGACGGCCGCCCCGAAGCGGTGGTCAGCGACGGCGGGACATATTGCTACGGCCACGCCGGCATGGGATTCCAGCTACTCAGCAAGCAGGCCAACGACAGCTGGAAAGTGATGGCCGGCAGTAACGGCATCCCCGAGTTCCTGAAAACCCAGGGCAAGGGCGGCTGGCCGGATATCTCGATCGGCGGCCCGGGCTTCTGCTTTCCGGTGCAGCGCTGGAACGGCAAGACGTATGAACTGAACCGTTTCGAGTACGAGGGCAAGCGCTGCAAACCGCCGCGCTGAAATAGGCGCTCAGGCCGGCGGCTCGCCCATCAGCGGCTTCATCGCCGTCAGCATGCTGTTGAAGATGCGCGGATGCGTCTTTTCCTGCTCAGCCAGCATCTGCTTCATCGCTTGGCGCTGTTGTGGCTTGGCGAAGCAGCAGGGGCAGTTGTCGGAAATGACCGGCAGCCCGGCGTCGAGGGCGAACGCGCGGGTTTGGCGTTCGCGTGCGTAGGCAAACGGGCGGATCAGGCGCAAGTCGCCCGCATCGTTCAGATAGTGCGGCGACATGGTGCGGAGCTTGCCGCCGAACAGCATCGACATCATCAGCGTTTCGGCCAGGTCGTCGAGGTGCTGCGCCAGGGCGACGACGTTGCAATTCTGTTCGCGGGCAATGCGATACAGGATGCCGCGCCGCATGCGTGAACCATACGCACAGAAGGAATCCGTATCTTTGGTCAGCGTTCGGAGCGCGTCGCGCATGATCGGCTGCGATTCCAGAAAATACGGCACGCCCAGCGCGGCCAGATACGGCACCATCGATTTGGGGCTGTAATCGTCGGTTTGCGGGTCGACGGTACAAGCCAGCAACTCGAATTTCACCGGCGCCTTTTGCTGCAGGTGATGCAGCGTATGCAGCAGCGCAAGCGAATCCTTGCCGCCCGACAGGCCGAGCAGGATGCGGTCGCCGTTGCGGATCATGCGCCAGTCGCCGATGGCGCGGCCGGTGGCGGTGAGAAGCGAACGGGAGGGTTTGACCCAGCCGGTGGGAATAGCCTGACTCATGTGTGGCTCATGCGGAAAATTGCAGGGCGTGCAGCTGGGCGTAACGGCCTTGTTTGCCGATCAGTTCGGCATGGCTGCCGATTTCGACGATGCGCCCACCTTCGAGCACCACGATGCGGTCGGCGCGTTCGATGGTGGACAGCCGATGCGCGATGACCAGCGTGGTGCGATTTTGCATCAGGGTTTCCAGCGCGGCCTGGACGTGGCGTTCGGATTCGTTGTCGAGCGCCGAGGTGGCTTCGTCGAGGATGAGAATCGGCGCGTTTTTCAGGATGGCGCGCGCGATGGCAATGCGCTGGCGCTGGCCGCCGGACAGGCGCATGCCGTTTTCGCCGATCAGGGTATCAAGTCCGTCAGGCATCGCCTGGATGAAATCCCAGGCATGGGCGGCGACGCAGGCGGCGCGTATTTCATCCACGCTCGCATCGCGCTTGCTGCCGTAGGCGATGTTGTGTCCCAGCGTGTCGTTGAACAGCGTGACGTCCTGCGACACCAGTGCGATATGGCTGCGCAAATTTTGCAACTGGATGTCGCGGATGTCGTGGCCGTCGAGGGTGATGACGCCGCTATCCGGATCGTAAAAACGTGGCACCAGATTGGCCAGCGTGGTCTTGCCGGAGCCCGATGCACCGACCAGCGCGACGGTCTCGCCCGGCGCGATGTCGAGGTCGATGCCATGCAGGGCAGGCGTTGTTTTGCCGGGGTAGCAGAGGCTGACACCGCGCAAGGCCAGTCGGCCTTCGATGCGGGCGAAGCGCTGGGTACCGGCATCGCGCTCGGCGTCCTGGTCGAGCATGGAGAAGATGGTTTCGGCGGCGGCGAGTCCGCGCTGCAGCTGGTCGTTGACTGCGGTCAGACGCTTCAACGGCGCGAACAGCAGCAGCATCGCCATGAAAAAAGCGACGAAGCCGCCGACCGTGGTGGCGTTGTCGCTGGCCTGGTCGGCGGCGATGTAGACGATGACCGCCAGCGCAATCGCGGCGATGAACTGGATCACCGGTTCGTACACCGCGTTGGCGGCAACGCGCTTCATTTCATAGGCGCGCGCGAGATTGGCGGCGCAGAGAAAGCGGTCCTGCTCGTAGGCTTCGCCGCCGTAGAGCTTGACCACGCGATGGCCACCCACCGCCTCGTCCACCACCTGCGTCAGGTCGCCGATATTTTGCTGCGCCTTGCGCGACAGCCCGCGCAGGCGCTTGCTCGCCAGCCGCACCACCCACAACGTGAGCGGCACCAGCGCGAACACGATCAAGGTCAGCCGCCAGTTCAGCCACACCAGATAGCCGAGCAGACCCAGCACCGTCACCGTGTCGCGCACCAGCGTGGTGAGCGAGCTGGTGGCCGATTGCGTCACCTGGGTGACGTTGAACGCCAGCTGCGCGATCAGCTGGCCGCTCGGGTTCTGGTCGAAGTAGCGCGTCGGCAGCGTCATCAGCTTGTCGAACAT
The DNA here is from genome assembly GCA_002279795.1 of Hydrogenophilales bacterium 12-61-10. Classification (GTDB taxonomy): domain Bacteria; phylum Pseudomonadota; class Gammaproteobacteria; order Burkholderiales; family Thiobacillaceae; genus Thiobacillus. The sequence goes on from NCCT01000001.1 coordinate 33,611, forward strand.
CGCCGCGCGTAAATCCATCACCAGACGGCTGCCCACCCACGCCATGCAGTAGGTGCTGACGAAACTGGTGAGGCCGCGCACCACGAACAGCGCCAGCAGCAGCAGCGGCACCCAGCGGATGAAGTCCTGGTCCTTGGCGACGAAGCCTTGATCGAGCAGCGGTTTGAACAGCGCCGGCAGCATCGGCTCGGTGGCGGCGGTGAGGATCAGCGCGACCAGCGACAGCGCAAACATGCGCCAGTAGGGTTTGACGTAGGTCAGCAGGCGGCCGTACAGCGCGCGGCTGTTGGGTACGGGCGTCATAGCAGAAGCACCGTGGCCAGGCCGAGAAAGATGAAGAAGCCCATGCTGTCGGTGATGAAAGTGAGCAGTACCGAGGAGCCGATGGCGGGATCGCGCTTGAAGCGTTCCAGCGTCATCGGAATGAAGATTCCGGCCAGCGCGGCGACCAGCAGGTTCAGCAGCATCGCCAGCGCCATGACGCCGCCGAGTGCTGGGTTGTCATACAGCAGCCAGGCGAACAGGCCGACCGCCGAGCCCCACATCAGGCCATTCAGCAGGGCGACGCCGATTTCCTTGACCACCAGCCGTTTTGCATTGGCCGGGGTGATGTGGCCGAGCGCAAGGCCGCGAATGATCAGGGTGATGGTCTGGTTGCCCGAGTTGCCACCGATGCCGGCGATGATCGGCATCAGCGCCGCCAGCGCGGCGAGTTTTTCAATGCTGCCTTCGAATGCGCCGATCACCCGCGAGGCGACGAAGGCGGTGGCGAGGTTGATCGCCAGCCACATCCAGCGGTTCTTGGCCGCGTTCCACACGGTGGAAAACAGGTCTTCCTCTTCTTTCAGGCCGGCCATCGACAGCATGTCGGCGTCGGCCGATTCGCGGATGTAGTCCACCACAGCGTCGACCGTCAGCCGGCCGATCAGGCGTCCCTGCGCATCGACCACCGGCGCCATCACCAGGTCGTAGCGCTCGAACGCCTGCGCCGCTTCCTGCGCTTCGTCCTCGGGATGAAACTTGACGAAGTCCTCCACCATCACCGCCGCCACCGAGGCTTCGGGATCGGTCGTCAGCAGGCGTTTCAATGGCAGCACGCCGATGATCGCGTCCGTGCGGTCGACCACGAACAGCTTGTCGAGCTGGTCGGGCAACTCGCCCAGACGGCGCAGGTAGCGCAGTGCGACTTCCAGCGTGACGTCGACGCGGATCGTCACCATCTCGAAATCCATCAGCGCGCCTACCGTGTCCTCGGGATAGGCCAGTGCCGATTGCAGGTGCGCGCGCTTCTGCGCGTCAAGGCTGGTGAGTAGCTCCTGGATTACGTCGTGCGGCAGGTCGGCCGCGATGTCGGCAATCTCGTCGGTGTCGAGCGACTCGGCGGCGGCCAGCAGCTCCGCCTTGTCCATGCTCTGGATCAGCGATTCGCGTACCGAGTCAGACACTTCCAGCAGGATTTCGCCGTCGTATTCCGCGTTAACCAGACCCCACACCAGGCGCCGTTCATCCAGCGGCAACGCCTCCAGAATGTAGGCGATGTCGGCCGGGTGCAGCTGTTCCAGCTTGCGCTCCAGCTCCGCGAGATTCTGCTTGTGCACCAGGTTCTCGACCAGCGCCTGGCGTGGTCCGCCCTGCTTGTGCACCAGCTCTTCGACCAGCCGCATTTTGGCGAGCAGGGACTGCACCTGGATCAAGTGCGTTTCGAGGTTGTCCTGCGACTGGGTTTCGAGGGAATCGGTCATGGGCGAGCCGGAGAGCGAGCGGGCGATTGTAGCGCGTTACCGAAAATTCCCGGGCGGCCACAGGCGGGCTGCGGCGGCGGCGACAGGGCTGGAGCAGGGTGCGCGCATCTTGCAGGGGGCGCCGGAGCAGCCGCGGTTTTTGTTGGTATCCTTAGTGCTGACAGGGTGGATTTTGGCTGCCGGGTGAGACGGGTTGAAGACCGGGTACGGATGAAGAGGATGGGCTTGATGTTTGACGATTCTGCTGTTTGATCCATGACAATCGAAAAGAAATCACCCGGACCCCAGCTCGATGCGGTCAAACCGGCCCGTGCCCCCTCGCTGGCTCGCCGCAAGCAGGCCAACCCGCCTGCCGGGGATCCTCTTGCCGTCACGCAGCCAGTGCAAACCGGGGCGGACCAGGCCGCCGCGACGGGTGGCCTGGCCGCATCCCGCGCGAATCCTTCTCCGCGGCACACGCAGGTGGAGCTGCTGCAACGCGTGCGCCAGCTTGAGTTCGAACTCAGAACCTCGGGCGACGCCCTGCAACGCACGATCAGGGAACTCCAGTCCTTCAACGAGGAACTGGAAACGTCTTCCGAAGAACTGCATTCGACGAATGCGGAATTGACCACAGTCAACGCCCAGCTATGGGAAAAAATCGATGCGCTGGATCGCGCCAACAGTGATGTGGCCAACTTGCTGGCCAGCGTCGACAACGCCACGCTCTTTCTCGATGGAAATGGCGCTATCCAGCGTTTCACGCCCAGCGCCACGCGCCTGTTCAATCTGATTGCGGCCGATGTGGGGCGTCCCCTCGCGCACATCAGCACACGCTTCGAAGATCCGGATTTGTTGCGGGATATCAACCAGGTGCTGCAGAACCTGACGCCCAGCGAGCGTGAGGTGTCTTACGCACAGGACCAGTGGTATTTGCGCCGCATCACGCCTTATCGCACGGTGGACGGCCGCATCTGCGGCGTCGTCCTGAGCCTCACCGACATTACGCAGCTCAAGCGCGTCGAACTGAAGTTGCGCGACCTCACCGAACACCTTGAGCAGCGCGTGGCCGGGCGAACGGCTGAACTGGAGGCCGAAATCAGCCAACGCAAGCTTGCGGAACAGGCGTTGCGCGCAAGCGAGCAGAGCCTGCGCGCATTGATCGCCGACGCGCCGGTGGGAATTGTGCAGACCCATCCGGAAAGCGGCCGTTTCCTGATGGTGAACCCCCACTTTTGCGCCATGCTGGGCTATGGCGAGTCTGAATTGCTTGGCCGGTCTTTTGCGGAGATCACCCATCCGGACGATCGGCAAGCCAATCTTCAAACACTTTTGAACCTTGCGCACGGCATTGCGCCAGGCTACGAGCTGGAAAAACGCTACCTCCGCAAGGATGGCGCCACGCTCTGGGTTAATTTCAAAGTGATCCTGGTACGCGACCCGCACGGCCAGCCCCTGCATGCGCTCGGCGTGGTGTCGGATATCACCGAGTGCAAGCTGCTGCAAATCCAGCTCGACCAGCATGGCGCCGCGCTGCAGCGCGAGCGCAATTTCATTCATACCATTCTGGATACCGTTGCCGCCCTGGTCATGGTGGTTGACCCGGAAGGCCGTCTGGTGCGCTTCAACACCGCCTGCAGCACGGCGGCCGGTATCGATTTCTCGGAGTTAGTCGGATCGACGCACTGGCAGACGCTGATTCCCCTGGATGAAATCGACGCGGTCCAGCACGTTATCGCGCAACTGTTTTCCGGCGAGGCGTCTGTCGTCCAGCACGAAAACAGCTGGCGCCGTCCCGACGGGACCCTGCGTCTGTTGGACTGGACCAATACCGTGCTGAAAGATGCCGCGGGCCGGATTCAATACGTGATCGGCACCGGCATCGACATCACCGACCAGCACCATGCCGAAAGCCGGGTGCGCGAAATTCTCGAAGATGCTTCACGCCTGCAGCGCATGCAAACCGTCAACGAGTTGGCGACCCTGCTGGCGCATGAGCTCAACCAGCCGCTCGCCGCGATCGCAAGCTACGCTGAGGCAGGCCAGCAGCTGCTGGGCCACACGCCGCTGAAACAGGATAAGTTGACGCGGAATCTGGAGCAGATCAGCCAGCAAGCGCTGCGTGCCGGCGACGTCATCAAACATTTGCGTGCGTTCGTCGGACGGCGGCGTATCGATCCCGTCGCGCTGGATTTGAACCAGGTGGTGCGCAACACCTGCAGCCTCATGTTGCCCAAGGCACGCAGTCGCGGCATCCATCTCGTACTCGAACTGGCCGATTCCCTGCCACTGGCCATGGGCGTGGAAGTGCATGTCGGCCAGGTGCTGCTCAACCTGATGCGCAACGCGATCGATGCCATCCGCGAATGCAGGGTGAAACACGGCCGCATCGTCGTGACGACCCTGCATTGCGGCGACAGGATTCAGGTCAGTGTGCGCGACAGCGGCCCCGGGGTCGATGCTGAGCAGGCGGACAAAGTGTTCGAGCCGCTCGCCAGCCACAAGGAATTCGGCCTCGGGGTCGGTCTGCGCATCAGCCGTAATCTGATCGAGGCGGACGGCGGCCGGCTGTGGGTCGAGCCGCAGTCGCCGGGCGGCGTTTTCCATTTCGTTTTGCCGCTTGCGCCATGAAACCGACCGTATTTGTCGTCGACGATGACGATGCCATGCGCGATGCGCTGACCCAGTTGCTGGAGTCAGCCGGCCTCAACGTGGAAAGCCACGCCGACGGCCCCGCCTTTCTGGCAGCCTATGATCCTGATCGTACAGGCTGCCTGCTGCTGGATATGGCCATGCCGGGGATGACCGGACAGCAGGTTCAGGAAGCCCTGAATGCGCGCGGGCTCGTCGTTCCGATTGTGTTCTTGACGGGCCATGGCGACATTTCCATGGCGGTTCACGCCGTGCAGTCGGGGGCGGTGGACTTTCTGGAAAAGCCGATACAGGGAAGCATCCTGATCGAACGGGTGCAACGCGCCTTGCAACTGGATCGGGAATGGCGCCTGGAACGCGGCAGCTTGCGGGCCATCCAGCAGCGTTTTGCCCTTTTGAGCCCGCGTGAGCGGGAAGTCATGGCGCAGGTGGTGTCCGGCCTGACCTGCAAGGAAATCGCCAAAAAGCTCGACCTCAGTCCGCGCACGGTCGAGGTTCATCGCGCCCATGTCATGCACAAGATGGGGGTTTCAACCCTGGCCGGGCTGGTCCGTCTGGTCGCTGAGCAGACCGCTGATACCGCCTTGCCCGCTCTGGCGATAGCGCTGCAGGCGAAGCGGCAAGCCCAGCCGGAGCCGGACGGCATGTGACGCCGTTGCTGCGCGCGGCCGGATAACGTCCGGCTCGAATTAGCGCGATGGCTTACTTCGGTACTTGGGCGTATCCCATGTAGCGCTTGATGACCGCCACCCGCCGTTGATAGGCGCGCGAACTGCGGTGGTTTTCGAACCAGCGCGGATTCGGGGCCATGGCGGCCATGCGGGCGGCCTGATCGCGGTTGAGCTTGGCGGCGGATTGCTTGTAATAGCGGCGTGCAGCGGCTTCGGCCCCGTAAATGCCGTTGCCCCACTCGATGACGTTGAGATAGACCTCCAGAATCCGGCGCTTGCTCCAGGTCGCTTCGATCATCAGGGTGATGACGGCTTCCTGGCCCTTGCGGATGAAGCTGCGGTCGCCGGACAGGAACAGGTTCTTGGCGAGCTGCTGGCTGATGGTGGAACCGCCGGCAACGAGCTTGCCTTTCTTCAGGTTCTTTTTGACGGCGGCCTCGATGCCTTCGACGTCGAAGCCTTCGTGCGAGATGAATTTCGCGTCTTCGGCGGCAACGATCGCGCGTTTGAGGTGGATGGATATCTTGTCGTAGGGCACCCACTTATGGCGCAGTTCGGCATCGGGGTTCTTGTCCTGCTGACGCGCCAACCCCGCCTCCATGAATGCAGTGGACGTAGGGTTGTGATCGATCCACCACAGCACGTGGGCGAAAATCCACAGTTGATACAGCAGCAGCAAGGCAACGGCTGCCGCAATGCTTCTGCCGATCCAGCGCAGTGCCGTTTTCATGCGCGCAGTCCCGCAATCACGGGCGCGGTGTCGGGCCGCACGCCGCGCCACAGATAAAAGGCTTCGGCCGCCTGTTCCACCAGCATGCCGAGGCCGTCGGCGGTGGCGGCGCCGTGGCCGCGCGCGAAGCCGAGGAAGGGCGTATCGCGGCCATACATCATGTCGTAGGCCAGTGTGTTCGCACCGAAAATGCGCGGGGACAGCGGGGGCAACTCGCCTGCCAGGCTGGCTGCAGTGGCATTGATGACGAGATCAAACGGTGTGTCGGCGGCTTCGAATGCAGAGGCGCTGACGCCCCGCCCGAACAGCCCGGCCAGTTCCTGTGCGCGACCCAGGGTTCGGTTCGCGATCACCAGCACTGCGGGCTGCTGATCGAGCAGCGGTTCGATCACCCCGCGCGCCGCGCCGCCGGCGCCCAGCAGCAGGATGCGCTTGCCGCCCAGTGCGCAGTGCAGATTGTGGGTGAGGTCGGCGACCAGTCCGGCACCGTCGGTGTTGTCGCCGAGCATGCCGTCGCGGTCGAAGCTCAGCGTATTGACCGCCCCGGCGCGCTCGGCACGCGGACTCAGGCGAAGTGCCAGCTTGAACGCGGTTTCCTTGAACGGCACCGTGACATTCGCGCCACGCCCGCCTGCTGCGATGAACGCCGCCAGGCTGTCGGCAAAGCCGTCCAGTGGCGCGAGTATGGCTTCATAGCTGATGTCCTGCCCGGTTTGGCGAGCAAACGCGGCGTGGATCAGCGGGGATTTTGAGTGGGCGATGGGATGCCCGAATACAGCGTAGCGATCAGTCATGGCGCGCTATTCTAAAGCAGCGCAGACAGCGCGCACCTCAGGTTTGCGTCCAGGGCAGCCCGCGTTGCTGCCAGCCGTTCTGCGCATTGCGGTGGCCGGTGCTTTTGTCGAGATCCCCCTCGAATCCTTCCAGCACGTTGTAGCAATGCCGCAAGCCGGCTTCGGTGCCCACGATGGCGGCGCGGTGCGAGCGCTGGCCGCTGCGGCAGATGAAAAACAGCAGCGACTCCGGATCGACCGCCTGCTTCAACTGTGCGGGAAAATGCGGATTGATCACCCAGCCCGGCCACGACTGCCATTCGACGTGGACGGCCCCGGGCAGGGTGCCGGTCAATTCCAGTTCGGCACGCGAACGCACATCGATGAGTTGCGCGCCCGGCGCCAGTTGCAATAGTTCATGCGCTTCATGTGGCAGCAGTGCACCAATATATGGCCATGCCTGAGCCTTGCTGCGGGTGTGGGCAGCGTTAAGCAATTCGGTAATTCGTCCCATGATTTGGCTCCCAGTTTGTTTTCCACAGTATAGGAAGCGCTTGACAGCTTGTTCTGTGCACTTAATTAGTGCGCTGAAATCTGTCGTGCGACAAAATAGTGCATTCATTCAGTGGCAAGCGGGCTTGTCTTCGCGACCTGCCCTTGTGGCACAATGCCAGACAGATATTTTCAGGTGTGGCACGGTTTCTGCTGGCTGAACATCCCGTACATATCGAATATGTCGTTTAATCTTATTTCAGCTTGAGGAGAACCCGCATGGTCGTGGCCGATGTAATTAAAATGATCCAGGATAACGAAGTCAAATTCGTTGATCTGCGCTTTACCGATACGATTGGCAAGGAACAACACGTGTCGATCCCTGCTCGCCTGGTGGATGCCGAGTGGTTTGAAGCCGGCCACCCGTTCGATGGCTCATCGATCGCTGGCTGGAAAGGCATTCAAGCGTCTGACATGCTGCTTTCCGCTGATCCGGATTCGGCCTGGATCGACCCCTTCTTCGACGAATCCACCCTGATCCTGACCTGCGACATCATCGAGCCGTCCGACGGCAAAGGCTACGAGCGCGATCCACGTTCGGTCGCCAAGCGTGCTGAAGCTTACCTCAAGTCCACCGGCCTCGCTGACACCGCCTACTTCGGCCCCGAGCCCGAGTTCTTCATTTTTGATTCCATCACGTGGCACGATGACATGTCGGGTTGCAGTGTGAAAATCAACTCCGAAGAAGCGGCCTGGTCCTCTGCCGAAAAATACGAAAACGGCAACACAGGCCATCGTCCCAGCGTCAAGGGCGGCTATTTCCCCGTGCCCCCGGTCGATTCGCTGCAGGATATTCGTGCCGCCATGGTGTTGGCGCTGGAAGAAGCCGGCGTTCCGGTCGAAGTGTTCCACCACGAAGTGGCGACCGCCGGCCAGTGCGAAATTGGCACCCAGTTCAGCACGCTGACCAAGCGCGCCGACTGGACGCAGATGTTGAAGTACATTGTGCACAACGTCTCGCACGCCTACGGCAAAACCGCGACCTTCATGCCCAAGCCCATCGTTGGCGACAACGGCTCCGGCATGCACGTGCACATGTCGCTGTGGAAAGACGGCAAGAATCTGTTCGCGGGCAACGGCTACGCCGGCCTGTCCGAGCTGGCCCTGTACTACATCGGTGGCGTCATCAAGCACGCCAAGGCGCTGAACGCGATCACCAACCCGTCGACCAACTCCTACAAGCGTCTGGTTCCGGGTTTTGAAGCGCCGGTGATGCTGGCCTACTCGGCACGCAACCGTTCGGCTTCGATCCGCATTCCGATCGCCGCCAGCGAAAAAGCGCGCCGCATCGAAACGCGTTTCCCCGATCCGATGGCCAACCCCTATCTGTGCTTTGCCGCGCTGATGATGGCGGGTCTGGACGGCATCCAGAACAAGATCCACCCCGGCGACCCGTCGGACAAGGACTTGTACGACCTGCCGCCGGAAGAAGACGCGAAGATTCCGAAGGTTTGCCACAGCCTGGAAATGGCGCTGGACGAGCTCGACAAGGATCGCGAGTTCCTGACGCGTGGCGGTGTGTTCACCAACGACATGATCGACGCTTACATCACGCTCAAGATGGATGACGTCACCAAGTTCCGCATGACCACACACCCGGTCGAATTTGCGATGTATTACTCGCTGTAAGCCACGCGCAAACAGGAAAAAGGGCAGCCCAGGCTGCCCTTTTTTATGCCTGCCGACCCGCCGCGGAGCGTTCGGCTGCTTCAGAAAGTTCGGTTTAGTCCGTAATGATTTGGGTACGTTACACTGATCCCCATGCAAAAACTCCCTGTCCTTTTTCTGTTTTCCCTGATTCTGGCTGCCCCCGCGCAGGCTGAAATCTACAAGTACATCGACGAAAGTGGCCATGTCACCTTTACCGATGTGTACAAAAAAGGAGCGAAGCGGATCGATCTACCGGGTGCGCCGACGTCATTGCCGTCGCGGGGGCTATCCACCGGCAAGCGTGCCTCGGCGAATCCCAGTCCCACCGATTTTCCACGCATCGATGCGGGCACGCAAAAGCGCCGCGACGACATCCGGCGTCAGGTGTTGCAGGATGAAATCAATGGCGAGCGCAAGAATGCTGCCGAGGCGCGCCGGCAGTTAACCCTGGGCGAAAGGCTTGCGCCGGGGGAGCGCAAGAGCGATGCGAGCTATCTGAATCGCGTTAAATCCCTGCGCAATAGCGTGCAGCAGCATGAGCAGAACGTGATTTCCATCCAGCGCGAACTGGCCAACCTGAAGTAGGTTGAGTGCGCTCTGCGGCGCCTTGCCGCAGCGCTCGCGCGTGAAATAACCCCTTGCAGCGCGATAACGCCGGCACATTGATACGCTGGCACAATCAGTGCTTTCATTCAGTGCATGAGCACGATGCCCAACTCCCCCGGTCAGTTTTCAGGTCTTGATTGTCTATCGACTGGCGTCATGGTCCTGGACGCGCTTGACCGCATCGAATACGTCAATCCTGCAACCGAAACCCTGCTGGGTATATCGGGCGTGCTGCTGATCGGCAGCTCGGCCGGACAGATGTTCGAGCAAAGTCCTGAATTGCTGGCGGCGATCCGGACCGCGCGCCTGCAGCAGGAGGCTGTCATCGAGTACGAAATCGATGTCGCGGCAAACGGGCATCCGCCTATCCGGCTGGGCTGCAGCATTTCGCCGCAGGAAGCACCGCCGAATTCGCTGTTGATCGAGATGCGCGCCGTCGATCCGCACTTGCGCATCGCACGGCTTGAACAGGCGCGCATGCAGCAGGAAGCCAATCGCGAATTGCTGCGCAACCTGGCTCATGAGATCAAGAATCCGCTGGGCGGCATCCGTGGCGCGGCGCAATTGCTCGAACACGAATTGCCGCGTGAATCGCTGCGTGAATACACCCAGGTCATCATCAAGGAGTCCGATCGCCTGCAGTCGCTGCTGGAGCGCCTGCTGACGCCGCATCGGACGCCCCGTTTTGGTGCGGTCAACATCCATGAAGTGCTGGAACGGGTGCGCAGTCTGGTGCTGGCCGAAACCCCCAGCGTCACCTTGCGGCGTGATTACGATATCAGCCTGCCCGAAATCCGGGCCGATGTAGAGCAGCTGATCCAGGCCACGCTCAACATTGCGCGCAATGCCATCCAGGCCATGCACGGCCAGGGCACCGTTATTTTCAAGACCCGGGTCGCACGGCAAAGCACGCTGGAAAGCCGGCGACACCAGCTCGGTATGCGGATCGACATCATCGACGATGGCCCCGGCATTCCCGACGAAATTCGCGGACAGATTTTTTATCCGCTGGTGTCGGGACGTGAGGGAGGAAGTGGTTTGGGCCTGGCGGTGGCGCAGACGCTGATCGCGCAGAATCACGGCACCATCGACTGCGAAAGCCATCCGGGGCATACCGTTTTTTCAATTTTTCTTCCACTTCCCTCCTGAACCCCATGGCTAAATCTACTTGTGTTTGGATTGTTGACGACGATCGATCGATTCGCTGGGTGCTCGAAAAGGCCATGCAGCGCGAGAATATTCCGTGCATGGTGTTCAATTCGGCAAGCGATGCCTTGCGTGAACTGGAACAAAGCCAGCCGGCCGTGGTGCTGTCCGACATCCGCATGCCAGGTGCGAGCGGCCTCGAATTGCTGCAGGCGCTGAAGGAGCGCTTGCCCAAGGTGCCGGTCATCATCATGACGGCGTATTCCGACCTCGACAGCGCCGTCGCGGCGTTCCAGGGCGGCGCGTTCGAATACCTGCCGAAGCCGTTCGACGTCGATCAGGCGCTGGAACTGGTGCAGCGCGCGCTGGCAGAAAATGCCAGCAGCGATGTGCTGCAGGGCAGCGATGTCCCTGCACCCGAAATCCTCGGCCAGGCACCTGCCATGCAAGAGGTCTTTCGTGCCATCGGCCGCCTGGCGCACTCGCATGCCACCGTGCTGATTACCGGCGAATCCGGCAGCGGAAAGGAACTGGTGGCGCAAGCGCTGCATCGCCACAGCCCGCGCGCCAGCGGAGCATTTATTGCCTTGAATACGGCTGCGATTCCCAAGGACTTGCTGGAATCCGAATTGTTTGGCCATGAGCGCGGCGCGTTCACCGGCGCTGCGGCGCAACGGCGCGGGCGCTTTGAGCAGGCTGACGGCGGAACCCTGTTTCTGGATGAAATCGGCGACATGCCCGCTGAACTGCAAACCCGCTTGCTGCGCGTGTTGTCAGATGGGCAGTTTTATCGCGTAGGTGGCCACTCGCCGATCAAGGTGAATGTGCGGGTGATTGCCGCGACCCACCAGGATTTGGAAGTGCGCGTGCGCGAAGGTCTGTTCCGCGAAGACCTGTTTCATCGCCTCAACGTGATCCGTCTACGCTTGCCAGCCCTACGCGAACGGCGCGAGGATATTCCTCTTCTGGTGCGCCATTTCATGCAGAAAAGCGCGCGTGAATTGGGGATGGAAGCCAAGGGCATGTCGGACGCCGCGCTTAAATCGCTGGTGAGCCTGCCGTGGAGCGGCAATGTGCGCCAGCTCGAAAACGTCTGCCACTACCTGACCGTCATGGCGCCAGGTCAGGTGGTCGAGGTGGGCGATCTGCCGGCTGACCTGACCCTGAACACGGCCGACTCCGCCACCGGAGACTGGTTGCATGGCCTGGCAGCCGAGGCCAGTGCACGCCTTTCGCGCGGGGATGCTTCCATTCTCGACGACCTGACGCAGGCGTATGAAAAAACCCTGATCGAGGTGGCGTTGCGCCACACTGCCGGGCGTCGCATCGAAGCAGCCCACTTGCTGGGCTGGGGGCGAAACACGCTGACGCGAAAAATTCACGAACTGGGGATGGACAACGAGATTGGGGCCGAAGAAGCCAAGTGATGCCAGCGGCATATTTGATGGACAACAAAAAAGCCGACGCGATGTCGGCTTTTTTGCGATTGGAGCGCGTTCAGGCGGCTTTGGCTTCTTCGAGCACTTTCTGGATTTCGCCCTTCTGGTACATCTCGATCATGATGTCGCAGCCACCGATCAATTCGCCGTTTACATACAGCTGCGGGAAGGTCGGCCAGTTGGCGTAATGCTTGAGATTTTCGAAAATTTCCGGGTCGGCCAGCACGTTGACTGCCAGAAAGTTCTGCACGCCACAGGCTTGCAGGACTTGTGCGGCTTTCGAGGAAAAGCCGCACTGCGGGAACTGGGGCGTGCCTTTCATGTACAGCACAACGGTGTTGTTGGTGACTTGGTCACGGATGCGATCGAGAGGGGACATGGCGGCTCCTTGGGTTGCGGATTGACACTCGAATACCCGAGTGGAATGGTCAAGAATTATACGCCCGGTAAACCGCGCGTCAAGCGGGTTTCGGGACGTCGCTGTCGGGCGTCGAACGCATAAAAGCTTTGTGAAACAAATGCGGGACAAGCAGATGGACGGGCATGCGCAGCCAGTGCGCGCGCACAAAGGCCGCCAGGCGGGCTGCCGGGGTCAGGGCGTCTGCGCAGCTGGCATGCACGGGCGCAAGCACACGGGTAAAAATCGCATCCATCAGGCCGAGGGTGAGGCGATTCGGCGCGGCCGCGCGCAATGACGTGAAGACGCTGTCGGGAATCGGCGTGTCCAGAAAGTAATGCAGGTAGCGCAAGGCGTAGTAAAGCGAGCGAGCGAGCTGCAATTCGTCCGCGCGTGCCGTGAGGCGTGGCCAGAAGTTGGGGGAATCGGCGGCGTCGCGCACCAGCAGGTCCAGGTCGGTGAGATCGCGCAGGCCATGCGGCAATTCGCCGTCATGAAACAGGTGGGTGGCGGAATGCAGGATGCGGTCTTCAGTCGACAGCACATAAATCCCGGGCATGTCTTCGACTGCGACGGCGCTGCTGCGCAGCCTGCCCGAGTCGGGGTGGTAGCGGGCGGTATCAGGCAGGATCGCGTGATGGACATCGATCACGGTGGCACGCTTGATGTGCTGCATGGGCGGGATTTCATGCATCCAGCGGCGGTAATAGCGCTGGTCATAATCCGACAGGCCGGTGGCGTTCCAGCCGGCCAGCATCAGCGCGGCTTCGACCGGCCCCAACTGCTCGCGGGGCACCAAAATATCGATGTCGTTAAACAGCCGTCCTGCCGCTGCGGGCAGCCCGGCGACCACATAGGCGCCGCCCTTGAGCACGATGACGGGAATCGCCAGCTTGGCCAGCGCCAGGCGGATTTGGCTGACTTCCCAGCGCACGGCGAGCTGCTGCTTGTCCGCCAGCGTGGCCGCCGCATCAAAATGCCAGCGCGCCTCGTTCGGAATGCCACTTACCAGGTCATGCTGATCGAGCACATGGCGAACGCGCGCCAGCAACCCTGCGCTGCGTGCCTGCCTGATCAACAGATCCCAGTCGGCCATTGAAAACTGGCGCACTCGACCCGGGTTGCACAGGGTGGCTGAGACATGGTCCTTGGGCCGGGTGGACCGGACCCGGCTAAACCGTGACATGCTGTTCGGCCAGACGATCAAAGGAAGCGACCGCTTCATTCAGCTGGCTGTATTCAAAATCGTAGCAGCCGACGCGCTCGATCAGCGAGGTGCCGACGCGAAATCCTTCCGCGCCGAGATGGCTGTAATTGAACGCATTCTGTGCCAGAAACATGAAGGTTTGCGCTTTGGAGCGGGGGGTGAGCCGCGTTTCGGCCTTGGCCGTCCATTTGGGAAAAATCACCCAGCCCGGTCGCGCCACTTCGTGCTGACGCCGCACGCTTTCCGTTGGCGGCCGCATATGCGCAACCGTGCCTTTGGCCGTGTCGTGTGATTCCCGGTTGATAAAGGCATTGGGCGAGAATGCCCGGATGACATCGATCGACTGGTTTTTCAAACTCACCGGGCGCGCCAGCGGGTGAATCTGGCCGGTCAGGCGGTCGATCAGGGTAAGTTCGTCCGACAGCAGGCGCCAGCCGGATAGCACCAATCCCGCTGTCAGGGTGCTTTTTCCGGAGCCGGGCGGAGCGGGCAGGATGGCGGCCAGACCGTTTTTTTCAACCACCGCCGCGTGAATGATCAGGTATTGATGGGCGTGCATCGACACGCACCAGTTTAGCCCCCATTCCAGCATGGGGTAAGCCTGATCCAGCGGCAGCGGTTTGAAAGGCAGGCTGCCGTCAGACGAGAAATCGACCTGGGGCCGAAACCAGCGACGCAAGCGATTGGGTGGGTTCAACTCGACATGAAAGTCGGCAAAAGCATGGTGTGAATCACGTGTCTCGAACTGGCCGTAGAGGTCGACCAGTCCTTGGGCAACCGAAGGCAGGCTGGACTTCACCCGCAGCGAAAAAGGCCCAGTGCGTAACCACACACCTTGACCGGCGAGTCGCTGCCGCAACTCGGCAGGGGATAACTGAAGCAGCTTCACGGTGTTTCGAGCAGGCCAAGCTTGCGCAAACTGGCAAGCGACTCCTGGGTCAAGGAGGTGAGATGTTCGCTGCCGGACAGGTCGAGACGGGATGACAGGGCGGGTTCGATTTCGTGAGCCATCATGCCAGGACGGCTTTGGATCAGCTCGAATAGCGCCAGGGTGAAAGGGGCAAGCAGATGCGTGTCGCCTGAGGCCGTATCAAATACGACGGCTTCGTTGTCAAAGGACTTGAACTGAAAGCGTGCCAAGCGTGTGAGTTCGTGTGAGTTCGTGTGAGTCGTGGAGTTATGGCTCAGTTACGTGAAATGTGCTCTTGATGTAATCAACGATATCTTTCGAACTCCATTCCACGCCGGCAACAGGTTCGAAATACGTCTGGCTATCCCACTCGCGCCACATGTTGATGACATCGGACTCCGATAAAACCGGTGTCAAGCCTGCCGCGGCATTGAGCAGGGCGGCAACGATGTGCGCGCCCAAGTTATCCGGATCAGTCAAATTCCAGGGGTTGTTGCCGTCGTTCAAATGCATGATCTGCATCATCGACAATGACGTCGTGATAGTCATGGGGTTGCCATCAACATTGGCAAAAAAATTGTCGCCTGCGAAGAGGGGGTGGAACAGGGTGCCCGCAGACCAGTTCTTTGCTTTGTTGCATTTATTCGAGCAGCTACCCGGGTCGTAGGTCGTGGGCCATTTGTTTGGCTTTTCTTTCCAGTACCCCGGCGAACGGCCGCTGCACGTAATGGGCGTGCCGTGCTGGCTCAAGTTGCCCGACGTGGCCGCCGAGGGAGATTCGCACACACCAGCCAGCACAGGCCGGCTGGCCAGAGTCAGGATGGCGGTTGCGCCGATCGCCGCGCCAGCCAGTTTGCGGCGGGATTGGTCGACCGTTTTTTGCGGTGAGGCGTCAGCTGGGGTGTGGGTAATATCAGGCGTGTGATCAGACATGGCAGACCTCGAAAGTTGTTTCTAATTAACCAAAAACGAAGCAAGAATTGAACCAGGCTGTCTAAATCAGGCCGCAGTCAGTAGGTAACAGGGCATGCCCGGATCAGGGTGAAGCGACTTGGCACAATAGTGTAAATTATTCCGACAGTTTGCCACCACTGACGCGCGGAATACCGGACAGGTCATTCCAGGACTGGGGGAAGGGAAAGCCGCTTTGTTGTAGCAGGGATCGAACGGATTCTGCCTGGTCGTAGCCATGTTCCAGCAGCAGGATTCCGCCGCGCTTGAGATGCGCGCTGGCTGTTGCAATCAGGTGGCGCAGATCATCGAGCCCGTCGGGGCCGGCGGCCAGCGCGCTGAGGGGTTCAAACCGCACGTCACCGCGCGCCAGATGCGGGTCGGCTGCAGCGATGTAGGGCGGGTTGCTGACCACCAGGTCGAAGTGTCGACCTGCGAGCGCACTGAACCAGTCGCTCGCCAAAAATTCGACACTTGCGCCGAGTGATTCAGCATTGCGTTGCGCGATGGCGAGCGCAGCAGGGGAACGATCCACGGCCGTGACGCGGGCAAGCGGGCGTTCCCGTGCCAGGGTGATGGCAATGCAGCCGCTGCCCGTGCCCAAATCCAGTACGTCGACGGCCTGTTCGGGCGGAATTTGCGCCAATGCCAGTTCAATCAGCCGCTCGGTATCGGGTCGCGGTATCAACACATCGGGCGAAACCCGGAAGGGGCGACCAAAAAACTCGCGGCTGCCGACGAGGTAAGCGATCGGGGCGCCGTTGAGCCGGCGTGCAAGCACTGTCTGATAAGCATCGGCTTGCTGCGCGGGTAGCCGGTCGGTGTCATGTGCGATCAACCAGGCGGCGTCAACACACAGCACATGAGCCGCCAGCACGCGGGCGTCGAGTCGTGCATCGCGCCGCGGCAAATCGAGCGCTGCAGCGATTCGGGTGGTGGCGTCGTCGATCAGGGCGGCAACGGTGATTGCCTCGCCGCTCACGGCTTACCCCTCACCCGACAGCGTCGCCAGCAATTCGGCCTGATGCTCGGCCGCCAGGGCGTCGAATAACTCGGTGAGATCGCCGTCCATCATGGCGTCGATTTTGTATAGGGTGAGGTTGATGCGGTGGTCGGTGATGCGCCCTTGTGGGAAGTTATAGGTGCGGATGCGGTCGGAGCGGTCACCGCTGCCGATCAGACTTTTGCGGGTACTGGCTTCCAGCGCGTGCTGGGCTTGCAACTCGCGGTCTTTCAGGCGCGCCGCCAGCACGCTCATCGCCTGCGCGCGGTTGCGGTGCTGCGAGCGGTCATCCTGGCATTCGACCACCAGCCCAGTCGGCAGGTGGGTAATGCGCACGGCGGAGTCGGTCTTGTTGATGTGCTGGCCGCCCGCGCCGGATGCGCGATAGGTGTCGATGCGCAAATCCGCCGGGTTGATGCTGATTTCGGCCACTTCGTCGGCTTCGGGCATCACCGCGACGGTGCAGGCCGAGGTGTGGATGCGGCCCTGCGATTCGGTTTCGGGCACGCGCTGCACGCGGTGGCCGCCCGACTCGAACTTGAGCCGCGAATACGCGCCGGCGCCGACGATGCGCAGGATGATTTCCTTGTAGCCGCCGACTTCGCCGGGGTTTTCCGACACGACTTCGACTTTCCAGCCCTGGCGCTCGGCGTAGCGGGTGTACAGACGCGCCAGGTTGCCGGCAAACAGCGCCGATTCGTCGCCGCCGGTGCCGGCGCGAATTTCGAGAAAGATGTTGCGCTCGTCGTTGGGGTCTTTCGGCAGCAGCGCGGTTTGCAGGTCGGTTTCCAGTTGGGCGATACGGGCGGCGCTGTCGGCAAGTTCGGCTTCGGCAAGTTCGCGCAGTTCCGGGTCGGCCAGCATGTCGTGTGCGGTTTTCTGGTCCGCTTCGGCTTGCCGGTACTGGCGGAACAGCGCCACCACGGGGTCGAGCTCAGCGCGTTCGCGGGTGAACTTGCGGTAGGTCTCCATGTCGCCGGCGATTTCCGGCTGCGACAGCAGTGCATCGAGTTCCTCCAGCCGCTCGTCGGCGCGAGCGAGCTTGTCGGCGAGAGAGGCTTTCATTCCTGATGCAGGCCGTAGAGCTGCTTGATCAGGCGGGCGAACTGGTCGCGCTCGGCGCTGCTGGCGTGGTTCAGTGCATGCGTCGGCGCGTGCAGCAGCTTGTTGGCCAGCGCGTGGCTCATCGCGTCGAGCACGGCGCGCGGATCGTCGCCGCGTGCCAGGGCTTTTTCGGCTTTCTCGATTTCATGGCGGCGATGACGGTCGGCGCTGTCGCGCAGCGCGCGGATCACCGGCACCAGTTCGCGGCCTTCCATCCAGTGGACAAAGCTTTCGACGCAGGTCTCGATGATCGCTTCGGCCTGCGCCACCTGCGCCACCCGGATATCCATGCCTTCGCGCACCACTTCGCCAAGGTCGTCCACGCTGTAGAGGAAGATGTCGTCCATGTTGGCGACCTCGGCTTCGACGTCGCGCGGCACGGCCAGATCGACGATGAAGATGGGACGATGGCGGCGCTGCTTGATCGCGCGCTCCAGCATGCCCTTGCCCAGAATCGGCAGCGGGCTGGCGGTGGAGGTGATGATGATGTCGTAGGCGGCGACTTCATCCGGCAGCGCGGTCAAGGGAATCACCCCGGCGTTGAAACGTTCGGCCAGCGGGCGGGCGCGTTCGGTGGTGCGGTTGGCCACGGTCATGCGCCGCGGATGCTGAGCGGCAAAATGGGTCATGCACAGTTCGATCATTTCGCCGGCGCCGATGAACAGGCAGGCCTGCTCTTTGACGCTGGGGAAAATGCGTTCGGCCAGGCGCACCGCAGCCGCGGCCATCGACACTGAATTGGCGCCGATTTCGGTGCTGGTGCGAACTTCCTTGGCGGCCGAAAAGGTCCGCTGAAACAA
Organism: Hydrogenophilales bacterium 12-61-10; assembly: GCA_002279795.1. Taxonomy (GTDB): domain Bacteria; phylum Pseudomonadota; class Gammaproteobacteria; order Burkholderiales; family Thiobacillaceae; genus Thiobacillus. The sequence goes on from NCCT01000001.1 coordinate 51,923, forward strand.
CTTGTGCAGCAACAGGCCGAGCGTGCCGGCCTCTTCGGCCGTGGCGACGGCCTGCTTCATCTGGCCAAGAATCTGGGTTTCGCCCAGCACCATGGAATCGAGCCCTGCGGCGACGCGAAAAGCATGCTGCGCCGCTTTTTCGCGCGGCAGCGCATACAGGTAAGGCGCCAGCTCGCGGCGGTCGATATGATGAAAATCTGCCAGCCATTGCATCACGTCTTCGGGCGACGGCGTGTTGACGTACAGCTCGGTGCGATTGCAGGTGGACAGAATGGCTGCCTCGGATGCACGCTGGCTGTGGATCAGTTCACGCAGCGCCAGTTCCAGCTTTTCGGGGCCAAACGCGACCTGCTCGCGAATGGCGAGGGGGGCGGTGTGGTGGTTGACCCCAAGGGTGAGAAGCTGCATGACGGCAGGCGGCCGAAAAACGAAGGCGACTATTTTACCTGCTCCCGCTAGGCGGCGCGGGTTTGATTGGGCGGGTCAAAGCGCAAGCGGTCGTAATAGCGTCCGCGATAAAGCAATCTGCGGTGGCCGGGCGAGTCGGAAAATCCGTTGCGGGTGTGCAGCACGTTGTTGCACAGCAGCCCCATTCCGGGCGTCATCCGTGCGGTCAGCGTGTACTCCGACTCGGCGAGGATTTCGGCCAGCGTTTTGACGGCGGCCTGCGTGGTCGGATCGTCTTTCCAGACGATGGAGCGGGTACGCGCGGTGTAGCGCATATAAAGAAAGCCCTGTTCGGAGTCGACGGCGAATACCGGGCCGGACTGTTCGGCGCGGGCGATATTGTCCTCGTCCATGCGCGCGGGAATGGTCATCGCGTCAGGTTGCATCAGCGCTGCGATGAAGTCCGGGTTAATGTCGCGCAGCTGGATGTAGGCGATTTCGTGGTCGAGCAGGGCGTTCTCGCCGCCGGTTTCGGCATCCTGCGCGCAATGCAGCGTCATACCGAGAATGCGGCGGTCGAGCGCGTTGTAATAGCCGTCGGTGTGCCAGTTGATCGGCTTGTGGGTGTAAGGAATGAATTCGCCCCGCGCGCTGGTTTCGTCATCGTTTGGCGTGATGCTGGACAAACCATCTTCGTCGGCAAGGTAATTGCCCTCCAGCCGGACGAGGCCAAGTTGCTGAGCGAGCAGCCTGGGCAGGGACTTGTCGGCGGCAGGCAAATGGGGCGCATCATACAAAACCATGTTGGCGCGCCCGCAGGCAACGGCAAGCGCGCGGGATTCGTTTGCCGTCAGCGTGCGCGGATCGTCCAGCGGAACGATCAGTTCATCGATATTCCTGGGGTAGGCCGCAAGCTTGGCTTCGCGCCAGTTGCGGTAAGCCGCGTCGTCGGCAAGATCGAACGGTGAGGCCATTCAGAGCGAGCGAATCCGGATTATTCGGGCGGCAGCATGTCGGGCGAGCCGAAGCCGCGCTTGACTGGCGCGTCGGACAGCAGGCCCTTGAAGCTCTTGCGTACCGTGCCCATCATTTCGGGCATTTCGATGTCCATGATCTGGTCCATGACCCAGGTTTTGTCATCGTCGCCCATCTCGTCGCGGATTTGCAGGCTGAGAAAGCGCAGCGCCGGAAAGCTGGCCCGTTCGTCATCGGGGAACTCAAATTCGCCGTATTCGGCAAAACGGCGGTTGAGAAAGTCGATGAATTCCTGCTTGTAATTGCGTGGGTCCTCTTTTCCCACGACTTCGCGCACGTTTTGTTCCATCACTTCACCGAGCCGGTTGCTGACGGCCTGCAAAACGGCCAGGCGCCGCTCCGGTGAGAGCGATGCATAGGCCATGCGGTCGCAGTAATGCGCCAGAAAAGCGAGGAATTCGGCAATCAGCTTGAATCCCCTGTCAGGCGTGATGATGTCGTAATTTTCACGGCCCAGATTGTCGATGGCTTTGTCGGCCACCCGCCAGGCAGTGGTCGCCACGGCCGATGCGATTTCTTCAGCGGTGCGTTCGCCGTCCTTTTTGAACCATATGGTTTTGACGCGGATGGGCATGGCCATGGGTGTTCTCCTGTTGCCGATCAAGCGGCGTTAAAAGTGGCGACGGGGCGGGCGGAATCGCGGATCCACTCGCTCCATGAACCGGGGTAGAGCTTTGAACCGGCAAGCCCGGCAATTTCCATGGCCAGCAGGTTATGACAGGCCGTGACGCCAGAGCCGCAGGTATGGACAACATTTTCAGCCGCGACGCCATCAAGCAGTTGATCGTAGCTCTCACGCAATTCATCGGCGGGCAGATACGTCCCGTCCATATCGAGGTTTTCTTCGAATACCCAGTTGATCGCGCCAGGAATGTGACCGGCAACGGTGTCGAGTTTTTCGACTTCGCCGCTGAAACGCTGCTCGGGCCGCGCATCGATCAGCTTGTAGTTGGGGTCGCGCCGGATCGTTTCGACCGTGGCCGCATCGACGCCCCAGTCTGGCGAGTCAGGGCAGGGATACGTTTGTGCCACGATTGTGGGCAACACGTCGGTCAGCGGGCGTTTTTCACGCGTCCATTTGGGCAGTCCGCCGTTGAGCAAAGCAACGTGTGGATGTCCCAGTCCGCGAAGCAGCCACCACAGGCGAACCGCCATGGAGCCAAAGCTGTCGTCATAGACGACGACCTGGGTGTCGGGCGTGATGCCCCATTCACCGAGCCTGGCGCAAAAAAGGCCCAGGTCAGGCAACGGGTGGCGTCCGCTGGTAGACGTGATCGGCGAGGACAGGTCTTCGTCCAGGTGCGCGTAGCGGGCACCCGGAATATGGCTTTTTTGGTACAAACGGCGTCCGGCCTCGGTATCGGTCAACGTAAAGCGGCAGTCGATGACTATCCAGTTCGGATTGCCGAGTTGGGCAGCGAGTTCTTCTGTGGAAACAATGGTATTGCTGGACATGGGCGGAGGCTTGAAAGGCGGGAGTGGAAAGCCGGGTGCAGCGCACACGGCTCTCGGCTCCAGACTCTGCGATCAGTAGCCGCCCTTACCGAAGGGCTTGGGTAGGCCGGCGACGCGGCAGCCTTGGCGAGCGGGCATGTTGGGGAACAGTTCGTACAGTTTTTTCTTCCAGTCCACGCCTTCGTGCAACTCGTCCAGTTCGGCAACCATATTGCGGAAATTCGGTGTTTGACCGTCCTCTTTGTACTTCTCGCGCAAGTAGTTGACGACTTGCCAGTGTTCGTCGGTCAGCTTGATGCCTTCGGCTTCAGCAATGACAGGGACGATTTCATCACTGAAATTGGCTTCGAGCAGAAAGTTCTCTTCACCCGTTTCGAACTCTTCGCCGTTCAACATGTAACCCATGATTTCTACTCCTATTAAGTTGGTTGAAAAAAAATGCTAAATATTGGCCTGAACGACAGGCGCAATGGATTTGTGCGGAATGAAAATTCCGCAGCCTAACAAACGATTGCGTCCCATGCCCTCGTCCTGCAGTTGCAAGGATTTGTGAGGAGGGACGTCATGCAGCATAAGGCTGTAACCAAATAAAGGCCCG
>NCCT01000060.1:0-3351 GCA_002279795.1 Hydrogenophilales bacterium 12-61-10
AGCACAAGGTCCTCTGCGGGATATCCGCAAATCGACATCTCTGGGGTCAGCACCAGGGACGCGCCTGCAGCCTGCGCTGTGTGCGCTGCCTTCAGCAATTGCGTGGTGTTGCCGGCAATGTCACCGACCACCAGGTTGAGTTGAGCGATAGCGAGTTTCATGGGGTGAGCATCAACGCGCAGCAATCGCAGCTTGCACGGCTTCGCCCAGCCCAGCCGGACTCTGCGCGATGACTGCGCCCGCTGCTTCCAGCGCGCGGATTTTGGCGTCTGCCGTGCCCGCCCCGCCAGCGATGATGGCGCCGGCGTGGCCCATGCGCTTGCCCTTGGGCGCGGTGCGGCCAGCAATGTAGGCCGCCACTGGCTTCTTCATGTTCGAGCGGATGTATTCGGCTGCTTCTTCCTCGCGGCTACCGCCGATTTCGCCGACCAGAATCACCGCCTCGGTCTGCGGATCGGCTTCGAACATTTCCAGGCAATCGATGAAATCCATGCCCTTGATCGGGTCGCCGCCGATGCCGACGCAGGTCGACTGCCCCAGGCCGAGTCCGAGTTGCGTGGTCTGGTAGACCGCTTCGTAGGTGAGCGTGCCGGAGCGCGAAACGATGCCGATTTTGCCTTTTTGGTGAATTGAGCCCGGCATGATGCCGATCTTGCATTCGCCCGAGGTGATGATGCCGGGGCAGTTGGGGCCGATCAGCCTGGCGCCGTTGGCACGCAGCGCGGCCTTGACGTTGAGCATGTCCAGCACGGGAATGCCCTCGGTGATGCAGACGATGACGCCGATCCCTGCATCGGCTGCTTCCAGAATCGAGTCGGCGGCAAAGGCGGCCGGCACGTAGATCATCGTCGCCTGCGCGCCGGTCTGCCGCACGGCATCACGCACGGTATTGAAAACCGGCAGGCCCAGATGAATCTGGCCGCCCTTGCCCGGTGTCACGCCGCCGACCATTTTGGTTCCGTAGGCCATCGCCTGTTCAGAGTGAAAACTGCCCTGCTTGCCGGTAAAGCCCTGGCAGATAACCTGGGTGTGCTGGTTGACGAGGATGCTCATTGTGCTTTCTCCACGGCGAGCTTCGCCGCCTGGGTGAGGCTTTCGGCGGCGAGAATCGCGAGGCCCGATTCAGCCAGCAGCGTGCGGCCCCGTTCAGCGTTGGTACCCTCGAGCCGGACGATCACCGGGACTTTCACGCCCACTTCCCTGACTGCCTGAATGATGCCTTCTGCAATGACGTCGCAACGCACGATGCCGCCAAAGATATTGATGAGTACGGCTTTGACATTGACGTCGAGCAGGATGACCTTGAAGCCCTGCGCCACTGTCTCGGGCGTGGCGCCACCACCCACGTCGAGAAAATTCGCGGGCGTTCCGCCTTCCAACTGGATCAGATCCATCGTCGCCATCGCGAGGCCCGCGCCGTTGACCATGCAGCCGATATTGCCGGTCAATGCAACATAGTTGACGTTGGCCGCGTTGGCGGCGGCTTCCTTGGCGTCGATCTGGCTATCGTCACGCAGCTCGGCCAAGTCCTTGTGGCGATACAAGGCGTTGTCCTCGATGCTCATTTTGCAGTCGAGCGGCAGCACGCGATTGTCGGTCGTCACCACCAGCGGATTGATTTCGAGCAGGCTCAGGTCATTGAGCATGAATACGCGATACAGGGCCGGCAACAGGCGGCAAAAATCCTTGTACGCCTCGCCCGTCAATTCCAGCGCAAACGCCAGTGCGCGGCTCTGGAAATCCTGCACGCCCAGCAGCGGATCACAGATCTCGGTCAGCACTTTTTCCGGCGTGGCGTCGGCGACCTCCTCGATGTCCATGCCGCCGGCAGCCGAGGCGACGATCGCGACGCGCTCGGTCTCGCGATCGACCAGCAGCGACAAATACAGCTCGCGTTCAATCGGCAGGGTTTCTTCGACCAGCACCTGGTTCACCGGCTGGCCATCCGGTGCGTTCTGGTTGGTCACCAGCACGCTGCCAAGCAGCGTCGTTGCCAGCGCACGCACCTCGTCTGCGCTTTTTACGAGCTTGACGCCACCGACCTTGCCACGACCGCCTGCATGGATCTGCGCTTTCACCACCCAAGCCTCGCCACCCAGTTCAGCCGCAGCAGCGACAGCGGCCTCCACGCTCGAGGCAGCAATGCCACGCGGCGTGGTAATGTTGGCCGATCGCAATATTTGTTTGGCCTGATACTCGTGCAGGTTCATGTTTGATGGAAACTAGCCAAAACGCGCATTTTGAAGCAAAGCCCGCTGATGCGGAAGCTGCAGACACCGTCATCCGCGTGATTCCACGCATGGCCGACCTCGATCCGGCGGCATGGAATGCGCTGGCGGGCGACTCGCCTTTCCTATCCCACGCTTTTTTGCATGCTCTGGAAACCACGGGCTGCGTCGGTGCCGACATCGGCTGGGAGCCGGTGCATCTGGCACTGTTCCGTGACGGCAAACTCGATGCCGCGATGCCGCTCTACATCAAACACCATTCCTGGGGCGAGTTCGTGTTCGACTGGGCATGGGCCGACGCCTATCGCCGCCACGGACTCAGTTACTACCCCAAACTGGTGTGCTGCGTGCCCTTCTCGCCGGTGCCCGGCCCGCGCCTGCTGGCCAGGAACGATGACGACCGTGCCACGCTGATTCAGGCTGCGCAGAAGCTCATGCAGGACCTGAATTTCTCGTCGTTGCACATTCTGTTTCCCACCGAACCCGACCATGCAGCCCTCGAAGCCACGCCCCTGATGCATCGCAGCGGCTTCCAGTTTCACTGGAATAATGCGGGTTATGCCGATTTCGACGCGTTTCTGGCCGTGATGACGCACGACAAGCGCAAGAAAATCCGTCAGGAAAGAAAGAAGCTCGCCATCGCGGGGGTCAGCTTTCGCTGGGTCGAGGGCGCCGAGAGCACCGACGTCGACTGGGATCATTTCTATCGCTGCTACGCCGACACCTACGCCCGCCATCGCAGCGACCCACACCTCAACCCCGCGTTTTTTGCCGCTATTCGCACCTCGATGCCCGAGAACCTGGTACTCATCATCGCCGACAAGGATGGCGAGCCCATCGCCTGCTCGTTCTGCATCAAGGACAGCCAGCGGCTTTACGGACGCCACTGGGGCACGCTGGAATACGTGCCCGGACTGCACTTCGAGACCTGCTACCAGCAGGGCATCGAGTACGCCATCGCCAAGGGCTTGCAGGTGTTCGAGGGCGGCGCCCAGGGTGAACACAAACTCGCACGCGGCCTCGTTCCCACCGCCACGCATTCCTGGCACTGGCTCGAGAACGCCGAATTCCGCGACGCGGTCGACCACTTTCTGGCGCGCGAAACCGACGCCATCAGCCACTA
>NCCT01000060.1:3370-15316 GCA_002279795.1 Hydrogenophilales bacterium 12-61-10
AGCGCAAAACCGGCCTAGGCGCACGCCGTTATTCACAGGCGGGTCATCTGCCCATGCAACACTCGTCGTATCTGTCGCTGCGGTATCATTTCGGGCGCAGCACCGTACTCAATAAAACAACTAAATTTTTTCAGGATTGGAGCGTGAACCCATGATTATTCGTCCCCTTGCGGCCGCCCTGCTCGTCGCCCTCAGCGCACAGGCTCAAGCCAACATCGATATCCAGTTCGATTTCACCCACGACACCAGCAACTTTTTCAGTGATGCAAGTCGTGTAGCCGTTCTGGAATCTGCAGCCAGCATGTTTGAAAACCGTCTGAGCGATACACTCACAGCGATCAACTCGGGGGGCAACAACAATTTCGCCCCGAGCTATTTCGATCCGGCCAAAACCGGTTCAACGCTGTCAACCAACAGCGATTCATTCGCCGCCAACGTTATCCGCGTCTACGTCGGCGGCAGCGACCTCGGCAGCAGCACACTGGGCGTAGGCGGCCCGGGGGGCTTTAACTGCTCGGGAGCGGGAAGCTTTTGCAACACCGCCATCCAGCGCGGCCAGGGCGACGTCACCGGCACCGACGCCGTGGATGTTGCCCTCTGGGGCGGCTCGCTCAGCTTCGACTCGGCCGGCACCAGCTGGCACTTCGGCGCCACCACGCTTGGCCTGGACAATAATGAATCCGATTTCTACTCGGTCGCGGTGCATGAGCTTGGCCATCTGCTCGGTTTCGGCACCTCGGCCTCTTTCAGCAACCACATCGTCGGCGGCAGCTTTTTCGGCACTGCAGTCGGCACGGTCGCACTCAATGGCACAGGCCACTGGGCCAATGGCGTTACCGGGCTGTACAACGGCATCAACCAGGAAGCGGCGATGACTGCGAGCCTCACCACCGGCACGCGCAAGTATTTCACCGAGCTTGATTTCGCTGCATTGCAGGACATCGGCTGGCAAGTCACCCCGGTGCCGGAAGCCGACACTTGGGCGATGCTGCTTGCCGGACTGGGACTGGTTGGCTTTGCTTCACGCCGCCGCCAGAGGTAAGCCACGCGGCAACCCATTTCGGAACAATAAAAAACGGCGGGTCACCCCGCCGTTTTTTATTGCCTGGTAGCCCGACTCAAATCAGGACAGCGGTCAAGTAAGCCACATACAGGCCACCGTTGACGAAAAGGTGCCATACGCGCAACCCGCCGTTGAGCGCGGCCCAACGCAGCCAGAAGGCTGCAACCAGGGTGACGACTACACCCAGCAGCACTTCCTTTTGCGGCGCCCAGGGTGTGAGCGAAACCCCGATGGCCGGCAGCAGCGTGCCCTGAAACACCATGGCGCCAGTAATGTTGCCAAATGCCAGCGTGTCCTTGCGCTTGCGAATCCACAGGATCGAATTCACCTTTTCGGGCAATTCCGTCGCAATCGGAATAATCAGCAGCGACAGCAGCAAGGCAGAAATACCGATCATCGGCGCCGCTTCTTCGACGCCATGAATAAAGCCTTTCGCCCCGACAACCAAAAGCGCCAAGCCAAGCGCCAGCTGAACAATGATGAAAAACAGGTTTTGCGGCAAGCCCAGGCGAGTCAGCAGCATGGGGGAATCGGCTTCGGTTGCATGGCCATCTTCCACCAGCTTGCTCGATGCGCGCAGGGTCAACATGACATAAACGAAGTAGATGAACACCATGACAAAGGCAATGGCTGCACGCACCCAGCCCTCGCCGTGGGGGATGAACATGGCCACGAATGCAAGGACAAAAGCCATCAGGAAAAAGTCGAGATCGCGTTTAAGGCCGCTGCGCTCGGGGGTCAGATGCCCCTGAATGCCGCGCTTTTTCAACACGGCCAGCGCCATCAAGGAAACAGACAAGGTAGACAGCATCAACGGCGCGCCCAGAATGGCGCCCACACCGATTTCCTCACCGATTTTCGCATTGCCGGTTCCGGCAAAGATCGCCAGTAAAGGCACCAACGTTTCGGGCATTGCGGTGCCGACTGCTGCGAACAATGAACCGGTCACACCCTCGGAAATTTTGAGTTTTTCACCTAGGTGTTCAAGCGCGTTGACAAAGATTTCTGCCGCCACCAGGATAATGACCAGGTAGCCAAATAATTCGAGAAACAACATGAGAGGCCGCCAGAGGGAAACGCGCGATTCTACCAGCCCGGAGCCTTCCACCCCGGCAGCTTTTTCACGCCTGGCTGAAGGCGCGTTCCATGCGCGCCTTGCTGCAACGGCTGGCATAGCCGTGGTGCTTTTCAGCGCGCCGAACTGCGGTGCCTGCCGCGTCTGGAAGCAACTATTGCCGCAGGCGTTGGTCGGCCTGGCGAATGCAATGTATGAAGTCGATGTCAGCGAAGCCACTGGCATGGCGCGCTATTTCGGCATTTTTCATTTGCCTACGCTGTATCTGTATAAGGACGGGCAGTTTCATGCCGAACTGCAATGCGAAGCGCGGCGAGAAGCGATCCAGCGAGCGGTACAGCGCTTGCTGGTCGCACCCGCGCAGGATGAGCCTTAAGCGCCAGTCAGCGCGCGCCCGACAAACACCACGGCAATCGTCAGCAATCCGAGGCTGAGGTTGATGCCAATCAGCATGCGAATCTGCCCCAGGGCTGCGCCACCAACCGGCCAGTTCTGCTCGCTCACGGCACGCTTGAGTTTCTTGTAAGGTGCGAAGAACACGTGAGCGAACAGCAGCATCATCACCACGCCGAGCACCAGCATGGCCAGCGCGTAATGTGGGGTAGCCGCCCCCAGTTTCATCAGCATGTGCAGGCCGGTTGCCAGGACCAATGCCACCGACACCCACACCCAGGGGAAGAACTTGCCGAATACGCCGGCCCACAGGGTCAGGCGCTGCGGTGGTTCCAGCACGGCAGCCGCCACCGGGCGCAAGGCCATATAGGCGAAGAACATGCCGCCGACCCAAACAACGATTCCCAGAACGTGAAACAGATACGAGAGTTGCATGAGGGTTCCTTTCAAAAAAGTGAGGCTTGATCGAGCGCGAGTTTAACCGGGCCAAAACTGCGCCGATGATGTGGACAGGCGCCATGGATTTTCAGCGCGGCCAAGTGTACAGCGGTACCGTAGCCCATGTGCTGCGCAAACCCATAGGCAGGAAAATCCGTATGCAGCTGCTGCATGAACTGATCACGCGTGGTCTTGGCCAGAATCGACGCCGCGGCAATCGCGGCCACCTTGTCGTCGCCCTTGACCACCGCCTGCGACCGCCACGCCCAGTTGGGGCAGCGGTTGCCGTCGACCCAGACTTCATCCGGCGCGCACGCGAGTCCAGCGACAGCTCGCTGCATCGCCAGCATCGTGGCCTGCAGGATATTCAACTGGTCAATTTCCGCGACACTGGCCTCGGCTACGTACCAGGCTGCAGCATGCAAGCGGATCTCGTCAGCCAGAAACTCGCGTTTGGCCGCGCTGAGTTTTTTGGAGTCGCGCAAGCCTGCAATCGGCCGCGCAGGATCCAGCATGACTGCAGCCGCCATCACCGGACCAGCCAACGGTCCGCGCCCAGCTTCATCGACGCCGCACAGGCCGAGTGGCCCGATATGCAACACAACCGGCGCTTTCATGCGTCCGCCAGATACGGTTCAAGCGCGCCGGCGATGCGTACGCTGGCGTTCTGTCGCAGGCTCACATGCATGGCGTGAAAAGTCGTGACGAGCGCCTGACAACGCGGTGCATCCACCAGCCAGGCCAGTGCGTCGGCAGCAAGGTGCTCGGGCGTGGCGGCTTCCTGCACCCGCTCCGGCACCACAAAATCGCGTGCCAGAATGTTGGGCAGCCCGATCCATGGCAGCAAGGCTTTTTTGCGCATCAGGTAGGCAGTCAGCGCGGGCACGCGGTAGGTAATCACCATCGGCTTTTTGAACAGGGCCGCTTCGAGCGTGGCGGTGCCCGACGCCACCAGCGCGACATCGCATGCCGCCAGCGCGGTGTGCGACTGGCCCTTCAGGATGTGCAGCGGTAGCGGCCGCCCCTGCGCCACGCGACGGATCAACTGAGCGGTGGCTTCACTCGCTGCGGGCAGAACGAATTGCGCATCGGGATGCTGCTGCAATATCAGCGCCGCCGCGTCGAGCATCAGCTGCGCATGCCGCCTCACCTCGCTCAAGCGACTGCCCGGCAACAGGGCAATCACCGGACCTGCGGCCAGCGCCAGCGTAGCGCGCGCAGCCGCACCATCAGGCACGAGCGGGATCACATCCGCCAGCGGGTGCCCGACATAGGTGACGGGAATGCCCGCATCCTGGTAAATCTTTTCCTCGAACGGAAACACGACCAGCATGTGCGACACCGCCTGCTTGATGCGATGAATGCGCTCCGGCCGCCATGCCCACAGCGACGGGCTGACAAAATGCACGGTAGGAATCCCGGCCTGCTTGAGCTTGGCTTCCAGCGCGAAATTGAAATCCGGCGCATCGATGCCGACGAAGACGCGCGGCCGTTCGCTCAGGAAATGGCGGGTGATGCGCGAACGGATCCACAGCAGTTCGGGCAGATGACGCAGCACCTCGACATAGCCGTTCACCGCCAGTTTTTCGCTTGGATAGATCGCCTCGACACCCGCCTGAACCAGCCGGGGACCGGCGATTCCGGCGGCCTGCAAATCAGGGTGCGCCTGTTTGATGGCGTTGACGAAATGCGCGCCGAGAAGATCGCCGGAGGCCTCTCCGGCGACCAGCCCGAGATCCATCAGCGGATGATGCCGCGCTCGGCGCGCGCGAGGAAATCAAGCAGTTGCCGGACTTCGGCATGGCTGACGGCCTCGGGTTCGAGCTTGGATTGCGCTTCGGCAAGTGTATTGCCTTCGCGGTAAAGAACCTTGTAGGCGCGCTTCAGCGCGGCCAAGGACGCGGGCGAAAAGCCGCGCCGCTTGAGGCCTTCGCTGTTGAGCCCATGCGGCGCGGCTGGCTGGCCTGCGGCCATGACAAACGGCGGGATGTCCTTGAACACCACACTGGAAATACCCGTCATCACGTGGGCGCCAATCTTGCAGAACTGATGCACGCCGGTAAAGCCGCCGAGGATGACCCAGTCGCCTATTTCGGCGTGTCCCGCGAGCGAGGCATTGTTGGCGAAAATAGTGTGGTCGCCCACCACGCAATCATGCGCAATGTGGACATAGGCCATGATCCAGTTGTGGCTGCCTATCGTGGTCACACCACGATCCTGCACGGTACCGATGTTGAAGGTACAGAACTCGCGGATGACATTGTCGTCGCCTATGACAAGTCGCGTGGGCTCGTTGGCGTACTTCTTGTCCTGCGGCGCTTCGCCAAGCGAGACAAAATGGAAAATCTTGTTGCGCGCACCGATGGTGGTGTGGCCGGTGATGACGGCATGGGCGCCAACCGTGGTCCCTGCGCCTATCTCCACATGCTCGCCGATAATCGAGTACGCACCGATTTCGACGTCATCAGCCAGACGGGCGCCCGACGCGACGATCGCGGTGGAATGGATCGTCGCCATGTCAGGGCTTGTCGCGCAAGGTCGCCATGAGTTCGGCTTCGGCAACCAGCGTGCCGTCCACTTCGGCGCGGCCGGTGTATTTCCAGATGCCGCGCATCTCGCGCACGATGGTCACCTTGAGCACCAGTTGATCACCCGGCACGACGGGCTTCTTGAAACGCGCACCATCGATGCCCGCGAAATACACCACGCCGATGTCTTCCGGCGCGTAGTTTTTGGTCTTGAACGACAGGATCGCAGCAGCCTGTGCCATCGCTTCCAGAATCAATACGCCCGGCATGACGGGCGATACCGGAAAATGCCCCGGAAAAAACGGCTCGTTGATCGTGACGTTCTTGATCGCGGTAATGGTCTTGCCGAGCTCCATCTCCGTCACCTTGTCGATCAACAGGAACGGGTAACGGTGGGGCAGATACTGCATGACCTGCGTGATATCCATGATCATGGTTGGCTTTCTGACTGGTTTTCCAGTTCGGTTAGACGTGTCTCAAGCTGCTTGATGCGCTTGACCAGCTTGTCGAGATTACGCATGTGCACAGCATTTTTTTGCCACACGTCGTGTTCGGAAAAAGGCAACGCCGACGTGTAGGTGCCCGCTTTGGGCAGGGATTTTGTAATCAGGGTGTTGGTCGAAATGCGCGTGCCGTCGGCAATTTCAATATGGCCGAAGATCATCGCCGCGCCACCGATGGTGCAATGACGACCGATTTTGGCGCTGCCTGCGATGCCGGTGCAGGCGGCAATCACGGTATGCGCACCGATCACCACGTTGTGCGCAATATGAATCAGATTGTCGAGCTTGACGCCATCTTCGATCAGCGTGTCCTCCAGCGCGCCGCGGTCGATCGTGGTGCACGCGCCAATCTCGACGTCATCACCGACCCGCACCCGGCCGATCTGCGGGATTTTTTCCCAGTGACCGTCGTTGGGTGCGAAGCCGAAGCCGTCTGAGCCGATCACGCAGCCCGAATGCAGAATCGCGCGCGCGCCGACTTCACAATGGTGATAAAGCGTGACATTGGCATGCAGCAGGCAATCAGCCCCCACACGCGCCTGATCGCCGAGCACGCTGTTTGCGCCAATGACCGAACGCGCACCAACCACCGCGCCTGCGCCAATCACAACCCCCGCCGCGATGCAGGCATCGGTCGCGATATGCGCATCCGCGGCCACGCTTGCCGATGGATGAATACCGATCGGCGGACGCGGCGGCTGGTTCAGCAAGCCCGAGACGCGCGCAAAATAAAGATAGGGGTTCGGCGTCAGGATCCGCGGCAGGTCGGTTGCGTCGCGTGCATCTTCCGGCAGGATCACCGCACCCGCATGGGTGCTCGCCAATTGCGCCAGATACTTGCTCTGCGAAACGAAACCGATTTCGTCCACCGTGGCGCGATCGAGCGGCGCGACCTGTGTGATCTGCCTCGTGCCCTCCCCAATCAGCTCACCGCCAAAGCGGGCAACCAATTCAGCCAGTGTTACCGACATCGGGCGTACTTATTTTCCGCCCAGCGCTTTCATCACGCGATCCGTGATGTCGATTTTCGAGTCGACGAAGACCGCCTGCTCAACGATCAAATCAAATTTTTCGGAACGGGCAATGTCCTGGATCGTCTTGCGCGCACGCTCCTGGATCTGGCCCAGCTCTTCGTTGCGACGCAGATTGAGGTCTTCACGGAACTCGCGTTCCTTGCGCTGCAGCTCACGGCTGTGGTTGCCCAGTTCACGCTCCTTGTTCTTGCGCTCGCTATCGGACATGGTCACGCCATCCTTGTCGAGCTGCGACTGCAGATCCCGCGCCTGCTTGGCCAGTTTCTGCAAGTCCTGCTGTCGCGCGGCGAATTCGCGTTCCAGCTTTTTCTGCGCAGCCACTGAAAGCGGGGCTTCACGTAATAGTTTTTCGGTATTGACGAAGCCGATTTTGGTGTCGGCAACAGCTGACGTCGCTGCAAAAGCGGTCGCCAGGATCAGGGAAGCAAGCATCTTGAGTTTCATCATCACACTCCGTAAATCACACCCTTAGAACGCATTGCCAAGGGTAAATTGAAAGATTTCTTCCTGGTCGCCGGGATTGCTGACCAGTGGTTGCGCCAGGCTGAACTTGAGCGGTCCGAGGGGAGACACCCACAACACCGCCAAACCAGCAGACACGCCTATTTCATTGAATGAAAAATCCGAGTACGTACTTTGACCATTGTTAGATGAGCCACCCGTGCCATATGCAGCGCCGACATCAATAAAGGCTGACATACGCAAGGACTGGTTATCCTTGATCCCCGGCAGCGGGAAAAACAGTTCCATATTGCCGACCATGCGCTTGTCACCGCCGATCGCATAACCGTTGAAGTCTTTCGGTCCAATGGTGCCGGGTTTAAAGCCTCGCACCGAGCTGCTGCCGCCCGCAAAGAAATTCTTGAAGAAAGGCAGTTCCTCGTCCGCCAGGCCGCCGCCGATGCCTACCTCCCCATTCAACAGCAGGGTGAAGCTGCTGCTCAGCGGAAAATACTGCTGATGCTGGTACGAAAGCTTGTAGTACTGCAGGCTGCCGACCGGCGTACCGATCTCGGACGACACCCGCTGCAGCATGCCCTTGGTGGGGAACAAAAAGCTGTTGCGGGTATCGCGCGCCCACGAGGCTTCGAAGCGCAGCGTATCGTCGTCACGGTTGCTATTGCCCAAATTTTTGGGGTCAACAAACTTTTGGTACTGAGTTTGTGGTAATCCAAGAGTAGCGGGAACAGTCAGCGAACTCTGTTCGTAAACCAGACCCAGCGAAATGAAGTCGCGCTCGTTGACCGGGAATCCAAAACGCCCCCCCGCGCCCAGGGTCGAGCTTTGATAACGACTGACGCTTTTGAGTGAGCTGGTGTTGACGTCGCGCCTATAAAGGTCATACCCCAGGCTGATGCCGTCGATGGTGTAATAGGGATTGACGAACGACAACGCATATACGGTGTTGACGCTGCCCGTGTTGAGTTGCGCCGACACGCGGTTGCCGGTGCCAAACACGTTGGCCTGCGACACCGAACCCGACAGCACAATGCCTTGGGACGACGAGAAACCGGCACCCAGTTGAATGCTGCCGGTCGATTTTTCAGTCACGCTTACGTTGACGTCTACCTGATCGGTGGTGCCGGTAACCCCCGGCGTTTCAATGTTGACTTGCTCAAAGTAACCGAGACGATTCAAGCGGTCGCGCGAGCGGTTGATCTGTGCAGCATCGTAATACGCGCCTTCCATTTGGCGGATTTCGCGACGCACCACTTCGTCACGGGTTTTGGTGTTGCCTGTCACGTTGACGCGGTTGACGTACACGCGGCGACCCGGGTCGACGAACAGGGTAAAAGCGACGGTCGCCTTT
The DNA here is from genome assembly GCA_002279795.1 of Hydrogenophilales bacterium 12-61-10. GTDB lineage: Bacteria > Pseudomonadota > Gammaproteobacteria > Burkholderiales > Thiobacillaceae > Thiobacillus. The sequence goes on from NCCT01000060.1 coordinate 12,215, forward strand.
TCCTTGTCGAGTTCAGGCACGGCGTTGACGTTGGCAAACGCATAGCCGTCATTGCCAAGACGCTCGCTGATTTTCTTGGTGGTTTCTGTCAGGCGGTCGCGCACGAACACCTTGCCGGGCTCGACGGTAATCAGTTCCTGCAATTCGGCCTCGGGCACCAGCATCTGCCCGGCCAGCTTGACGCTGGACACGGTGTATTGCGGCCCTTCGGTCACGTTGATGGTGATGTAGATGCCCTGCTTGTCGGGCGAAATGGATACCTGGGTAGAATCGACGTTGAATTCGAGGTAACCGCGATTGAGGTAGTACGAGCGCAGGATTTCGATGTCGCCACCCAGCCGCGCCTTGGAATACTGGTCGTTCTTGGTATACCAGGTCAGCCAGCCGGGCGTGGTCGAGGTGATTTCGCCGAGCAGTTCTTTTTCGGAGAAGGCCTTGTTGCCCACCAGATTGATCTGCTGGATCCTGGCGCTTTCGCCTTCCACCACATCGAACTGCACCGCAACGCGGTTGCGTTCCAGCGGGGTCAGGGTCGTCTTGATTTCGACTGCGTATTTGCCGCGGTTGTAGTACTGGCGCTGCAATTCCTGTTCGGCCTTGTCGACCAGGGAGCGATCGAGCACCTGGCCTTCAGCCAGCCCGGTCTGCTTGAGTCCGGCCTTGAGGTCGTCCTCGGAAAACTCCTTGATGCCGACCAGGGTGACTTTCGCAATGGAGGGGCGCTCTTCGACCGTGACGATCAGCACGCCATCGCGCGCCTCCAGTCGCACTTCCTTGAAAAATCCGGTTGCATACAGCGCCTTGATCGCGGCGGCCGATTTTTCGTCGGTCATCGTTTCGCCGACCTTGACAGGCAGGTAGCTGAAAACGGTCCCGGCCTCGGTGCGCTGGATGCCTTCGACCCGAATATCCTTGACCACAAAAGGCTCGCTGGCGAGCACGTAGGGCGCAGCCAGAACAGCAGCAAGCGCAAGCGTCAAACGGTTAAGAAGCATGGGTTTTTTTATCCGCCAAGCAGGCGTTGCAAATCGTTGAACAGAGCAAATGACATCAGAAGCAACAGCAGTGTCATGCCAACCCGGCCGCCTATTTCCATGGTGCGTTCAGACACCGGACGACCAGTCAAAACTTCGGCCACATAATACATGAGGTGCCCGCCATCCAGCATGGGAATGGGCAGCAGATTCAGCACCCCGAGGCTCACGCTCACCAGGGCGAGAAAGCCGACAAAACTGATCCAGCCCAGTGCGGCGCTCTGGCCTGCGTAGTCGGCAATGGTGAGCGGGCCAGAGAGGTTCTTCCATGACACCTGGCCGACCACCATGCGTCCCATCATTTCCAAGGTAAAAAGGCTCATGTCCCAGGTCTTGACTGCGCCCTGCCATAGCGCATCGAGCGGTCCATAGCTCACCTCGGTCATCAGGCTGGCAAAAACCGCTTCGTCGACCTTGGGGCCGGCACCGATTTTCCCCACACGCTGACTCCCCTCGTCCATCGCATCGGGCGTAACAGTCAATACGGCCGTCCGCCCCTGTCGCTGATATTCGATGCGCAAGGCTTTGCCGGGATGCTGTCGAATCACGTCCACCCAGCCTTGCCAGTTTTCGACGGGTTTGCCGTTGACTGCAAGCAGGCGGTCACCCGTCTGGAATCCAGCACGCTTTGCGGCACCATCGGCCAGCAGCGTGCCGATTACCGGCTCGATTGCGGGGTCGTATCGCACGATGCCGAGCGGGCGCAGCGTGTCCTGATCCAGATTTTCGGTCTGCATCGCGGGCGCATCGAGCTGCACGCTGCGGCCATCAGCCAGTTCAAGGACCAGCGGCTCGCCCGCCACGCCCGCACGCAGCAGGGTCAACCGCACATCCTGGAACGAGGGTGTATCGGTGCCGTTGATGCGGCGTATTTCATCACCCGCCGTCAATCCGGCGTGCGCGGCAGGCGTGCCTGCGGGTGGCTCGCCGATCAGGGGTTTCATTGCCGGCAAGCCATGCACGAAAAGCGCCCAGTAAAACACGATGGCGAGCAGGAAATTGGCCAGCGGGCCAGCCACGACAATGCCGATGCGACGCCATACGCTGGCGCGATTGAAACTGCGGTGAGCGTCTGCCGCAGGCACGTCGCCCTCGCGTTCGTCGAGCATTTTGACGTAGCCGCCAAACGGCAGTGGAGACAAGGTCCATTCGGTTTGATCCGGGCCGAAGCGCCGGCTGAACAAAGGTTTGCCAAAGCCAACCGAAAACCGCAGCACCTTGACGCCCGCCAGCCGCGCAGCAAGGTAGTGGCCAAACTCGTGCACCACCACCAGCACGCCGATGGCGACCAGAAACCACAGGATCGTATGCAGGATATTCATGGATGCTTGTCGTTCAGATAGGCTTCAGCGATGCTGCGCGCGCGCTGGTCTGCGTTGAGCAGTTCTTCCAGAGTGCCCGCCGCGCCGCCGGCCAGCGTGTCGAGCGAGTGCGCAATGCTGGCAGCAATGGCGTTGAAAGGAATCCCCCCGTCCAGAAAACGGGCAACGGCGACTTCGTTGGCGGCGTTCAGCACGGCAGCCGCACTGCCTCCGGCGGCCAGCGCGTCAAAGGCAAGCTGCAGGCAAGGGAAACGCTTGTGATCGGGCGCTTCGAATGTCAACTGCTTGCCCATCAACTCGAGCGCCGACACGCCGGCTTCAATCCGTTCCGGGAAACCCAGCGCATAGGCAATCGGCGTGCGCATGTCGGGAGTGCCCATCTGCGCCAGCACCGAGCCGTCGGCGTATTCGACCATCGAATGCACGATGCTTTGCGGATGCACCACTACCTTGATCTGGTCGGGGCGGGCATTGAACAGCCAGCGCGCCTCGATCACTTCTAGACCCTTGTTCATCAGGCTGGCCGAATCGACCGAGATCTTCTTGCCCATCACCCAGTTGGGGTGCGCGACGGCTTGCGCTGGCGTGGCAGCGGCAATCGCTTCCGCCGACAAGCTGCGAAAAGGCCCCCCCGATGCAGTCAGCCACAAGGCCTTGACTCCGGCCTGCTGGAAATCGCCGTTGAAGTCGCGCGGCAGCGACTGGAAAATCGCATTGTGCTCGGAATCGATTGGCAACAATACCGA
>NCCT01000061.1 GCA_002279795.1 Hydrogenophilales bacterium 12-61-10
CAAGGCCTTGACTCCGGCCTGCTGGAAATCGCCGTTGAAGTCGCGCGGCAGCGACTGGAAAATCGCATTGTGCTCGGAATCGATTGGCAACAATACCGATCCGCTGGCGGCGATGGCATCCATGAACAACTGACCGGCCACCACCAGGGTTTCCTTGTTGGCCAGCAAAATCCGTTTGCCTGCCTGCGCCGCTGCCAGCGTGGCAGGTAATCCGGCCGCACCGACGATTGCAGCCATCACCGTGTCGACTTCTGGCGCGGTTGCCACGGCCGTCAGGGCTGCGCTGCCTTCCAGCACGTCGACCGGCAGCTTTTCTGCCGCGACGCGCTCGCGCAGCCGCGCCGCCGCCGCGGGTTCGGTCATGACCGCATAGCGTGGGCGGTGAGTACGACATTGCTCAAGCATGCGCTCAACCTGGGTCGCGCCGGTCAAGGCAAAAATCTCGAACCGACCAGGATGGCGGGCAACCACGTCGAGCGTATTGACGCCGATGGTGCCGGTGGCACCTAACACGGTGAGGACGCGGGGTTTCATTTCGCCTGTATTACGGATGTATGCGTTCATGCGGCATGCTCCAGCCACATCAACATACCGGCAGCAATCGGCAGAGTCGAGGTCAGCGCATCGATGCGGTCGAGCACGCCGCCATGACCGGGCAACAGGGTGCCGCTATCTTTCATGCCTGCTACACGCTTGATCCAGGACTCGAACAAATCGCCCAATACCGACAAATACAACAAGCCCGCAACCATGAAGAAAAGCGACAGCGACGGCAGCGCGGTCAACTGGCTCAAAACGACAGCATATATCGCAAGGGCAGCCAAAGCGCCTGCCACGCCTTCCCAGGTCTTGCCGGGACTGATGGCCGGCGCCAGCTTGTGCCGGCCAAATTGACGGCCGGAAAAATAAGCCGCGGTGTCCGCTATCCAGACCACCGCCATCACACCCAGCAATACGGCCGGGCCACGTTCATGCAAATAGATCAAGGCAACCCAGGTCGGCAGTAACACCACCAGGCCCACAGCGGCACGCACAAAAGGCTGCGGTGCGTGCCAGCGGCCCAATAGCCACAATGGCGCAACGGCGAGCCAGAATGCCAGCGCCAGCAGAATCAGGCCACTCTGGAAAAGAGGCCAGTCTGTGCCGGAAAACGTGTTCAGGAGCAGCGCGATGGCGGCCATCAAAACCGCATAGAGATAAGCTGCCCGCACTGAAAAATGGCTCAAGCTCGCCCATTCGTGAGCCGCTGCGCCGATCACCCCTGCCATCAGAACCGCCCACAACCAGGGCGGTGCCCACAGGGCGGCCGGCACGAACACTGCCAGCAGTAATGTGGCGGTTAATATGCGGCGTGCGAGCGGTGACCAGGATGCTGTTTTGGCAAGGTCCATCACGACGCGGCTTGCACCTGTTCGCTGGTGCGGCCGAACCGCCGCTCGCGGGTGCGATAGGACTCGATCGCCTCATCCAGCGCTTTTGCGTTGAAATCCGGCCACAGGGCGTCGGTGAAATAGAGCTCGGTGTAGGCCAGCTGCCACATCAGGAAATTGCTGATGCGTTTTTCGCCGCCGGTGCGGATGAAAAGATCCGGCTCAGGGGCATCGGACAGGCTGAGCTGTTGCGCCAGCGCAGCTTCGTCGATGTCGTCTGCGGCCAGTCCTACCGACATCAGCTTCTTGACTGCCTGCACGATGTCCCAACGGCCACCGTAATTGGCGGCCACGGTAAAAGTCAGGCGAGTGTTGTTGCTGGTCAGGGCTTCTGCATCCCGGATCAAGGTCTGGATGCGCTCTGAAAAACCGGACAGGTCGCCGATGAGCCGGAAGCGGATATTGTTTTCATGCAGGCGCGTCACTTCATTTTCCAGCGCGCGCATGAACAACTCCATCAACAAGGTGACTTCTTCCTGCGGACGCCGCCAGTTTTCGGAACTGAACGCAAACACCGTGAGGTGCGCCACCCCCCGGTCGGCACAGGCGCGGATGACGTCGCGCAGCGTTTCGACCCCTTTACGATGCCCCGCGACACGCGGCAGCAGGCGTCGCTTCGCCCATCGCCCATTGCCATCCATGATGATGGCAATGTGCCTGGGCACATCAGCGCTTGAGGCCGTTTTTTTGGAGCGGGTCATCACGCAGCACGGGGTTGCCGGGGTCGCTTAGACTGCAAGCAACTCTTTCTCTTTATCGGCCAGAAGCTTGTCGATATCAGCGATGTATTTGTCGGTCAACTTTTGCACCTCGTCCTGGGTGCGACGCTCTTCGTCTTCGGTCGCGGTTTTGGCCTTGACCATTTCCTTGACGGCCCCATTGGCATCGCGACGGATATTGCGCATGGCCACGCGCGCTGTTTCTGCCTCGCCACGCACCACCTTGATCAGATCGCGGCGACGTTCCTCGGTCAGCGAAGGCATCGGAACCCGGATGATGTCGCCGTGCGTGGCCGGATTAAGACCAAGATCACCGTCACGAATCGCTTTTTCGATCTTGCCGATCATATTTTTTTCGTAGGGCTGGACGCCCAGGGTACGGCTATCCACCAGCGATACGTTAGCCACTTGCGGCACGGCGGTCGGACTGCCGTAATAATCCACCATCACGTGGTCGAGAATGCCGGTATGCGCGCGACCGGTACGCACTTTTGCCAAGTCGCTTTTCAGCGAATCAAGCGATTTGCCCATTTTCTGCTCGGCGGACTGTTTGATTTCCGCAATCGTCATTTCAGCCATTGTTTATCCTTCCTTCGTAAAAACGCGCTCAAGGCGTGACGCGCGTTCCTTCGTCTTCACCCATCACCACGCGCTTGAGCGCACCGGGCTTGAAAATATCGAACACGACCAGCGGCAGCTTTTGTTCCCGACACAGGGCGAACGCGGCCGTGTCGAGTACTGCGAGATTATTGCGGATCGCCTCGTCAAAGCTCAACGAGGTATAGCGTGTTGCCATGGCGTCTTTCTTGGGGTCGGCGGTATAGACCCCGTCGACCTTGGTCGCTTTCAGCAACAAATCCGCGCCGATTTCAGCGCCGCGCAGCGCAGCCGCCGTGTCGGTGGTGAAAAACGGATTACCCGTTCCGCCACCAAAAATGACCACGCTGCCGGCTTCCAGATGGCGCACGGCGGTGTCGCGTTCGAATGCCTCACCCACGTGTGTGATCGCAACGGCCGTCTGCACCCGCGCCGGCACGCCCGCGCGCATCAATGCATCCTTCAGCGCCAGCGCATTCATCACTGTCGCCAGCATACCCATTGAGTCGGCTGTAGCGCGGTCCATTCCGGACAGTGCCCCAGTTGCGCCGCGAAATAGATTACCGCCACCGACGACGATGCCGACCTGCACACCCAGTTCGACTACGTCGCGAATCTGCCCGACAAAGCCTGCCAGCGTCTCCGCGTGGTAACCGAAGGCATCCGCACCGAGCGCCTCGCCGGAGAGCTTCAACAAAATACGACGCGCCTGCGCCATGGCAATTAAACCTTGGAAGCAGCGGCGACTTCGGCCGCAAAGTCGGTGACCTTCTTCTCGATGCCCTCGCCCACCACATACATGGTGAAGCCGTGGCACTGCGAGTTCTTCGATTTCAGCACCTGCTCGACGGTTTGCTTGTCATCCTTGACGAAGGGCTGTGACAGCAGGGTGACTTCCTTGAGGTATTTCTGCACGGTACCTTCGGCGATCTTGTCCAGCATGGCTTCCGGCTTGCCAGCTTCCTTGGCCTTTTCGATCGCGACACGGCGCTCCATGTCCAGCAACTCCTGAGGCACGCCGGATGCATCCAGTGATTTGGGCTTGGACGCCGCGATGTGCATGGCGATATCGCGACCCAGCGCTTCGTCTCCCGTCACGTCAACAAGCACGCCAATCTTGCCGCTGTGAATGTAGCTGGCGAATTTTCCCTGTCCGGTCAGTCGCACGAAACGACGTACCGACATGTTCTCGCCCATCTTGCCGACCAGTTCGGTGCGGAACGCTTCCACCGTGGTGCCGCGGTAGGCCAGCGCAGACAGCGCTGCAACATCGGCGGGGCTTTCGCTCAGGATCATTTCGGCCAGCGCGTTCGACAGCGCCAGAAAATCATCGTTCTTTGCCACGAAATCGGTTTCGCAGTTGACTTCGATCATCGAAGCTGACTTGCCGTCAGCACTGATCGCGATGGCTACCACGCCTTCTGCCGCCACACGGCCAGCACTCTTGGCGGCCTTGTTGCCAAAACGCACGCGCAGAATTTCTTCAGCCTTCTGCATGTCGCCTTCAGCTTCTGACAGGGCTTTTTTGCAATCCATCATCGGCGCGTCTGTTTTTTCGCGCAGTTCTTTAACCATGCTCGCAGTGATTTCAGCCATCTTCCCAACTCCCTAATTAGTTAAATACAACAAATCGATCAGCTCATGCACAAGGAGGGGCAAACGCCCCTCCTTTGAAACATGATCACCGGCAGTTATTCCGGCGATGTTACGGCGCGGCGCGTTTATTCAGCAGCCACGCCACCTTCTTCTTCTTCCACTTCAATGAACTCTTCGCCGCCCGTGAGTTCACCCATGATCTGGGCACGCCCCTCGAGCGCCGCATCGGCGATGCCGCGCGCATACAAACGGATCGCGCGTGCCGAGTCGTCGTTACCGGGAACGACGTACGCGACGCCTTCCGGGCTGTTATTGGTATCGACTACGCCGATTACGGGAATGCCCAGTTTCTTGGCCTCTACGACGGTGCCCTTCTGGTAACCGACGTCAATAATGAAAATCGCGTCCGGCAGGCCGTTCATTTCGCGGATACCGCCCAGGCTGCGGTTCAGCTTGTCGGCTTCGCGCTGCACCGTGAGGATTTCTTTTTTCGACAGACGACCCGGCTCTGCCAGCGACACTTCCAGGTCCTTCAGACGCTTGATCGACTGCTTGACCGTCTTGAAGTTGGTCAGCATGCCGCCCAGCCAGCGGTTGTCGACATAAGGCATGCCAGCACGTTCCGCTTCTTCACGCACGATCTCGCGCGCGGCACGCTTGGTGCCTACGAACAACACGGTACCCTTGTTGGAGGTCAACTGACGGACGAATTTTTGTGCGTCCTGGAACATCGGCAGCGATTTTTCCAGGTTGACGATATGGATTTTGTTGCGATGACCGAAGATGTACTGCGCCATCTTGGGGTTCCAGAAACGGGTTTGGTGACCGAAATGGACACCGGCTTCCAGCATTTGACGCATGGTGACTGACGACATTGATGACTCCTAAAGGGTTAAGCCTCCACCCGTCAGCAGCGGCGCGTATTACCTGTAACGCGCCGCCACCCTTTAACGACAGGTGTGCGAATTTGTCCGAACGATTTCGGACAGCCCGCTATTCTAAGTTCATCAGATGTTTATTTCAAGGACGGGCACGAGACTTTCCGCAATCCATGCGGCGAAACACGCCCTGTACGTCAGGGCCGAACGCATCTTCTGTTTGCTCTCCCATCGCTCGCGATAGAATAAGGCTTTACTGATTTGCGCCCTCTGCCATGACTGTCACCATCAAAACCGGCGCTGAAATTGAAGGCATGCGCGTTGCAGGCCGGCTCGGCTCGGAAGTTCTCGACTACATCACCCCTTTCGTCAAGCCTGGCGTAACCACGGGTGAGCTCGACCGGCTCTGCCACGACTATATGGTCGACGAGCAAGGCACGATTCCCGCACCCTTGAATTACGCGCCGTCGGGCCATGCCCCCTATCCCAAATCAATCTGCACCTCGGTCAACAACCAGGTGTGCCACGGTGTGCCTGGCGACAAGGTGCTGAAAAACGGCGACATCGTGAACCTGGACATCACGGTCATCAAGGACGGCTGGCATGGCGACACCAGCCGCATGTTCGTGGTGGGCGAGACGACGCCGCAGGCGCGTCGGCTGATCCAGATTACCTATGAAGCCATGTGGATCGGCATCCGTCAGGTGAAACCCGGCGCGCGGCTGGGCGACATCGGCCACGCGATCCAGCGTTTTGCCGAAAACAGCGGCTACAGCGTGGTGCGCGAATTTTGCGGCCACGGCATCGGCCGGGTGTTCCACGAGGACCCGCAGGTGTTGCATTACGGCAAACAGGGCACGGGGCTGGTGCTGGAAGCCGGCATGACGTTCACCATCGAGCCGATGATCAACGCAGGCAGGCGTGATATTCGCCAGATGCCGGACGGCTGGACGATCGTAACCAAAGACCGCAGCCTGTCGGCGCAATGGGAGCACACGGTGCTGGTCACCGACACCGGTTTCGAGGTGTTGACGCTATCGGCCGGCAGCCCCGCCGTTCCCGACCTCGCCCGACAAGCCGCGTGAACGTTCTGCCGCTTGCCGACCTGCGTGAGCGGCTGAAATTCCGCCGCGCGGCATTGGCGGCGGCTTATCTCAAGCAACCTGCAGTTTCTCTTTATCTGACGCAGCACGCTGGCCTGGTGGACGGGGTGCTGACGGCTATCAGCGGCAGCCTTGCGCTGCCCGACAGCTTTTGCCTCGTTGCCGTTGGGGGATACGGGCGCGGCGAACTGTTTCCGGGGTCAGACGTAGATGTTCTGCTGTTGCTGCCGCGCGAGCCGACGCCTGACCAGCAAGCCACGCTGGAGGGCTGGGTCCGTGCATGCTGGGATGTCGGGCTGGAAATCGGCCATAGCGTGCGCACGATTGATGTCTGCCTGGCCGAGTCTGCAGCCGATATCACGGTCGAGACCAACCTGCTGGAAGCACGTTTTCTGTGGGGTAATCGTGCATTGTTCAGCGAGTTTGAAAGCGCTTTTCAGTCGCGCTTCGACCCCCAGCAATTTTTCGACGGCAAACTCGCTGAACAACGCACCCGACATGCTCGCTTTGACGACAGTGCCTACAAACTCGAACCCAACCTGAAGGACAGCCCGGGCGGGCTGCGCGATCTGCACACGATCCACTGGCTGGCGCAGGCGTGCGACATCGGGGGCGGCTGGAACGGGCTTGCCTGCGCGGGGCTGCTGACCCAGGCCGAGGCTCGCCGCATTGCCCAGGCCGAACGCAGCGTGGCGGCGCTGCGCATCCATTTGCATATTCTGGCAGGTCGACGTGATGACCGCCTGGCCTTTGATTACCAGACCGACCTCGCCGAGCGTCTGGGGCTGGCTGCCACGGCAAACAAGCGCGCGGGCGAGCGCCTGATGCAGACTTACTACCGCGCCGCCAAACTGATCCAGCGCGCCAACGACATCCTGATCCAGTCGCTGCGGGTACGGCTGTTTCCGGTGACTGCGCCACCGCAGCCAATCGACGCCGACTTTCAATTACGCGCCAATTTGCTCGAAGCTCGCGAGCTTGATTTGTTCCAGCGCAAGCCCGATGCCCTGCTGCGGATTTTCATCGTTTACGCCCAGCACCCCTCGCTCGCCGGATTCGAGCCAACCACCTTGCGCGCGCTGTGGCGCGGGAGCACGCAGATCGATGCGGCTTTTCGCGCCGATCCCGCGCATCGCGCGCTTTTCATGACATTGCTGCGCCAACCAGTCGGCATTACGCGGGCGCTGCGGGCCATGCACCGCTACGGATTGCTGGCTCGCTACATTCCTGCATTTGGTCGCATCGTCGGTCAAATGCAGCATGACCTGTTCCATGTCTATACCGTGGATGAACACATCCTCATGGTCTTGCGCAACATGCGGCGCTTTACCGTGCCGTAGCCACCCTGTTTCACGATATTGCCAAAGGCCGTGGCGGCGACCACTCTGAACTCGGCCTGATCGATGCCCGGCGATTCTGCCGCCAGCACGGTCTCGACAAGGCTGACAGCGAACTGGTTGCCTGGCTGGTCGGCATGCATCTGGTGATGTCGCGCACGTCGCAAAAGGAAGACACCAGCGACCCCGACGTGATTGCAGCCTTTGCCAAACGCATAGGCGACAGCCGCCGGCTGACTGCCTTGTACCTGCTGACCGTGGCCGACATCCGCGGCACCAGCCCCAAAGTATGGAACGCATGGAAGGGCAAACTGCTGGAAGACCTTTATCACGCCACCCTGGCCAAGCTAGCCGGTGGCGATCAGGCCATGGCCAACATTGCAGCCAAGCAGGCAGAGGCACGGATCAAACTCGCCCTCTACGGCCTGCCTAGCAGCGCGCCCGACGCGCTATGGCAGCAACTCGATGGGCGTTATTTCGTTCGCTATGACGTTCGCGACATCGCCTGGCAGGCACGCATGCTGTGGCGCCGCACCCATAGCACGCAAGCCGTTGTGCAGGCACGTCTGTCGCCGGTGGGAGAAGGCATCCAGGTACTGGTCTATACCCCCGACCGCCCTGATCTGTTCGCCCGTATCTGCGGCTTTTTTGCGCGCATTCAATACACCATTCTTGAGGCCAAGATCCACACGACCCAGCACGGCTATGCGCTGGACAGCTTTCAGGTGATGGATCTGGCCAATCGCGGCATTCATTACCGCGACTTTCTGAGTTATGTCGAACACGAACTGGCGCGCGACCTCGACCCCGCGCAGCCGATACAGGCCGCACCGCGCGGCCGATTGTCACGCCACCAGCGCCACCATCCCTATCCCACCACAGTGCGACTGGAGGCGGATGCGCAGGGGCACGGTCACAAACTGACGATTATCTGTGCCGACCGTGGTGGCCTGCTGTTTGCCGTGGCAGAAGTGTTAATGCGACACGACGTCAGCGTGTATGCGGCAAAAATCGACACGCTGGGCGAGCGCGTCGAGGATACGTTCCTGATACGGGGAGAGGGGCTGCTGACGCCGGCCACTCAACATGCGCTGGAAGCCGACATACTGAGCGTGCTGCTGTAGTTCACACTGCCTGCTATTCAGGCAGGCGGACGCGCATATTCATCGACATAACGCCCACGAGCAGGGGCCTTGCGTGCAGGAGGCGACTTTTTGCGAACGCCCTCAGCCGGTTTCTTGATTTTCTGCTCCAGGTCTGTCTTCACGCGTGCCCCGCCCCGCCCGGGACGCACCGTTCCACTCACGCCGGTCACGTCAACCAGGCGGATTTCACGATTTGAATGGAATGCTGGCACCACTTTCATGCTGCCACCCGCCATTCCTTCAGCCGCCCGGCCAGCGTCCGCGTCAAAGCGGCCAGGCTCCCTACTCCTTCGGTGCTGGGCGTGGCCTCGCAATCATTGATTTTTCCGTCTGCGTACACCGACAGGATCAGCAGGTTGTGCTGAATTTCAACCGGTATCGCCAGTGTGCTTTCCGCCAGAGCGTTTTGAATGCCATGCCACACGACGCGACTGGCTGCCAGCGCATCGGCCAGTTGGCTCGCCCGGCCCGGGTCGTTCCAGTGCTGCTGCACTTGCATCAGCCGGGTCGCGATATTGTCCAGTTGTAACGCTTCGCTCATCACCGCTTCGGTCGGGTAACAACGGTGCCGAGCCTGATCGTCTGGTTTTGCTACGCTCATTGTTGTCCTTGCAGCTTGCACCGGAGCACCCCGCCCACGGTTACGCTTCAGGTTAGCGGCGATGACCGATACAACTTTAGGCATGCTAAATGCATGCCAGCAAACCCAAAACCGTTCAATCGTCCTGCAGGTTTTGTCCGGGAAACAAGGTCTCGGTAAAGCCGAAATTACGCAAATCGCGGATCCGCAACGGATACAGAATCCCGTGCAGATGATCGACCTCATGCTGCACCACGCGAGCATGGAACGCATTCACGCTGCGGTCGATGGGCTGCCCTGCCGCATCAAATCCCTGATAGCGCAATGCTGTGTGGCGCGGCACCAGGCCGCGCATGCCAGGAACCGACAAACAGCCTTCCCAGCCTTCTTCCAGCTCGTCGGACAAGGGCGTCAGCAACGGATTGATCAACACCGTGAACGGCACGCTTTCAGCTTCCGGGTAACGCGGGTTGCTGTTGACCTCGAATATCACCACCTGCAGCCCTACGCCAATTTGCGGCGCGGCAAGACCTGCACCGTTCAGCACACGCATGGTGTCGTGCATATCAACAATCAATTGCGCCAGGCTGGGCGACGCGAAGTCTTCTACCGGCAACGCTGGTGTCAGCAAACGCGGATCACCCATCTTCAGGACATCACGGATCGCCATGGCTGCTCCAGTTGCAGTAAATCAGCGGCCTCCAGCCAGCACCAGCTGCCTGGCGCGAGCGTTTCAGGCAGGACAAAATCACCAATCGCAACGCGATGCAGCTTATCTACCCGGTTTCCAGTAGCGCCGATCATGCGCTTGACCTGATGGTATTTGCCCTCGGCCAGGGTCAGTTGCAGGCTATGTCCATCGATCGCCTCGCACGCCAGCGCAGCAATCGGCGCCGGTTCGTCGTTGAGCAACACGCCGTTGCGCAAGGCGTCCAGCATCGCCGCATCCACCGGGTCGGCACAGGTGGCGCGATACACCTTGGCCACGCCTTTTTTCGGCGACGTCATGCGGTGAATAAACTGGCCATCGTCGGAAAACAACAACAAACCGGTGGTGTCCTGGTCGAGTCGCCCCACGCATTGCAGATCACGCTCGATGAAGGGCGCCGGCAACAGCGAAAACACGCTGGGGTGGTGCTTGGGTTTGTGCGAACACTCGTATCCAGCCGGTTTGTGCATCAAAACATAGGCTTTTTCATGATACGGCCAGGTCACGCCGTTGATCGTCAGTTCCAGTCCGACCGGGTCAACCTCGTGCTCCGGGTCATCGACGACCACGCCGTTGATCGAGACAGCACCCGAACGTACCCGCAACACGCAGCCTTTGCGTGAACCGAACCCCTGTGATTGCAACGCGCGCGCCAGCCACATGATCTAGATCGCACACAAGCCAGCGGCGGCGTTTTTCACCAGCTGCTCGAGCAAGTGCCGCACCTGGAGCATCGATTCACCGAGCACCGGCTGGATTTCTTCCATCTGGATACCGTCCACCGACAAGCCTCGCCCGGCAGCGTAATTCACCACCACGCCGACTGCCGCATAGCAAAGATCCAACTCGCGCGCCAGATAGGCTTCCGGCATGCCGGTCATTCCTACCATGTCGTTGCCATCGCGCTCCATGCGGTTGATTTCGGCCGCTGTTTCCAGCCGTGGCCCCTGCACCGCGCCATACACGCCGCCGTCACGCAGGCTTATTCCGGCACTGGCCGCCGCTTGGAGCAGGGCCGTGCGCATCGCCACGCAATACGGAAAAGTGAAATCGAGATGGGTAACCTGCTTGTCGTTACCCACATTGAATGTCGCGGCGCGGCCATGGGTGTAATCGATGATCTGATCCGGAATCACCAGCACGCCCGGAATCAGTTCGGGATGAATTCCGCCCACCGTGGCGACCGATACCACGCGACTCACCCCGTGCTCCCTCAACGCCCACAGATTGGCGCGATAGTTCACCTCGTGCGGCGGAATGGTGTGGCCATAGCCGTGGCGCGCCAGAAAAATCACTTCCTGATCGCAAATGTGGCCGAAAGTCAGCGCGCCGGACGGCTCGCCATAGGGTGTGCGTCCTACCTTGCGATGGGTGATTTCAAGATTGGCGAGCTGCGTCAGCCCGGTTCCACCAATGATTCCCAGCATGTTTATTTGTCCTTTAAAGCATAAATGGCGGGCAGATTGCGCCACAACCCATACGCGTCCATGCCGCAGCCGAACACATAGCGGTTGGGCACGTCCAGTCCCACGAAATCGGCCCGGATCGGTTTATCTAGGCCATTGTTTTTATCGGTCAGCACCGCCGACCACACCCGTGCAGCGCCCATTTCCAGCAGCTTGTCGCGGATTGCGGCCAGGGTTTCGCCCTCGTCCAGAATGTCGTCGAGCACCAGGACATGGCGGCCCGACACGCTCTGTCCCGGCAGCACCTTCCATTCGATTTCGCCACCGTGCGTCTTGCCGCGATAGCGGGTCACATGCAGGTAATCGAACTCCAGCGGAAACGTCAATTTCGGCAACAGCTGGCCGGCAAACACCACCGCGCCGCCCATCACCGGCAGCACCAGCGGAAACGCCTGCGCCAAGTCCTGGGCAATCTCACCCGCCAACCGGTCCAGGGCCGCCAAAACGCCGGACTCCGGCACGATGCATTCCGCTTCATCCAGCAATTGTTGCGCTTCGAGCGGAGACATGATGCACCCGTGATTTTGGCTAAAGGCGGAAGTCTAAGCGATGTTTCCGGAGCCTGCGCGGGTCGGGTAAGCTTGTTACATGTCGCTTACTCCTTCTGCTCCCCCGGCTCTTGATGTTGATGGCTGGTTGACCGACGCCCATCACCTGCCCTCGCCCAACTGCGACACCCGCCCCGAGGGCACGGCGATCGAACTCATCGTCATCCACAACATCTCGCTGCCGCCGGGCGTGTTCGATGGCGATGCGGTGATTCAGTTGTTCACCAATCGGCTCGACTGGGATGCGCACCCGTATTACCAACAGATTCGCGGCATCAAGGTGTCTGCGCACTTTTTCATTCGCCGCGACGGCAGCCTGATCCAGTTCGTGCCATGCAGCCTGCGCGCCTGGCATGCCGGGGTATCGAGCTGGTGCGAGCGCGAACGCTGCAATGACTTTTCCATCGGGATCGAACTGGAAGGCACAGACGACCTGCCGTTCACCGAAGCCCAGTACGCCTGCCTGATTCCGCTGCTGCAAGCGCTTAAACAGGCTTACCCGATTCGGGCGGTGGTGGGGCATAGCGAGATTGCGTCGGGACGCAAGACGGATCCCGGGGTGTGTTTTGAGTGGGAACGAGTGCGGAGGTTGGAGGCTTGAAGCGTTTGGAGTGATTGTGGGTTTGGCGGAAGGTTTTTACCTGACGGCTGACCGTTGGCCGGGGGTAGCCCGGCTGCTAGTCACTTTCTTTGTCAATGCGACAAAGAAAGTAACCAAAGAAAACGCACCCCGACATCCCCGAATTCCCGGAAATTGAGCCTGTCGAGTGGGCGGCAAAGAACTCGCCCCGCTTTTGCTGTTTTTAATTTTGTTTTTTGTGAGCGGAGCTCAAACACCTTTGCCGCTGATCCACCCGACAGGCTCAATTTTCGGCGGGGCTGAGAGGGGATAAGGTCAAAACCAGTACGGTGGTGACTGGCCGATTTGTGGTTATATTTAGTGCTCAAACATTCAGCGTACTCGCCTACGGCAAGAACGCTCTACACGAGTAGGGAAAGCGGATATGTATAAGAAGACCATTGCTGTACTGATATTTAGCTTCTCTCTTAGCGCCTGTGAAAATCCAACTGATACACCCAACTCAGAAACCCCCTCTATCATTACTGTTACCAATTCAGATACGGTGCTTAAGACGAGTAATTCAGAACTTGCCAATCCGGTTGATTGCCAATCATGCTGTTGGGTGAATCCATTCACCGCTGCAGAGTGTCTCGAGGATGGGTGCCGAAGCATGTGCCGCGAGGCTCAGCGTTCAGAGAAGATCGTCAACTGGCTCGTTCAACGCTACGAAGCTCAACCGCCTAGCGGTGGATTTTGGATAATTTCGAAAATTGAGGCTGATTCTGATGGTGAAGACTTTGATGTTTCAATTCTGACAACGAATGAACATGCGGGGATGATTATGCAAATGCCACCGGAAGCCCAATTTAAAGTTGTTTCAGTTGCAGCATGTCCAGAGGCTACTGAAGATATTTGGGGAATGCTTGAAAAGGACCAGCGAATAATTCTCCATGTTGGTGGCACAGGCGGTGTGTTTATCGATGTTGATTGTCGTAGGTGGATATAGAAATGACTTATAAGGAAATTCAGGCTGACGTTAAAAAGCACTTTGGGCGTTCCGTTAAAACTTGCTGGATCGCTCACGTAAAAGAACTCAATGGCTCGAATCCTAAGCCAGCACCAAATCGCCAAACATCCGAACGCAAATACCCATGCCCTGAGTGGGCTCGCCCTTTGATCGAAAGCTCGATGTCGAAATGGTCGAAATGAACGTGTAGGGCGTCAATAAGTGAAGTCCACTGCGCCGGATACCGTATTAGCAAAAGCTCACAAATCGACCAGTCATCACCGTACTGGTTTTGACCTTATCCCCTCTCAGCCCCCGCCGGAAATCGAGCCTGCCAGGTGGATTAGCGGCAAAGGTGTTTGAGTCCCGCTCACAAAAATCAAATTAAAAACAGCAAAAGCGGGGCGAGTTCTTTGACGCCCACCTGGCAGGCTCGGTTTTCGGGAATTCGGGGATGTCGGGGTCGCCTTCTTTTGGTTACTTTTCTTGGCGAGACAAGAAAAGTGACTAGCCGCCGGGCTACCCCCGGCCAACGAACCCCAGTCCAACGAAACACCCCCACCCACGGTAAAATCCCCCCTCCAAACATCAGGATTCCCCCATGCGTCTAGGCACCCCGCTCTCGCCCTCCGCCACCCGCGTCATGCTGCTGGGCGCAGGCGAACTCGGCAAGGAAGTCATCATCGCCCTGCAGCGCCTGGGCGTCGAAGTCATCGCGGTGGATCGCTACCCCAACGCCCCCGGCCACCAGGTCGCCCACCGCGCCCACGTCATCGACATGAGCAACGGCGCAGCCCTGCGCGCACTGATCGAAGCAGAAAAACCGCACTTGGTCGTGCCGGAAATCGAGGCCATCGCCACCGAAACCTTGCTGGAAATCGAGGCTGCCGGGCTGGCAGAAGTCATCCCCACCGCGCGCGCCGCCAATCTCACCATGAACCGCGAAGGCATCCGCCGGCTGGCCGCCGAAACCCTGGGGCTGCCCACCTCACCCTATGTGTTTGCCGACAGTCTGGCCGAGATGACGACCGCCGCGGAAAAACTGGGCTACCCAGTGATCGTGAAGCCGGTGATGTCGTCGTCCGGCAAGGGGCAATCGCGGGTGGACGATGCCAGCCAGTTGCAAGCCGCATGGGATGACGCCGCCAGCGGCGGACGGGTGGACAAAGGGCGTGTCATCGTCGAAGGCGTGATCGACTTCGACTATGAAATCACGCTGCTGACCGTGCGCGCATTAGGTCGCTCAGGGCAGGTTGAAACGCATTTCTGCGCCCCCATCGGCCACGTGCAGGTGAAGGGTGACTACGTCGAATCGTGGCAACCGCAGCCGATGTCGCCCCCCGCGCTGCAACGCGCGCAGGACATCGCCGCCGCCGTCACCGGGAACCTCGGCGGGCGTGGCCTGTTCGGCGTGGAACTGTTCGTCAAGGGCGATCAGGTATGGTTTTCCGAAGTCAGCCCCCGCCCGCACGACACCGGCATGGTGACCATGGCGACGCAGCGGCAGAACGAATTCGAGCTGCACGCGCGGGCCATACTCGGCCTGCCGGTCGATGCGAGCTTGCGCGAACCGGGCGCTTCTGCGGTGATTTACGGTGGACTGGACGCGGCCGGCATCGCGTTCGACGGCATAGCCGAGGCGCTTGCCGCACCAAACGTCGACATCCGGCTGTTCGGCAAACCCGAAAGCTTCATCCGCCGCCGCATGGGAGTGGCGCTCGCCACCGCAGCCACGACCGATGCCGCGCGCGAACGTGCCAAGGCTGCAGCCGCCTGTGTCAAACCGGTGAAACCCTGAGTTTTCCAAATGAACATGCAAACCCATTACGAACGCATCGGTGGCAGCGAGGTCATTCGTCGCCTGGTCGATCGCTTTTACGACCTGATGGACGAAGATCCGGACTACTACGGCATCCGCAAGCTGCATCCGCAAGATCTCAGCGAATCGCGCAACAAGCTGGCGTGGTTCCTGAACGGCTGGATGGGTGGACCGCCGGACTATGTCGACCGCTTCGGCCATCCTTTCCTGCGCCGCCGCCATCTGCCGTTTGCGGTTGGCGTGGCAGAGCGCGACCAGTGGATGGGCTGCATGATCCGCGCCATGCAGGACGTGGGGCTGGACGCGGCGATGCAACAGGAACTGGGCGATGCGTTTTTTCAAACGGCCGATTTCATGCGTAACCAGCCCGAATGAAACGCCTGCTTGCCTGGGGTGGCCTGGCTGCCGTGCTGGCCGCATTCAGCGTGCTGCCCTGGCTGGTGCTGGACAATGCACCGGCGATTGAACCTCCTGCCGAGTTTCACCGCGCGGATCTGGCCGGGATCAAATCCCTGTTCCAGAAACACGACCCGCGCCGCCAGACACCGGACGTGCTGCAGAGCATCCGGCTCGACGAAGCCGAACTCAATCGTGTGCTCAATTACGCGGTTAAACTGCCCCGCGTCAGTGGCATTGCCGCCGAGCTTACGCCCGGCCTGGCCACCCTTAACGCCACGTTGACCGTGCCCGCCAACCCATTTGGCCGCTATTTGAATGTCACCGCAGAAGTTGCCGAGGCGCCCGATGGCATCCAGATTCAAAGCCTGCAACTGGGTAGCCTGCCCTTGCCGGGTGCGCTGGCCAACTGGATCGCGCGCCGATTTCACCATCGACTACTTCAGGACAAAACCTATGCCGCGATGACGGATGCGTTTTCCCGCGTGGACTTTGCCGAGAACCAGGCCACGCTGGACTACCGCTGGCACCCCACATTGCTGACCCAACTCGAGCGCAAGAGTGTCGAACTGCTGATTCCGCCGGAAGATCAGGCGCGCATGCTGGTGTACGCTGAACAGTTGAAAACCTTGCTGAAACCCTATCCCCACGGCAGCACGGTCCCGCTGGCGCAACTTGTTTCGCCGCTGTTCGAGTATGCGCTGCAAGCCGGCGGCGACGCGCGCACCGAAAATCGCGCTGCGCTCACCGCACTCGCTGCCTATCTGGGCGGAGTCAGCCTGCCCAAGCTGCTGCAGGGCGACAGCCGCTCGATTTATCGCGCGCCACCGGTGCTGTTATCTCTCTATGGACGACGCGACCTCGCCGAACATTTCACCCTGTCGGCTGCGCTATCGATCAACGGCGGCAGCCGTCTGGCCAATGCCATTGGCTTGCTCAAGGAAGAAGAAGATGCGGGCAAGGGATCCGGTTTCAGCTTCACCGACCTGGCCGCCGACCGTGCCGGCGTGCGGCTGGGCGAACGGGCCACCGGCGACGCAGCGGCGCACGTCCGCCAGCAACTGGCCGCTGCCCGCACCGATGCCGACCTGCTGCCCGACGTTCGCGATCTGCCGGAATTCATGCCACAGGCCGAATTCGACCGTCGCTTCGGGCCTGTCGGCAGCGCGCGCTATCAACGCGTGATCGAACGCATCGACACCCGTCTGGACGCTCATCCGCTTACTCAAGAAGAAGTCAAATAAGCCTGTTATAATGCTGGGTTTCCTGCAATCCGGCCGTCATCATGTCCCGCAAACTCCGTAATATCGCCATCATCGCGCACGTCGACCATGGCAAAACCACCTTGGTCGACCAGCTGCTCAAGCAGTCCGGCACCTTCCGCGAAAACCAGGCAGTTGACGAGCGGGTGATGGACTCGAACGATCTGGAAAAAGAACGCGGCATCACCATTCTGGCGAAGAACACCGCCATTACCTATGGCGAATACCACATCAACATCGTTGACACCCCGGGCCACGCCGACTTCGGCGGCGAGGTCGAGCGCGTGCTCGGCATGGTCGATGGCGTGGTGCTGCTGGTTGACGCGGTCGAAGGCCCGATGCCGCAGACGCGTTTCGTCACCAAAAAAGCGCTGGCGCTCGGCCTGAAGCCAATTGTCGTGATCAACAAGGTGGACCGTCCCGGTGCGCGTCCGAACTGGGTCGTCGATCAAACCTTCGATCTGTTCGACAAGCTCCACGCCACCGACGAGCAGCTCGACTTCCCCATCATCTACGCGTCGGGCCTCAATGGCTGGGCCTGTCTTGATCTGAAGGATGCGCCCTCAGAAGGCGGTTCGGCTGACAACATGACGACCCTGTTCGACACCGTGATTGCACACGTGCCGACTCCGCCCGGCTCGCCCGATGCACCGCTGCAGTTGCAGATCGCTGCGCTCGACTATTCGACTTACACCGGCCGCCTCGGCGTAGGCCGCGTGCTCAACGGCCGCATCAAGCCCGGCATGGCGGTCGCGGTGATGAACCACGAAGAACAGGTCGCTACAGGGCGCATCAATCAGGTGATGGGTTTCCGTGGACTGGATCGCGTGCTGGTGGACGAAGCCGAAGCGGGCGATATCATCATCATTTCCGGACTTGATGACATCGGCATCGGCGTCACCATTTGCGACAAGGACAATCCGGTTGGCCTGCCGGTGCTGCCGGTCGACGAACCGACGCTCAACATGGACTTCATGGTCAACTCGTCGCCGCTGGCTGGCACCGAGGGCAAGTTCGTCACCACCCGCCAGATCCGCGATCGTCTGGCCAAGGAGCTGCTGGTCAACGTCGCGCTGCGCGTCGACGAAACCGGCGAAGCCGACATCTTCCGCGTCTCCGGCCGCGGCGAACTGCACCTCACCATCCTGCTGGAAAACATGCGCCGCGAAGGCTTCGAGTTGGCGGTCGGCAAACCGCGCGTGGTCTACAAGGAAATCAACGGCGAGAAGTGCGAGCCCTACGAGAATCTGACCATCGACCTGGAAGACGACACCCAGGGCGCCGTAATGGAAGAAATTGGCCGCCGTCGTGGCGAGCTGACCAACATGGAATCCGACGGCCACGGCCGCACCCGCCTCGAATACCACATCCCGGCGCGCGGCCTGATCGGCTTCCAGTCCGACTTCATGACCATGACGCGCGGCACCGGCCTGATGAGCCACGTGTTCGACGACTACGGTCCGGTGAAAGCCGACCTGCCCGGTCGCCACAATGGCGTGCTGATTTCGCAGGACAACGGTGAAGCCGTGGCCTACGCGCTGTGGAAACTGGAAGACCGCGGCCGCATGTTCGTTTCGCCCGGCGACAAGCTGTACGAAGGCATGATCATCGGCATCCACAGCCGCGACAACGACCTGGTCGTCAATCCGATCAAGGGCAAGCAGCTGACCAACGTGCGCTCTTCCGGCACCGACGAAGCGGTGCGCCTGACCACGCCGATCAAGCTGACGCTGGAGTCTGCGGTGGAATTCATCGACGACGACGAACTGGTCGAAATCACGCCGAAGTCGATCCGCATCCGCAAGCGCTTTCTGCAGGAACACGAGCGCAAGAAGGCAAACCGCGGTTAAAAATCCGCTGGCGCGTGCGCCTGCAAACCAACCAGAAACCCGGCTCATGCCGGGTTTTTTTATACCTTGCGCGGGTAAAATCAATACCATGCATCCAGTCGAAATCGGCCTGTTCCTGGGCCTTGCAACCCTTGTCGTGTTGCTTGTTTTTCTGTTGCTCCGCCTCGCCGCACTGCAGCGTGAACAAGCCGGACTCCCCGCGCTGCTGGCGCTGGATATGGAATCCCGACACCGCGCGGTGCTGACCGATCTGCACGCCGGCTTGTCGCAGCAATCCGACCGTATGCAAACCCAGTTTTCATCCCT
>NCCT01000145.1 GCA_002279795.1 Hydrogenophilales bacterium 12-61-10
CTCAGGAGCGCATCATGAAACTGCAATTCGGCCAAACCCAACTCGTTCTTGCCCTGAGCAGCTCGCCCTTTGACTGGTTTTACGGCCATACCGAGCGCATGAGCCTCACCAGCCTGTCGCTGCTGTTCGTGCAGTTTTCGGTGTTTGCGCGCCAGCCGAGCGTGTGATGCAACTGAATCGATGCATCAGCGTGAGCCTGAGCCTGTCCCGCTCGCCAGTAGGACTGTTTAACGGCAGCACGCACCAGATGACCCTGTTCAGCCTGACGCTGCTGTTCGTCGAGTTGCGCATCCTGCGGCGCCAGCCTGCATATTGCCCTCACGTTCCGCGCCATCACGCCTCATAGGCGGCGAATTTCCAGCACCGCCTCCAGGCCACCGGTTTCACGGTTGGCCAGCCCCACCGTCCACCCATTGGTTTCCGCCAGCTGACGCACGATCGCCAGGCCGAGCCCGGTTCCGCCGGTCAGCGCTGAACGCGACGCCTCCAGCCGGTAAAACGGCCTGAACACCTTCTCCAGCTGCTCGGCCGCAATACCCGGGCCACTGTCGCGCACACTCACCCGTACCGTTTGCTCGCCACATTCCAGCGCCAGTTCGACCGGCGTTCCGCCGCCGTATCGCTGCGCGTTTTCGATCAGGTTGACGAGGATTTGCTGCAGTGCCAGCCGCCCGGCCAGCACTTCGCAGGGCGATGCGGGCGACCACGCCAGTCCTGCCTGCGCCGCCAGCGTCTGCAGCAGGGCTGCCAGATCGAAGCGGGTTTGGGCTTCGGGCTGGGTGGTGCGCGCCAGCGCCAGATAGCCGCTGATCAGCCGGTTCATGTCAGCCAGATCCGTGACCGCGCGGTCGATGCGCGCCGGACTGGCGTCGGCACGCAGCATTTCCAGGTTGAGCTGCAGGCGCGTCATCGGCGTGCGCAAGTCGTGGGAAATGCCGGCCAGCAAGGTCGTACGGTTGTCGAGCAACTCGCGCACCTCGTGCCCCATGCGGTTAAAGCGGCGCGCCAGTTCGGCAAGCTCATACGGGCCGGTTTCCGGCAGCGGATCGGGCAATTCCCCCACCCCCACCTGGTGGGTCGCCTGCACCGCACGCGCCAGCGGCACCGTGATGCGGCGCACCAGCATCAGCGCGGTGAGCAGGCTCAGAAAGGTGCCCAGCGCAACCACGGCGATGGCGGCCAGCGGCAGCTTGACGGCGTAGCGATCGGGGAAAAATCCCACCCGCAAATCATGCCCGCCGAGCGGGATATCGAGCCACGCCGCGACCGACCCCGGCACGCCCTTCAAACGCACGGCGCTCCCCGTTCGCTGGCTCAATGCGGCCTCGATCTGGTGACGAAAAGTGAACGGCTGCACCGCGGCGGTCGCGCCGACATCGACGGTGGTCAGGCGCAGGCCGTGGCGGCTGGCCAGTTCGCGCTCGAACGCCGCGCGCGTCTGTGGCGGCAATTCCACCCAGGTTTGCGCCGACAGCACGATCAGTCCGGCCAGATCGTTCGCCGAGCGCTCCGCCACCGGCACGATCAGGGTGCGGTACACCACCCAGAACGCAGCCGCCTGGAACACGATGAAGGCCAGCGCCAGCGTCAGCGCGGTGCGGGCAAACAGGGACCGGGTGAACAGCGTCATGCTTGCCGGATCAGCCCTTGCCCTGCGGCACGAACAGGTAACCCTGGCCGCGCTGGGTGCGGATATAGGCCGGGTTGGCCGGGTCGTCCTCGATTTTCTTGCGCAGGCGATTGACCCGCACGTCGATGCTGCGGTCGAACGGGTCGCGCTCGAAGCCCCGCAGCTGATCCATCAGCCAGTCGCGCGACAGGGCGCGGTTGGCGTGGCTGACGAAGATTTCCAGCAATTCGTATTCGCCGCCGGTCAGCCCGATTTCGCTGCCGTCGCGGCTGAGGCTGCGGGCGTCGAGGTTGACGACGAAAGGGCCGAAAGCAAAGGTTTTGACGGAGGCGATGGCGGCCGGCGGCGCCACGCTTTCCTGCCGCCGCAGTACGGCGCGGATGCGCGCCAGCAACTCGCGCGGGTTGAAGGGCTTGGGCAGGTAATCGTCCGCGCCGACCTCGAGGCCGATGATGCGGTCGATATCCTCGCCCTTGGCCGACAGCATGATGATGGGCGGAAACCCCGGTTGCGCGCGCAGGCGGCGCGCAACCGACAGGCCGTCTTCGCCCGGCATCATCCAGTCGAGCACCACCAACCGGGGCAGGCGCAGCGCCAGCAGGCGGTCGAGCGCGGCGGCGTCGGCAGCGGTCTCGACCGCATAGCCTTGCGCGGTCAGATATTCAGCCACCAGTTCGCGGATGCCGGGATCGTCGTCGGTCACATAAATCAGGTCTTGTTCCATGCGGCAACTATAGCGCGGCCCCTGCGCGCAGCCCATCCGGTTACACACGGTTACAAAATTGCGCTTGCTTGAAACAGGGCACTTACTTTTCCCACCCAGAATGCAAAGCGTGGAAGCGAGCCATCGCCTCCCGAACCAGGAGACACCATGAACACACGTCACATAGCAATGCTCGGACTGACCGCACTGGGACTGGCGCTG
>NCCT01000146.1 GCA_002279795.1 Hydrogenophilales bacterium 12-61-10
AGAAAAGGATGGCCTGCCCGACAATGCGCAGCGCCTGAAGGCCCTGTTCAAGGAACACGACGCGCTGCTGATTTCCAGCCCGGAATACAACAGCTCGATCCCAGCGCTACTGAAGAACACGATCGATTGGGTATCACGTGAATGGCAAGGCGAATCGGGATTGGTTCCGTATCAAAACAAAGTTGCCGCGATCATGGCTGCATCGCCCGGCAATTTGGGCGGCATGCGCATGCTGCCGCACCTGCGGCAGGTGCTGAATGCGCTCGGCGTGCTGGTGCTTCCCGGTCAGTTCTCGTTGTCGGATGCCGATACGGCTTTTGACGCTGAAAGCGGCGCACTGAAGTCGCCGGCGCGCCTGCATTCACTGGTACTCGACCTGGTCACCACCACGCAGGCATTGAAAAAAGCCTGAAAAAAAGCCCCGCTAACGGGGCTGGCTTGCCTTACTGGGACAACATTCTGTCCTTGGCGACAAAGTATTTGCGGGCGTAAGAAACCACCTGGGCATCGCTCGGGTGATCCACAGTTTCCACCCCGACCACCTGGTCTGCGACCTTGGGGTCATGGGCGTGGATATGCTTGATCAGTTCGAGCTTCGCGTGGCCCGGTCCCACGATCAGAACTTCCTTCGCGCCCTTCATGGCTTCCACCACCTCATGATAGAAATGCGGGTCTTCGGGCTGGCGGCTGCCGCTGACCGAACCGCGTTTGCGCTGCAGGTGGCGATGCGGCTCAGCCGGCTTGACCACAGAGGTTTCAACGTCGTCAGGGCTGATATGCATGACATGGGCTTCGTTATGGTCGATCCAGACGACTGCGTGATAGTGCGACATGGGGTTCCTTTCGTATTAAAAAGATATATGGATCTTGATTATAAAAGCACCCATCCGCGGCCAATTCAAAAACCCATCATCAGAATAGGCACAGGTCGGAAAGTATTCGCTTCCGGGGCCTTGAGTTAAGCCCTTCTTCCCGCGTAAAATGCACGGTTTCCCAGAACGTGTCCCGCTCAGCCGCAGGCCACGCGATTTAGAAGGAGTACACCATGGCTGTTACCGTCGCTCAAAAAGCTGAAATCGTCACCAATTACCAGCGTGCCGCCGCCGACACCGGCTCCCCCGAAGTGCAGGTTGCCCTGCTGACGGCGCGCATCAACGACCTGACCGGCCACTTCAAGGCCAACATGAAGGATCACCACTCACGTCGTGGCCTGCTGAAGATGGTGAGCCGCCGCCGCAAGCTGCTGGACTACCTGAAGCGTACCAACCTCGAAGGCTACAAGACCCTGATCGAACGCCTGAGCCTGCGCAAGTAAGCCCGGCAAAGCCACTGTGATGACACAGCATAATGCTGCATCGACGCAGTTGGCGGGTCTCCCGACCCCCTGAATTTCTCACGCCCCGCACTCGCGGGGCGTTTTCATTTGAAAGGAACTCGTGTGAGCGCAATCAAGAAAACCTTCACCTATGGCCGCCATCAGGTCGCCCTGGAAACCGGCGAAATCGCCCGTCAGGCTGGCGGCGCGGTCCTCGTCAACATTGAAGATACCGTGGTGCTGGTCACCGTGGTTGCCAAGACGGATGTCAAACCCGGCCAGGATTTCTTCCCGCTGACCGTCGACTATCAGGAAAAAACCTACGCGGCCGGCCGTATTCCTGGCGGCTTCCTCAAGCGCGAAAGCCGCGCCTCCGACGGTGAAATCCTGATTTGCCGCCTGATCGACCGCCCGATCCGCCCGCTGTTTCCAGAAGGCTTTTTCAATGAAGTGCAGATCATCGCCACGGTGATGTCGTCCAACCCCGAAATCAGCGCCGACATTCCTGCGCTGATCGGTGCTTCCGCTGCGCTCATGCTGTCCGGTTTGCCGTTCGATGGCCCGGTGGGCGCAGCACGCGTCGGTTTCATCAACGGCGAATACGTCCTCAACCCAACCAACTCAGAGCTGAAAAACTCGGCGCTCGATCTGGTCGTCGCCGGCACCGAATCGGCCGTGCTGATGGTCGAATCCGAAGCGATGGAATTGCCGGAAGACATCATGTTGGGCGCAGTGGTATTCGGCCACACCCAGATGCGTGCGGTCATCAATGCAATCAACGAACTGGCCGACGAAGCCGGTGCCGATGCATGGGATTGGCAGGCGCCAGCCGAAGATGCGGACATGGTGGAACGCCTGAAAACGCAGGCCGAAGCAGCGCTCCAGCAGGCATACACGATCAAGCAAAAACAGGCGCGCACCGCTGCGGTTGACGACATCCGCAACAAGGCTTACGCCGCACTGATTACCGCGGAGATGGACACCGTCGCCGCCAACGGGGTGAAGGATGCCTTCCACCGCCTCGAAGCCAGCGTGGTGCGCAATCGCATCCTGTCCGGCCAGCCGCGTATCGACGGCCGCGACACCCGCACCGTGCGCCCGATCACCATCCGCACCGGTGTGCTGCCTCGCACCCATGGTTCCGCCCTGTTCACCCGCGGCGAAACCCAGGCGCTGGTCGTCACCACGCTGGGCACCGGGCGCGACGAACAAACCATCGACGCGCTTGAAGGCAGCCACTCCGACCGCTTCATGATGCAATACAACATGCCCCCCTACGCTACCGGCGAAACCGGCCGCGTGGGTGCACCGAAGCGCCGTGAAGTCGGCCATGGCCGTCTCGCCAAGCGCGCGCTGATGGCGGTGCTGCCGTCGAAGGAAGAGTTCGGCTACACCATGCGCGTGGTGTCCGAAATCACCGAATCCAACGGCTCGTCGTCGATGGCCTCGGTGTGCGGCGGCTGCCTGTCGCTAATGGATGCCGGCGCGCCGCTCAAGGCGCACGTCGCCGGCATCGCCATGGGCCTGATCAAGGAAGGTGGCAAGTTCGCCGTGCTGACCGACATCCTCGGCGACGAAGATCACCTGGGCGACATGGACTTCAAGGTTGCAGGCACCGAAAAAGGCGTCACCGCGCTGCAGATGGACATCAAGATCCAGGGCATCACCGCCGAGATCATGGACGCCGCGCTGAAACAGGCCAAGGAAGGCCGCCTGCACATCCTCGGCATCATGAAGGACTCGGTATCGTCCGGCGCGCATGAAATGTCGGCCTACGCGCCACGCATCATCGCGATGAAGATCAACCCGGAAAAAATTCGCGACGTCATCGGCAAGGGCGGCGCTGTCATCCGCGCACTGACCGAGGAAACCGGCACCCAGATCGACATCCAGGAAGACGGCACCGTGAAAATTGCCTGCACCAGCATGGAAGCCGGCGAACTGGCGAAAAAGCGCATCGAGGAAATCACCGCCGAAGTCGAAGTCGGCAAAGTCTACGAAGGCCCGGTCATCAAGCTGCTGGACTTCGGCGCGATCGTCAACGTGCTGCCGGGCCGAGACGGCCTGCTTCACATTTCGCAGATCGCCCAC
>NCCT01000002.1 GCA_002279795.1 Hydrogenophilales bacterium 12-61-10
TGGAAACCTTCAAGGCCACAGGCAAGGGTTGGCAGACTCGCGTGAACGCTGCCCTGCGCCAGTTTATTGCCGAGCATCCTGTTGGGCGGAAATGAACGGTTTCCCCCC
Organism: Hydrogenophilales bacterium 12-61-10; assembly: GCA_002279795.1. Classification (GTDB taxonomy): domain Bacteria; phylum Pseudomonadota; class Gammaproteobacteria; order Burkholderiales; family Thiobacillaceae; genus Thiobacillus. The sequence goes on from NCCT01000002.1 coordinate 109, forward strand.
TGTACTCGCCCTGGAAACGGGGGGGAACGGGGTCAGCACCCATGTTGAAAGTCAAATGGGGTAGACACGATATCTTGTCAGCGGGACAGCAATTCAAAGCACTCCCGTAGCGACTTCGCCAAAGTTGTACAAGCCCTGGCGACGGATGAACCGCTTGCGGAACGTTACCGGGATCACCCGCTTACGGGCGAATGGAACGACCACCGGGACTGCCATATCAAGCCGGACTGGGTGCTGATCTACAGAAAACCTGATGCGGAACGGTTGAAACTGGTGAGGCTGGGTTCGCACTCCGAGCTTGGTCTGTAACAAAATACTCAAATGGCACGATGGATACTTATCTGGCGAAGCAGCCCGCGTAGGGCAATAACCAAAGAGCATTGCGCCGCATGTCTGCCAAAAGCCTCCTGCGGGAGGTTTTTTTTTGCGTGCAAAATCCGGCGACGAAAATACGAAAAAAATGGGATCTTGATGGGTTTGCGTTTATGACCCGACTGGACTAAGCTAACCGCAGATTGTGCCCGGAGATAACCATGCAAACCGTCAATATCCATGAAGCCAAAACCCATCTGTCCCGTTTTGTAGACCAGGCTGCGGCAGGGGAAGAAATCCTCATCGCCCGAGCCGGCAAGCCCATTGCCCGCCTGGTTGCACTGACCCCTGCCGACCTCAAGCCACGCACGCTTGGGCAGGGGCAAGGTCAATTCACCTTACCCAAGGATTTTTCCAGCCTGCATGAGGCAAGCATTCAGCGCATGTTCGAGGGCGAAGCATGAGCATGGTTGGGCAAAAGTGGCTGCTCGACACCAACGTGCTACTGGCCGCGCTGATCAAACCAGAGGTGCTCCCAACCGACACGCAAAAGCTGTTACAAGACCCGACATCCACCGTGTATTTCAGTGCGGCAAGCATGTGGGAGATTGCCATCAAGCAATCGTTGGGGCGCGATGACTTTGATTTTTTGCCGGAAGACATCCATCAACTGGCGCTGCAAACCGGTTTCACCGAACTGCCCATCGCATCCAGCCACAGCTACGCGATTGCGCGTATGCCCTGGCATCACCGCGACCCGTTCGACCGTCTGCTGATCGCGCAAGCGCAGTCCATTCCGGCTTACTTGCTGACAACGGATGCTGCGCTGGAACAATATTCCGAGCTGGTTAAAAGGATTGCGGTCAAATCGGTATAGGGATGACACGACGCGACAAATGAGGTCATTCTTCCATCGAAGTTGCCGCAACAATGCAAAAAGCCACGGAGAACCGTGGCTTTTTGCATTGTTGGTCGGACGACTTCGACATGATGCATCCCTTTCATGCTTCCCTTGTATGTCGCCACGCCAGCCGGGCTGGGGTTCCATGGTTTTCGCCCCGTCAGGCCAGGCATGGCACACGCGGAGGCTCAATTTTCCGTGTAGTGATACCGGCAGGCCACAATCACCAGATCGTCGTCGGTCGCACGGTAGACCAGCCGATTAGCATCGTCGATGCGACGTGACCAGTAGCCCGACAGATCGCCGCGCAGGGGTTCTGGTTTGCCGATACCCTCAAACGGCGTGCGCGCGGCCTCGTTGACCAGAGCGTTGATGCGTTTCAGCGTTTTCTTGTCTTGCCCTTGCCACCAGACATAGTCCGCCCAAGCGTCCGGAACAAAGCGAATCGCGCGCATTAAGCGTCGGCTGCGAGCTTGCGCGGTTTGGATTTTCCTGCACGGTCTTGCGCAATCGAGCGCGCGAGGTGCGCCGCGTTCGCCGGGTTGGCCGTCAGGTAAAGGGTTTCGACCAGGCTGTTGTAATAATCGAGCGACATCACCACGGCATCGCCTTCGGCGTCGCGACGCGAAATGATGGTCACGTCGGCATCTTGCACGACCGTATCAAGAACGGTTTTCAGCGCATTACGCGCATGGGAATAGGTGACGATACGCATGGGACACTCAGCTCTTTATGTTCAACAAGTTGTACAACAATAGCGCGGGTCGCAATGGGATGCAATGGAATGCTATCAGGCCGATTGATGCAACTGGATCACGTCCGCCCCGGCTTTCGGCTGATCGAGGTAATCCGCCCACGCCGTCACCATGGCGCGCCGCTCTTTCAGAAACTTCGTCCGGTTGTATGCCGTACCCAGCGCATCGGGTACGCTTTCATGATCTGCGTCATACTTGTGCTTCTTGGCACCGTCAGGTAGGTACAAGCTGTGACGAACTCAAGGAATTCGGGGAATGGAAGTCCCGCAGCATGATGGATCGTTATGCGAAGTATGCAACCGAGCATCTAGTGTAGTGTTACACACTGTCTGGAACTTATGGAAACCGCATGTAGGGCGAAAAAGCGAAGCGCCTTCCGCCGCATGAGCCACCATTCGGCGGATAACGCTACGCACATCCGCCCTACACAAGCCAAAGTTAAGCCAGAAAAGGTTGCACATAAGTATCGTCAAGAGTGCACCACTACACTAGCGGCTGCCGCGTCTCGAATCGAGCATGGCCAAGGCGGAAACGTGGTTCAGTTGTCACGTTTTAGTCACGCCCAGGAATGGAAAAAGGCCTAGCCTTGCGGCTAAGCCTTTTAGATACTGGTGGGTCGGCCGAGATTCGAACTCGGGACCAACGGATTAAAAGTCCGCTGCTCTACCGGCTGAGCTACCGACCCGTGGATTTGACCCCAGCCTGCTGGGGCAAAATGTTGTCATTACCCTTCGGCTCGCATCATCAGGATGTACTGCACTTTCATGGTGGCCGCGCTGCCGACCACAATCGCGACGAAGGTCAGGATGGAACCCAGCGCCAGGGTGGAAAAGCCGGTGATGCCCTGCCCGACCGTGCAGCCCATGGCCAGCACGCCGCCGAAGCCCATGAGGATGGCGCCGGCCAGGTGATTGAAGAAGTCGCTGCCGGAAGCGAACCACTCGATGCGGAAGCTGCGCGAAACCAGCGACCACAGCAGGGAGCCCGCGATCACGCCGGCCAGCGCCATGATGCCGAAGGTCAGCAAGGTGCGGTCGAAACCGCTGGCCGCGTAGCCAAGGCTTTGGCCCATGGGGTTGATGAAGGTGAACGACTGCGAGGCCAGCGGGGCGACATCGGGGCGAACGGCGTCGGCGGGCGCATAGAAATCCCAGCTCTGCACGTAGGCTTGCAGCGACATCACTTCGCCGTCGGCGTTGATCATGACGTTGCTGGTGAGATACCAGGCGGCGAGCACCGCGAGACCGACCACAAGCCCGCCGAGGATGTTGTCGAAGCTGCCGCGGAAGTCAGCCGACTTGAGGGCCCAGGCCAGCAGCAGGATGCCGATGACGCCCCCCGCCACCATGCGACCGGTTGCGATGTTGTCGCTGAAGAGCATGGCGCCCAGGTCCTGGTTGGTGCTCAACGTGATGGCGGTCGGGTTGGTCCAGGGATAGAACAGGGTGGAATACAGCGTCTTGTCGCTGCCCGGAAAGGGATTGATCATGAAGTAGGCGATCAGGGCGATGACCAGCAGCACCATGATCGACTTGAGGTTACCGCCGCCGATGCGGATCAGGGTCTTGTTGCCGCAACCGGAGGCGAGCGTCATGCCGATGCCGAACAGGACGCCGCCGAGCGCGTATTCCAGCCAGGGCAGGCTGTTCTGGCGATAGGGCGGGAAGGTGCTGGTAACGTTGACCAGGCTGGCAGCTTCGAGGCCCGTCACGCCCAGCACGCCAACGGCGATGGCGAGGACCCAGGCACGCATGCGTCCGGTGTCGCCCATGTTGACCCAGTCGGACACCGCGCCCATGGTGCAGAAGTTGGTCTTGTTGACCACGGCGCCCAGGATCATCGCGATCGCAAAGGTCGACCACAGGAAAAAGGATTGTGCGCTGGCGAAATCTTCGTAGGTCATGGGGCTATTTCTCCTCGGGAACAAAAAGCGGGGCCACTGCGTGTGCCCCGAAAAATTGCCGAATCATAATAGGTTTGCCGGCAGGTCAGGCTGGCCAATAAATACCATTTGAACAGCCAGGCGCAAACAAGCCTGCTTGCATGCGCGATTCAATCGCCAATTGCGTAGGTGCACCCTGAAGGGCATAAAGGCAAAGCCTTTATGCCCTTCAGGGTGCACGCGGTGTTGGCGACTCAATGGGGACGATGGTTTGCGCAGGCGCGCACCGCGTGGGCTTTGCCCACCCTACGCGTAAAGGTGATCTACCCTTCGCGGGGTAAATCAAGCTGGATCAATCATTGCCAGCCGCGTAGCGCGTCGGGTCGGAAATGCCAGCAGCAAGAAAGCCTTCGCGCCGCAAGCGGCACGAATCACAGCGGCCGCAGGCGCGGCCGTCAAGGTCGGCTTGGTAACAACTGACGGTTTGCGCGTAGTCGACGCCGAGGGCGATGCCGCGCTGGATGATTTCGGCCTTGGACAGGTATTGCAGTGGCGCATGAACGCGCAACTGCGCGCCTTCGACACCGGCACGCGTGGCTAGGTTGGCCATGTGCTCGAAGGCGGCGATGAATTCGGCCCGACAATCCGGGTAGCCCGAATAATCGACCGCGTTGACGCCAATGAAGATGTCGCGCCCGCCCAGCACTTCGGTCCACGCCAGCGCCAGCGACAGCATCACGGTGTTGCGGGCCGGCACATAAGTGGCGGGAATGCCGCTGGTGGGCGTTTCGGGAACGGCGATGGAGGCATCGGTCAAGGCCGAGCCGCCAAAATCACCGAGGCCGAGTTTAACCACGCGATGCTCGACCGCGCCCAGGCTTTTGGCCAGACGCCCGGCGGCCGCCAGTTCGGCGTTGTGGCGCTGACCGTAATCGAGACTCAGGGTATGGCAGGCGTAACCGGCTTCGCGCGCGATGGCCAGCACGGTGGCGGAATCGAGTCCACCCGATAGCAGGATGACGGCAGGCTTCATTTTCCCGGCGCGTTGCCCCAGAGGATTTTGTGTAGTTGCAGTTGCATCCGCACCGGCAGCCGGTCGGCGAGCACCCAGTCGGCCAGTTGCGCCGGCGGCAGTTCGCCCTGAACCGGCGACACCAGCACAGGGCAGGTTTGAGTCAGGTTTTGCGCGCGGATGACTTCGCGCGCCCAGTCGTAGTCGGCACGATTCGCCAGCACAAACTTGATTTCGTCATTCGGCGTGAGGTGGGCGAGATTCTCCCAGCGATTGCGCGCCTCCTCGCCCGATTCCGGCGCCTTGATGTCGACGATGCGTGACACCCGCGGATCGACCGGGCTGACATCGAGCGCGCCGCTGGTTTCGAGCGAGACGGAATAACCGGCGTCGCACAAGGCCGTCAGCAAGGCCGGGCAGTTTTTTTGCGCCAGCGGCTCGCCGCCGGTCACGCAGACGGTCGGCACACCAAACGCCGCAATCTGCGCCAGCAGGGACGTCAGCGTGACGGTTTCGCCGCCCTGAAAGCTGTAGGGCGTATCGCACCAGCGACAGCGCAACGGGCAGCCAGTCAGGCGAACGAATACGGTCGGCAAGCCGGCGCGACTCGTTTCGCCCTGCAAGGACAGGAAAACCTCGGTCAAACGAAGCGTCAAGGCATCGGACATGCTTACTTAAGCGCGGCCAGACGGCGGCTTGCCAGATCGGCCGCGGGCGTGCCGGGATAGCGGGCGACCAGTTGTTCGAGCGTTTTGCGCGCAGCGGGCAGCTTGTTCAGCGCGATTTCGCTGGAGGCGATGTTGAGCATCGCATCAGGCACTTTTGCGCTGGCCGGGTAAACCGCCAGCAGCTTTTGCTGATGCGCCAACGACGTTTTGTAGTCCTTTAACGCGTAATACGAATAGCCGACCCAGTATTGCGCATTGGGCGCCAGCGCGCTGTCGGGATAGGTCTTGAGGAACGCTTTGAATTCCGCGATGGCGGCGGAGAAATTGTCCTCGCGAAACAGCTTGAGCGCAGCGTCGTAGGCGGCTGTTTCTGCCTGGGCATCGGCCGGCGTTGCGCTGCCCGCCGCAGGGACCGCAGCTACGGGCGCGGCCTTGGCTTGCTTGGCGAGTTCGGTCAGGCGCAGGTCAAGGTCGGCATACAAATCGGTTTGCCGCTTGTCCAGCGTGTCCAGCTGGTGCGCCTGCACCTCGGTCAAGCCGCGCAGCTTGGCCACCTCGGCCTTGAGCGTCTCGATTTCCCGCAGCAGGTTCAGCACGCTCGGGGTTTGCTGAACCGGACCGTCCTCCCCGGCCAGACCGCCCGGAGCTGCGCCGGTGCCTTGCTGCGCGACCGACAACGGCGGATTCATGTCGGCCATGTCCGCCGCCTGCGCCAAATGAAGGGGTGCCGCCAGCGACACCCCCGCCACAACCAACACACTCAATACCTGCTTCATCACGTGTTATTCGTCCCCGTACACCACATCGACGCGACGGTTCTCGGCATACGCTGCTTCGGTATCGGCCTCGTCACGCGGCTTTTCTTCGCCAAAGCTCACGGCTTCGAGTTGTGCGTCGGTCGCACCCAGCACCATCAGGGCCTTGCGGACGGCTTCGGCACGTTTTTGGCCCAAGGCCAGGTTGTATTCGCGGCTGCCTCGCTCGTCGGCGTTGCCCTGCAGAATCACGCGGGAATCACGCTTGGCCACCAGGTAGGCCGCATGCGCTTCGAGCGCCGGACTGTATTCATCCTTTACCACGAAGCTGTCGAAATCAAAGTAGACGCTGCGTTTGGACAAAGGACTTGCCGGGTCTTTGCGTGGGTCGCCCGCGTACTTGCCGCTGCCGTCGAGCGCGCTGCCGGTGGCGCCATCCGCACCCAGACCACTGGTTTCTGCGCCTGTCCCTGCGGCGGCGCCGGTTGTTGCGGATGGCGTGGTGCCGCCGCTGGTGCGGTCCTCGACGGTGGCCTGTTTGCCGGTGGTGCTGCAGGCCGAAACGGTCAAAGCCAGCAGTAATGCGCCCAAAATCTTGTTCATGTTGATCTCTCCTGTTAACAAAAGGTAATACATTCAAACAACTTACGGACCCCAATCAGGCTCGCGCGCATCGATGCCCGACTCGGACAGCCGCGCCCGGGTTTTACCATCGAGGCTCACTGTGCCCAGCACGCCGCGCCCGCCCTGCACGGTGGCATACAACACCGATTGACCGTTGGGCGCAAAACTGGGCGACTCGTCGCGGGCACTGTCGGTCAGCACGCGGGTCTGACCGTTGGCCAGATCGTGCAGCACCACGCGAAAGCGCCCCCCATCCCGGCCAATATAGGCCAGATAACGGCCATCCGGGCTGACCGTCGGCGACACATTGTAGCTGCCGTTAAAGCTCAGGCGCTTGGGCTCGCCACCGCTGGCCGATACGCGATATATCTGCGGGCTGCCGCCGCGGTCCGAGGTGAAATAAAGGGTCTGGCCGTCAGGCGAAAAAACCGGCTCGGTGTCGATGGCGCCGCCCCGGGTCAAGCGGGTCAGTCCGCTGCCATCGATATTGATGAGGTAAATCTGCGATGCCTGGTCGCGCGTCAGCACCACGGCCAGTCGCCTGCCGTCGGGCGCCCACGCCGGCGCCGAATTGGAACCCTTGAATGCCGCAGCCTTGCGGCGTCCGCCATCGCGCAGCGACTGCACGTAAACGATCGGCTTTTTGTCCTCGAATGACACATAGACCAGGCTTCCGCCGTCAGGCGAAAACGCCGGCGAAATCAGCGGCTCGCCGGAGCGCACCACGGTACGCGGATTCTGACCGTCGGCATCGGCGACTTTCAACTCATAGCGTTTGCCCTGTTTTTGTACGTAGGCGATGCGGCTGCTGAACGCGCCCCGCGTGCCGGTGAGCTTTTCGTAAATGATATCGGCGATCTGGTGGGCGGTGGTGCGCCATTGACCGGCCGCAATGGTGTAGCTGAAGCCGGCCAGCTGCGTCTGTTTCACCGCATCGAGCAGGCGGAACTTGACTTCAAACCGACCGCCGGACACGGCCACGACCTGCCCCACCACCACTGCTTCGGCACCCTGGCTGCGCCACGCGCCGGCGTTCACCCGCGTGATGTCGGCCGCGGGCGGCGTGCTGCTCGTGTCCAGAAAGCTGAACTGGCCACTGCGCTTGAGATCGTCGCCAACAATCTGCGCGATGGCAGGGGCGGGCTGGTTGGGCGCGGCGCCAAATGGCACCAGCGCAATTGCAATCTTGTTGGCAGCCCCGCCCACCACTTCGATTTCCATCGCGGCGCGCGCGCTGAACGGCGCACTCAGCAAGGCCAGAAAAAACAGGGGAAGGAATAATGCAGTACGCAACATGGGAAAAGTCTCGAATGAAGCCCGAAGCGGAATGAGTATAGCCGACTGCGACTGGCGCCCTGGCGCGCTCACTCTTGGGGGCGATGGGTTAAAGAAAGTTCCGGAACGAATGCGGCGCGTGCCTCCCGCTCGGGCGGCAGCGGCAAGGGCGAAGACTGCTCGATGGCGCGCACCACGGCCGCGTCGTACGCCGGATTGCCGCTCGACTGCGTCACCCGCACGCTCACCACGTCGCCCGTGGGCAGTAGTTTCACCAGGCATCGGACTTGCGGATTGCCGCTCAGATTGTCGGGCAGACGGGTGTGCCCGCGCACCGTGGCGCTGATCAGGTCGCGATATTTGCCGATGCTCTGCGACAGCGCGGACTGGCGCGCGCTCGCCGCCTGAGCAGCCGCCTGCTTGGCTGCCCGCGCGGCGTTTGCCGCCGCCTCGCCCGCCATGCTTTGCTTGAGTTCGTCGGCTTCCATCTGGCGCAGCAGGGCCTGCCGTTTTTGCTCGGCCAGTTGCTTGTCACGCTTAATTTTCAGCGCGTCGGCCTCGGCTTGCAGGGCAGCCTCGCGGGCGCGGGCTTCGGCTTGCTGAATGGCTTTCTGCTTGTTCAGCCGTTCGGTTTCGGCACGCTTTTTTTCCAGCGCGATATCGGGGGTTTGGGGCGGCGGCTCGTCGGCCAGCGGTTTGGGAACCGGTGCCGGAGCGGGTTTGGGGACCGGTTCGGGCTTGACGGGGTCGACCGGTCTCGGCTCACGCTGCGGCGGCGCCGCCGCTGGCAAGGCCTGCCACAAATCGACCATCACCGGCGCGGGTTGCTCGGTCTGCCACGACACCCCGAACACCAGCAACAGAACGAACAGCGCATGCACGCCCAGCGCCAGCGCGGCCGCCACGCGCCGGGTGTTGTCGCGGGCGGTCAGGGGCGCATCAGCTGCAAATCTCATGGGGCGGGTTTGGCGAGCAGGCCGATGCGGGTGATCTGCGCTTGCTGCAGCAGGGTCATGGTGTGCATGACTTCCTCGTAACGCACGTTCTTGTCTGCCGCGATCACCACCGGCTGGTCCGGCGCCGCGCGGTGCAGCTCGGCCAGCGCGGCCGCCAGTTCGCGCTTGGTCACGCTGCGTTCGGTTTCACCGCTGGCGCGGTTCTTTAGCAGATAGTCGCCCGAGGCCTTGATGATGACCTCGAGCGGTTGCGCCGGCGTCTGCGAGGTTTTGCCGACGCTCGGCAGTTCGACCTGGGCCGGATTGATGAAAGGCGCGGTCACCATGAAAATCACCAGCAGCACCAGCATCACGTCGATCATCGGCACGACGTTGATTTCGGCAACCTGCTTGCGGGTGCGCGCCATGGATCAGCCCGCCTTGCCTGCCTGCCGTTGCAGGATGTTGGAAAACTCTTCCATGAAGCTTTCCATGCGGTTGGCCAGGCGGTCGATGTCATGGGTGTAGCGGTTGTAGCTGACCACGGCGGGGATCGCGGCGAACAGCCCCATGGCAGTGGCGATCAGCGCCTCGGCGATGCCCGGCGCCACCTGCGCCAGCGTCGCCTGCGCAACGCTCGACAGCCCGATGAAGGCGATCATGATCCCCCACACCGTGCCGAACAGGCCGACGTAGGGCGACACCGAACCGACCGTGGCCAGAAACGACAGGTGCGACTCAAGATGGTCGAGCTCGCGCTGGTAGGTGGCGCGCATTGCACGGCGGGTGCCGTCGAGGATGACGTTGATCGACTGCCCCGACTGGCCGCGCAGCTTGAGGAATTCGCGAAACCCGGCCTCGAAGATGCGGCCCATTTCGCACACGCTTTCGCGTCCGCCGGAGATTCGCTGGTAGAGCGTATTGAGATCGCTGCCGCCCCAGAACTCGTGCTCGAACTGATCGGTCAGCTGGCGTGCGCGTTTCAGCGCAAACAGCTTGATGAAAATCACCCACCAGGACATCAACGAGGCGCCGAGCAGCAGCAGCATGACGAACTGCACCGGCAACGAGGCATTCCAGACGAGGTGCAGCAGGGACAGGTCTTGACCGAGTTCAGGGTTCACGTAGCAGGTTCCAGAGCAGACAGGATGAACGCGGGGATTTTAACGGGTTTGAAAAGCGCCGCGTCGACGCACGCCAGCGTCACCCGCGCGGCGACCAGCGGTGTGACGCCGCGCGCGACGGTTTGTTCCACCACCAGGCTGGCGCCGCCGATGCGCTTGAGGCCGACCGAGACGTCGAGCGCGTCGTTGAAGCGCGCAGGCGACAGGTAATCGGCTTCCACCCGCCGCACCACGAATACGACGCCATGGCCGTCGCGCAGCGCATCCTGCTCGAAGCCCAGCGCACGCAGCCACTCCGAGCGGGCGCGTTCCATGAACTTGAGGTAGTTGGCGTAATACACCACGCCACCGGCATCGGTGTCTTCCCAATAGATGCGGACTGGCCAGCTGAATGCCACGCTCGACACGGCCATGCCTAAAACAGGTCGGCCTCGCTGGACGGAACACCGAGGCCGAGGTGGCGATACGCCAGCGGCGTGGCGATGCGGCCGCGCGGGGTGCGTTGCAGGTAGCCCTGCTGGATCAGGTAGGGTTCCAGCACATCCTCGATGGTGTCGCGCTCTTCGCCGATGGCGGCCGCGATGTTGTCCAGCCCGACCGGGCCGCCCATGAATTTTTCGACCACGGCGGACAACAGCTTGCGGTCCATCATGTCGAGCCCGGCGCGATCGACGTCAAGCATCACCAGCGCCGCGTCGGCCACCGCGCCAGTGGCGTGGCCGTCGGCCTTGACCTCGGCGTAGTCGCGCACCCGCCGCAACAGGCGGTTGGCAATGCGCGGGGTGCCGCGCGAGCGTTTGGCGATTTCCAGCGCGCCGGCTTCTTCCAGGTTCATCTGCAGCAAGCCTGCCGAGCGGTGGACGATGAAGCCGAGTTCTTCGGCCGTATAGAACTCCAGCCGCGCGACGATGCCGAAGCGGTCGCGCAGCGGGTTGGTGAGCATGCCCGCGCGCGTGGTGGCGCCGATCAGGGTAAACGGCGGCAGGTCGAGCTTGACCGAGCGCGCCGCCGGGCCTTCGCCGATCATGATGTCGATCTGGAAGTCTTCCAGCGCGGGGTACAGCACTTCTTCCACCACCGGGCTCAAACGATGGATCTCGTCGATGAACAGCACGTCGTTGGGTTCGAGATTGGTCAGCAGCGCCGCGAGGTCGCCGGCGCGTTCCAGCACCGGCCCCGAGGTCTGTCGCAGGTTGACGCCCATCTCGCGCGCGATGATGTGCGCCAGCGTGGTCTTGCCGAGTCCCGGCGGCCCGAACAGCAGCACGTGGTCGAGCGCCTCGCTGCGCTTTCTGGCCGCATGAATGAAGATTTCGAGCTGTTCGCGCGCTTTGACCTGACCGACGTATTCGGCCAGGGTGCGCGGCCGCAGCGCGCGTTCGATCTGTTCTTCGACGGGGCTGACGGCGGCGGGAGCGATAAGACGGTCGGTTTCGATCATGGCGCCGGAAGCGTGAGAGAAGTCAAACAAGCGCGGATTTTACTCCCCGGCATCCGGGGCCAGCGTGGCGTATTGCACCAGTTGATCGCGCCCGCGGGCTTTCGCCTGGTACAACGCCCGGTCGGCACGCGCCAGCGCAGCATTCATCGAATCGACGGCAGAGCTGCCAAGCCAGGTCTGCCCCGCACTGAGGCCGGTCTGCAATTCCAGACCAATGGCACCCAGCCCCGCCTTGAAATGATCGTCCAGACGCTGGTACCAGGCATTGACGCCAGCCGCGTCGAGTCCGGACAGCAGCACGGTAAATTCGTCCCCGGCGAGGCGTGCGGCCAGATCGGCGCGCCGGGTCAGGGCCTTGAGCGACTGCGCCAACGCCAGCAGCACCTGGTCGCCGACGCCATGGCCGTAACGGTCGTTGACGGATTTAAAACTATCGACGTCGATCATCACCAGCGCAACCGCATGTTGCCGTTCTGCCAGCCCCATGGCCTGCGAAAAATACACTTCGAAGGCCCGCCGGTTGGGCAGGCCGGTGAGCGGATCGGTCAGGCTCAGGTGTTCCAGGCGCTCGCGCTGCGCCTGCAAATGCAGCGCAATGCGGTTGATGTTTACCGCGACCGGAACGAACTCCACGTAGCGCGTCACGATGGGCGGGACCGTTTCGTCGCGCGTCAGGCACGTCAGCGCATCCTGCGCCGCCATGATGTCCTGCATCACCGGGCGGCGTATCCGCAAGGCGGCCACGATCAGCAGGCCGAGCACGCCTGCCAGCGTGAGCAGCCCCGCCAGAATCTGCAGCCAGCCGCCGAAGCCGCCATACCGGACCGGCGACTGCTGCACCATCGTCCATCCCATCTCCAGCGGCAGGCGCTCCTCATAGGCGGCCCCCGTCACGGAACCGCTGGCGACCATGACTTGTCCCTCCGCATCCAGCAGGCGCGAGGCGTCGCCTGGCCGGGTCGAATCGTCGAGGATGCGCTGCAATTGCGCCAGGCGCACGCTCACAAACAGCTTGCCAAGGATTTCGCCTCCGGCTCCGCGCACGTCGCGGAGCAAGTCGACATGTTCGTGGCCGGGCTGATCGCGATGCACCAATACGCGACTCAGATTATCTGCCCGGGGTGAACGCAAATCGCGCAGGCACGCCGGCCCCAGCCTCAGCGTAGCGGCATCGCCATAGATTTCGCCTTGCGGACTCATCAACGCCAGGCCGAGGATGCCCGGCAGCAGGCGCTGGCGCGAGGCAGCCCACTGCTGCTTGTCTGCGTCCGTGCCCACCAGCATCAAGTCGATCAATTCCGGGTCGCGTGCCAGGTTGTCGATGACGTCCTGATAATAATTCCAGTCGCGCGTCACGCTGGCCTGGGCCTGCATCGCCGCCACGTTCAGCAGGCGCGTCTCGGCCGCTTCGTTTGCACGCAGGCTGAACACCACGCTCAAGGCCATGCCGCCCACAAACAGAGCAACCACGCCCATCAGCAACCACACGAAATAGCGCCGCAGCGAGGCCGGGCGATGCGGCGAAACCGGGCTGGGGGGCTTCATCGTCAGGCCCGGGACAGGGAACGCAGGGCCTGGCGCACGTCGTCCGACACCCCGGCCGGCGCCGCGCTGGCGATCGCGCTGGCGAATACCGGCTTGCCTTTGCGAACCAGCAGCTGGCGTTCGGCAGTTTTCAGCGCGCGATCGATCTGCGAATTCCGGAAACTGGAAGCGGCGGGTGCAATGGGGCAGTCGGTTGTGATCATGCAGCCATTTTACCGCGCGTCACCTGCATCCTCTTCGCCCTGCAAGGCCAGTCGACATCGGCCTTCGGCCTTGGCGCGATAAAGCGCGCGATCGGCGCGGGTCAGCGCGTGGCCCAAGGTATCGTTGGGTAGAAGCCAGACAAGGCCACCACTGATGCCGAGCTTCGCGTCGATACCGGCGGCCCGGAGCTGGCCCTGAAAATGGTCTGCCAGCCGCTGGTACCAGGCTGACGATGCCCCCTCGGTGTCGAGTCCTGTCAGCACCATGACGAATTCGTCGCCTGCCAGGCGCGCGGCGAAATCCGCGCTGCGCGACACCGCGGTCAAGGTAGCGGCCAGCGCCTGCAGCGCGCGGTCGCCGGCGGCGTGGCCCTGGGTGTCGTTGAGCGACTTGAAATGATCCAGGTCGAGCAGCGCCAGGGCAATCGGGTGGCCGCGCTGCGCGAAACCAAGCATCTGCGCAAAGCGACCTTCCAGCGCCCGGCGATTGGGCAGGCCCGTGAGCGCGTCGGAGAGACTCAGGCGCGCGAACTCGGCACGCTGGCGATGGATTTCGCTGGCGATGCGTTCTATTTCCTGCATCGCTGGCAGGAACTGCGCGTAGGTGGGCATCAGCGACGGCAGCGGGGCATCGGTCGCGATCGCACCCAAACCGTCGCGAATCATGGCGAGATCGCGGTTGATGTTGCGGCGCAAGCGGCCCATGCCTTCCAGCATGATCGCGAGCACCCCGATCAGGGCAACGAACGTGATGACGATCAAGGCGATTTCCTGATCCGTCATGGCGGGTTCAGGTTTCGCTACACGCAGACGCCAGCCGGTGTCGGCGAGCGGCACCTCGTCGAACGCCACGTCAGTCCGCCAGCCGCCGGTGCGGGCGATAGTCTGGCCCGCGCTGTCGGCGAGTTCGATTTCATGGTCGGGATGACGCGAATCCTCGACCACTCGCTGGAGCTGATCGAATAACAAACTGACAAGGAGCCCGCCCACCCGTTCACCACCCGGCCCGTGCACCAACACGCTGAGATCGAAATGCGCCAGTTCTGCCTGCTCGCGATGCACGAACAAGCGCGGGCTGCCGAGGACGCCCGGCTTACGCAAATCGGTCTGGCACTGCGGACCCACGCGCAGCGCGCCGGCGTCGCCGTGTACCTCGCCGCCCGGGTCGACCAGCGCCAGACCCAGCACGCCCGGGATGAAGCGCAGCCGGGTTTCGGCCCAGGCGTGGTGGCTATCCGCATCGCCTAGAATGAGTTCGTCCAGGGTGGCCGGTTCGCGCGCCAGTTGCTCGGCCGCCGCGCGGTAGAAATCGATCCGGCGCAGGATGTTTCGGCTGGCCTGCTCGATCTGCTGCTGCAACACAACATCGCGTCGCGACGACGCCTCGCGGAAGCCGATCCATAGCGTCAGCGCTAGCGCCATGACAAAAATGGCAACGATCGCCCACAGCCGAACCAAAAAACGCCGCTTGAGATTGATAGGCGTCGACACGCCTATCCCTTCGACAGCGCGCGCAGCGCCTGACGAATGGCCTCGCCCACCGGCAGATCGGGCGGCAGCACGCGCATCGCTTCGGTGGTTTCGCGCTCGTTGTAGCCCAGGGCCAGCAAGGCCTGGCGCACGTCATCCGACACCCCGGCCGGCGCCGCGCTGGCGATCGCGCCAGCGAACACAGGCCGTCCCTTGAGTTCCAGCAGCAACCGCTCGGCAGTCTTTTTACCGATGCCCGGGACTTTGACGATGCGGCCGACGTCCGCAGCGGCGATGGCAGCGGACAAGTCATTGACGCTCAGGCCGGACAACACCGACAGCGCGGTTTTCGCGCCGATGCCCGAGACCTTGAGCAATTCCCGAAACGCGGTGCGCTCGATTTCACTGGCAAAGCCGTACAGCAGGTGCGCGTCTTCGCGAATCGCCAGATGGGTGAGCAGGCTCACCTTTTCACCCAGTGCGGGCAGGTTGTAGAAGGTGCTCATCGGCACGTCGATTTCATACCCGACGCCCCCGACATCGACCAGCACCTGCGGCGGCTGCTTGGCCGCCAGCGTGCCTGTAATTCTTGCGATCATGCTTTATTCTCGTTCAGACCAACCGTCCGCTCTTCACACGATAACCCGCAGTGGAGTGGACGCCAAGGCGGCTGCCATGGGCATGGGTGATGGCGCAGGCCAGCGCGTCGGCGGCGTCGGCGGTGGGCGCGACCGGCAGGCCCAGCAGACGCTTGACCATTTCCTGCACCTGCTCCTTGGCCGCCTTGCCGTGCCCGGCCACTGCCTGCTTGATCTGCAAGGCAGTGTATTCCGCCACCGGCAGCTGATTCGACACCGCCGCGCAAATGACGGCACCGCGCGCCTGCCCGAGCAGCAGCGTGGATTGCGGGTTGACGTTGACGAAGACAATCTCCACCGCGCAGGTGTCGGGCTGCCAGGTGGCGATCACCTCGTTGAGCCCGGCAAACAATACGCCCAGGCGTTGCGGCAATTCGCCCTCGCCGCTTTTGATTACGCCGCTGGCGACATAGGCCAGCTTCTGGCCGGTCTGTTCGATCAGGCCGAAGCCGGTGATGCGCAGGCCGGGGTCGATGCCGAGGATGCGGATTCCGCTCACGCTTGCAGGGCTTTCAAATGTCCAAGTTTTGCGTAAGCGAGGATTTTCTCGTCCGCCGTGACCAGGGTGAGGTTGTGAACTCGCGCACTGGCCATCAACAGACGATCAACCGGATCACCATGCGGCGCATCGGGTAGCCGCGTCGATTCCAGCGCAATCTCCGGCATGACACCCAGCATCTGCATTCCCGGCGTGGCGGACGCCTGGCGCACCCATTCGTCAACCGGCATGGAGAGGCGGATACGGTCTTTGGCCACCAGCATGCCGATTTCCCATACCGACATCACCGATACCCACAAGGTGCCCACCCGGGCTGCCTGTTCGATACGCGAGCGCGTTAGCTCGCTCAAGCGCACCGGATCGGATTCGAGCCACAACCAGACATGCGTATCGATCACCAGCCCGCTGTCAGGCATCGGCATCCCAGACTTCATCAATGGAGTGAACGATGTCGGCACGCACTTGCACTGTGCCTGCCAGACGTCCGAACACAACCGGCTCGATGGCCTCTACCGGCACCAGCCGGGCAACAGCACGCCCATGTTTGGTCAGGGTGATTTCCGCGCGCGTCCTCGCCACCAGGTCCAAGTAGGCAAGACATTTGGCTTTGAATTCGGTGGCGGGCAAGTCCATGACGGCTCCATGTGGTCATTTAATTATGACCACATTAGCAAACCCGGCTTACTCTGGCAACATCGCGTTGGTGTAGACATCCTGCACGTCGTCGAGCACCTCCAGCGCATCCAGAATTTTCTGCATCTTCACTGCATCATCGCCGGTGAGTTCGGTCTCGGCCTCGGGACGCATGGTGATCTCGGCCACCGCCGGTTTGAATCCGGCTTTTTCCAGCGCCTCCTTCACCATTTCGAACGCCTTGGGATCGGGCGAAGTCAGCACTTCGATCGAGCCGTCCTCGTTGGGGATGATGTCGTCGGCTCCGGCTTCGAGCGCGACTTCCATCACCGTGTCTTCGCTGGCGCCCGGCTCCAGGATGATCTGGCCGCAGTGCTTGAACTGGAATGCCACGCAGCCGTCGGTTCCCATGTTGCCGCCATGCTTGGTGAACGCGTGGCGCACATCAGCGACGGTGCGGGTCTTGTTGTCGGTGAGGCAGTCGACGATCACCGCGACGCCGCCGATGCCGTAGCCTTCATAGCGCGCTTCTTCGTAGTTGACGCCATCGAGCTGGCCGCTGCCGCGCTTGACCGCATTTTCGATGTTGTCCTTCGGCATCGACTCGGCCTTGGCCTTGTCGATCGCCAGCCGCAGGCGCGGGTTCATCGCCGGATCGCCGCCGCCCATCTTGGCGGCCACGGTAATTTCCTTGATAAGCTTGGTGAAGACCTTGCCGCGCTTGGCATCCTGACGCCCTTTACGGTGCTGGATGTTGGCCCATTTCGAATGTCCTGCCATGTTGATTCCAACGCAAAAATAATGCGCGATTTTAGCACCGACGTCCCCCGCCTCCGCCCCCCATCGTTGCGACTCGGCATCGACCTTGGCGGCAGCAAAATCGAGCTGATCGTGCTTGGCTCCCAAGGCCAGGAAATGCTGCGCCGCCGCGTGCCGACCCCGCAAAACGATTACCTCGCCACCGTCGCTGCGGTCGCGGCGCTGGTGCACCAGGCCGAAGTCGAACTCGGGCAAGGCGGCAGCATCGGCATCGGCACGCCCGGCGCCATTTCACCTGCCAGCGGCCTGATGAAAAACTGCAACTCGACCTGTCTCAACGGTCGGCCTTTGAAGGAAGACCTCGAACGCGCGCTGAACCGCGAAGTCCGGCTTGCCAACGACGCCAACTGCCTGGCGCTGTCCGAAGCCACCGACGGCGCGGCGGCCGGGGCGGAAAGCGTATTCGGCGTGATCCTCGGCACCGGGGTCGGCGGCGGCGTGGTGGTGCGTGGCCACGCCCTGAACGGCGTCAACGCCATCGCCGGTGAATGGGGCCATTCGCCGCTGCCCTACTTCCAGTTCGCTGCTGCGCCGTTTGACCGCACCCCCACCGGCAGCCACCCCGCCACCGGCGAAGCGCTGATCCACCCCTGGCCCAGCCCGCGCGAAATCGAAGCCGCGCCCGCCTGCTACTGCGGCAAAAAGGGGTGCGTCGAAACCTGGCTGTCCGGCCCCGGCTTTGCCGCCGACCATGTGCGCTACGGCGGCGAAGACCTGCCCGCTATCGAGATCGCGCAGCTCGCGGCGGCCGGATATGGCCCCTGCAGCGCCACGCTGGCGCGCTACGAAGAACGCCTGGCGCGTGCGCTCGCCGGCGTCATCAATTTGCTCGATCCGGATGTGATCGTGCTGGGCGGCGGCATGTCGAACATCGTCCGGCTCTACGACACGGTGCCGATGCTGTGGCGGCGCTATGTGTTTTCCGACCGGGTGGACACCCGGCTGGCGCCGCCCCGGTTTGGCGACTCCAGCGGCGTGCGCGGCGCAGCATGGTTGTGGAACGATGACTATGCTTAGGAGGTGGACACCCGGAGACGCCGATCATGTTTTTTGCCGACCGCAATCAAGCCGCAGACCGTCTGGCCGACGCACTGGCCCGTTATAAAGGCCAGCATCCGCTAATCCTCGCCATCCCGCGCGGCGCGGTGCCGATGGGCCAGCGGCTGGCGCGGGCGCTCGACGGCGATCTCGACGTAGTGCTGGTGCGCAAGCTGCGCGCGCCGTTCAATCCGGAATTCGCCATCGGCTCGATCGACGAATCGGGCTGGACCTATATCGCCGACTACGCGTATTCGGCCGGCGGCACGCCCGCGTATCTTGAGCAGGAAAAGCAGGCGCAACTCGACACCATCAAACAGCGCCGCCAGCAGTACACGCCCTTGCGGCCGCCGATCGATCCGGCCGGGCGCACCGTGATCGTCGTGGACGACGGACTGGCGACCGGAGCGACGATGATTTCGGCGTTGCACGCGCTGTGCGCGCAAAAGCCTGCGCGGCTGGTCTGCGCCGTGCCGGTGGCACCACCCGATACGCTGGAGCGGATTCGTCCCTATGCCGACGAAGTGGTGTGCCTGGCCGCGCCGGCCGACTTCCGCGCGGTGGGGCAGTTCTATGCAGACTTTCCGCAGATCGAGGACGCAGAAGTCGAGGCCATCCTCGGTCAGGGCTGACCGCCGGCAGCCTCAACGGCCGGCACGCCGCAGCCACGCCTTGCGCAACTCTTCCAGCCCGCCCATGAGCAGCGCGCCCGCCAGCGCCAGCAGCCAGACCTCCACGCCCAGCGGCGCCGTGCCGAACAGCCAGTTGCCGCCCGGGGTGTAGGCGATGAACAGCATCAGCAGCAACTCCACCGCGATGCCCAGCAGGATCAGCGGATTGCCGAACAAGCCGAACGACAGCGACGATCTGCGCGGATGCCGGCAGAGAAAAACGTTCACCACCTGCATCATCACGATCGTCGCCAGGCAGGCCGTCGTGGCCTGCAGATACAGCGGATCGGTGCGGGCGAGCACTTCACCGTAGCGCCAGCCGGCGCCATCGAGCACGATGAAGAACACCGCCATGGCCGCAGCCGCTTCCAGCACGCCGAGGAACAGGTAGGCGCGGGCGATCAGTCCCCACGACAGCAGGCGTTCGCTGCGCGCGCGCGGCGGCCGCAGCATCACGCCGGGGTCGGGCTTTTCGGCGCCGAGTGCCAGCGCGGGCAGCATGTCGGTGCCGAGGTCGACCGCCAGAATCTGGATGATGGTCAGCGGCAACGGGATGCGAAACAGCACGAAGGCGAGATAGGGCACCAGTTCGGGAACATTCGACGACAGAATGTAGGTGAGAAACTTGCGCAGGTTGTCGAACACCGCGCGCCCCTCCTCGATGGCGGTGACGATGCTGGCGAAGTTGTCGTCGAGCAGGATCAGGTCGGCCGCTTCCTTCGCCACATCGGTGCCGCTCAACCCCATGGCCACGCCGATATCGGCGGTTTTCAGCGCCGGCGCGTCGTTCACGCCGTCGCCGGTCACGGCGACGATCTCGCCTTTTTTCTGCAGCGCCTCGACCAGCTGCATTTTCTGCTCGGCGGCGACACGGGCGAACAGGATTTCCGGCGTATCCAGCGCCAGTTGCAGCTGGACGGGCGACAGCCGGCGCAGCTCCTCCCCGGTGATGACCCCTTGCCCGGTCTTCAGCAGGCCGATTTCACGGCCGATGGCCTGCGCTGTGTGCGGATGGTCGCCGGTCACCATGATCACGCGTATCCCGGCGCTGGCGCAGCGGGCGATGGCTTGCTGCACTTCGGGGCGCGGTGGGTCTTCCAGCCCGACCAGCCCCGACAGCACCAGGCCGCGTTCTCCGTCCGTCAAATCGTCGGCCGCCTCGCCATGGGCAAAGGCCAGCACGCGCAGGCCGGATTCGGCCATGGCGTCTTGCGCGGCGAGCAGCCGGGTGCGTAGCGCGGCATCGAGCGGCACCACGCCGCCATCGAGCTGCACGGCATTGCAGACCTCAAGCACCGTTTCCAGCGCGCCCTTGCAGTAGAGTTTGCGTCCCCGCGACGTCTCGACCAGCACCGACATGCGCTTGCGCGCGGTGTCGAAAGGAAGCTCGCCGATACGCACGTAGCCATCGAGCTGGCCGGCGATCTGCCGCCCCATGCCGGCCAGCGCCACTTCCATCGGGTCGCCCAGCCAGGCCTGCAGACCTTGGTTGTGCGTCTGCTTCAGGCTGTGGCACAGCGCGGCATTGATGAACAGCGCGAGATGCGTCACGGCCAGCCGCGGCTCTGCTTCCAGTGCCTCTGCCGTCACCTCTTCGCCACCCAGCCACAGGCGGCGCACCGACATGCGGTTCTGCGTCAGCGTGCCGGTCTTGTCGGACAGGATCACCGTGGTCGAGCCCAGCGTTTCCACCGCGGACAAGTGACGCACCAGTGCGTTGCGTTTCGCCATGCGCTGCGTCGCCATTGCCAGCGACAGCGTCACCGTGGGCAGCAAGCCCTCCGGCACGTTGGCGACGATGATGCCGATGGCGAACAACAGGTTCTCCCAGAACGGCAGGCCGAGCGCCTGGCCGACCAGGAAGAACGTGCCGCCCAGACCGGTGGCCAGCAGGGCCACCAGCCGCGACAGCCGTGCGATTTCGCGCTGCAGCGGCGAACTGGCCTCGCCTGCCGTTTGGGTCAGATGGGCGATCTTGCCAAACTCGGTGCGCATGCCGGTGGCGTAGACCACGGCGCGCGCCTGCCCCGACACCACCGCGGTACCCGCCAGCACGATGTTGTCGGCGAACAGCGGCGACACCGCCGGTTGAGGGTCGGCATGGCACGCGCGCGGCAAGGATTCGCCGGTGACCGTCGCGGTGTTGACGCGCAGGCCGAAAGCCTCGACCAGCCGGCAGTCGGCCGGCACCCGCGCCCCCTCCTCCAGCAATACCAGATCGCCCGGCACCAATTCGCTCGCCAGCAACTGCACCGTCTCGCCGCCGCGCATCGCCATCACCTGCTGCGGCAGCAACTGCCGCAGCGCCGCGATCGCCCGCTCGGCCTTGTAGGCCTGCCAGAACGAAAAAACGCCGTTGATGAGAATGACGCCGACGATGGCCGCGCCCAGCCGCGCCATGCCCTGACCGGGCTCGAAATGGTCGGCTAAAAATGCCAGTGCCGCGCCCAGCCACAGGATGATGGCGAAGAAATGCGTGAATTCGCGGGCAAATCGGATCAGCAGCGGCTCGCGTCGCACTTCCTCGACATGGTTGGAACCGAACTCCGACTGCCGCCGCGCGGCCTCGGCGGCCGTCAGGCCCGCCGCGCGAGTGTGCAGGCTGGCAAGCGCTTGTTCGGCAGTGAGGCTTTGAATGTGCACAGGGGAGTCCGCCATGTCTTCCCTGTCCAGCATAGTTCAGGGGCTCGCGTTCGCGTGCCTGATGCTCCGCGCCCGGCGCCTGCCCGGGTTAGACCCATCCTGTCATGTCCTGTTGGTGGATTGCAGGTCGGCCGTTGTCTTGATAGACGCCGAATTTGGTCTAGCTTGATAAGCCCCGGCCTTGTCCTGGCATGGGGATACGCGTTTTTTTAACCCCGGCATCCGGCCCGCGCATCGACCCCGCAATCATAAACAGGAATCCGAATGACCCCACTCACCCCCTCCCAGATCGACCAGCTCACGCTGCAGCTGAAGAAGGATTACCAGGCCTTGCTGATCGAGGTCGGTCAGGAACTGGCCAACTCCGGCAACCAGCACCGCATCGAACTGCTCAACCGCGAGCCGGGCGACAGCGGCGATGAGTCTCTGGCCAGTTCGCTGGCGGATTTCAATCTGGCGGTGGTGGACCGTCACGTGCATGAACTGCGGGACATCGAATCGACTTTCAAGCGCTTCAAGGACGCCACCTACGGCGTGTGCGTCGACTGCGGCGACAGCATCAGCTTCGCCCGCCTGCAGGCCTACCCCACCGCCAAGCGCTGCCTTGCATGCCAGGAAAAACACGAGCGGGAATACGCACAAGGCGGCCACTCCAGCATGTAAGGCAGTCCATCGAATGCCTGCTGCGACGACGGAATCACGCGAAAATCAGGCGTGCGGGATCGGCGCAAAATGCCCGGCGAACCAGAGCGCGGCCCGCTGCGCCACCTGTTGCAGCGTGCCGGCCTCCTCGAACAAGTGGGTCGCACCGGGAACAATGCTCAATTCCTTTTCGCAAGTCAGCTGGTCGTAGGCCTGCTGGTTGAGTTCGATCACGCCGTCGTCCCATCCGCCGACCAGCAGCAGAGTCGGCGCGCTCACGGTCGCCAGCGCGGTGCGGCTGGCCAGGTCGGGGCGACCGCCACGCGACACCACGGCCGCAGCATCCGCCCCCAGCAGCGCTGCCGCTTCGATCGCCGCGGCAGCGCCGGTGCTGGCGCCGAAGAATCCCAGTGGCAAGCCGCGCGCAATGGGCTGACCATGCGCCCAGCGCGCCGCCGCCAGCAGGCGTTGCGTCAGCAGGCCAATGTCGAAGCGCTGGGCGACATCGCGGTCTTCTTGCGGCGTCAGCAAATCCATCAGCAAGGTGCCCACGCCCGCTTCGCGCAACACGCCGGCGACATAGTTGTTGCGCGGCGAATGGCGCGACGAACCGCTGCCGTGGGCGAATAGCACCAGCCCGAGCGCATGCCCGGGAATCTCCAGCATGCCTTCGACCGTGACGCTGTCGGCGGGAATATGGACCAGCGTGGACGTGTTCATGGGCGGGACGCTGGATGCAGGGCAATCGGGATGCGGCGGTTGCCGAAGGCGGGGTGGCTGGAATCGAAATGCCCCGCGATGGCATGGCCGCAATGCGGGCAGCGGCCCTCCGGGGTCACGCTGTTGCGCTCGATGCGATACCAGTCGCGCACGATCAACGGATCATGGCAACCCGGGCAGAAGGTGGTGCCGCCCGTGGTGTCGTGCACGTTGCCGGTATAGACGTAATGCAGACCGGCCTTCTGCGCAATGTCGCGCGCGCGGGAGAGCGTGGACGGCGGGGTGGGCGGCACGTCGCGCATTTTCCAGTCCGGATGGAAGGCGGAGAAATGCAGCGGCACCTCGGGGCCGAGTTCGCGCATGATCCACTGGCTCATCGCTGCGATCTCGACATCGGAATCGTTGTGGCCGGGAATCAGCAGCGTGGTGATTTCAGTCCACACGTTGGTCTCGCGCTTCAGGTACACCAGCGTATCGAGCACCGGTTGCAGGCGCGCGCCGGTCAGCTTGAAATAGAAGTCCTCGGTGAAGGCCTTCAAGTCGACGTTGGCCGCGTCCATTTTGGCGAAGAATTCGCGACGCGGCGCTTCATGAATGTAGCCGGCGGTGACCGCCACCGTCTTGAGGCCGCGCGCATGGCAGGCGTCGGCCACGTCCAGCGCGTATTCGGCGAAGATCACCGGGTCGTTGTAGGTGAAAGCCACGCTCTTGCTGCCGGCACGTTCCGCCGCGGCGGCAATCTCGTCCGGCGACGCCTGGTCCATCAGCGTGTCGGTCTCGCGCGACTTGGAAATGTCCCAGTTCTGGCAAAACTTGCAGGCGAGGTTGCAGCCGGCGGTGCCGAACGAAAACACCGACGAACCCGGATAAAAATGGTTCAGCGGCTTTTTCTCGATGGGGTCGACGCAGAAGCCGGACGAACGGCCATAGGTGGTGAGCACCATCTGCCCACCCTCCATCTTGCGTACGAAACACAGCCCGCGCTGGCCCTCGTGCAGCTTGCAGTCGCGCGGGCAGAGATCGCACTGGATGCGGCCGTCGGGCAGCGCGTGCCACCAGCGCGCGGGGTGATGCGATTCGTTCACGCTCATGCGATGGCCTCCTTCCATTTGCTGACCGTATAGCGCGACAGCCGCACGCCCGGGTCCCAGAAATTCATCGACAGCCCGGCCTTGCGTTTGAGCTGCGCCAGAAACTCGACCGGGTCGGGCAGCTGTTCCCACACCTGCGGCAGGAAGGTGCTGCGGTAGTGGCCGAATTCGAACACCACGCCATCGACGTGCGGGCGCAGGCTGGCCAGCGCCTCCTGCTCGCTGGCGGTGCCCAACGATTCGGCTGGCGACAGCAGCGACACTTCGACGCGGATGGTGTCGAACTCCGCCCGGCTCAGCGGCGCAAAACGCGGGTCGCGAAAGGCTGCGGCCACGGCGTTTTCGCGCACGTCGTCGGCCAGCGGCCGGTGCGCCTCCAGCGTGCCGATGCAGCCGCGCAACTCGCCGTGCCGGGTCAGCGTGACGAAGCTGGCGCCGTGCGCCTGCAGCCAGGCATGCCGCGCGTCGAACGCAGCGGACTGGCCCAATGCCGCGGTCTGGCCCAGCGCAACGGACTGACCGAGCGCCGCCGCGATTCCAGACCGCGCGAGCTTGAGCAAAACCGACCCCTTGTCATCCGCTTCAGGCTGCTGCACATCGGCCGCATTCTCAAAAGCAAACGCGGCATAGCCCACCACCCGCTCGGGATCGCCGGCGGTGTCGCTGGAATTGCGCACGTCCAGCGCCACGGGCTGCAGGCCATGCCGGCGCGCGGCCAGCAGCAGGCCGTTGACCGGCGTCGCGCCGCAGGCCTGCTCGTGGTCGAGGTGCGGGTTCAAGGCCAGGATGGCCTCGACCGTCGCGCCGTCGACCTTGCGCGCCACCGCGTCGGGCAGGAAATGCGACAGGTCGGAACTGATCACGATCAAGGTCTCGTCGCCACCCCACACCGCTTCCAGCACCTCGGCCACTTCCTCGGGCGTGGCGTCGCCCACCGCCAGCGGCAGCAACTCGAAATCGTCCAGCGCCTGTTGCAGAAACGGCAGCTGCACTTCGAGCGAATGCTCCATCTGGTGCGCCGCCGCGCTGACGCTCACCTGCGGCAATGCGGACAAGCGCTGCATGCCTGCCTGGTCCAGCGGGATCTCGCCGAGCGGGGTGGCAAAGCGGTCGGCATCAGGCAAGGCCAGCCCGCGCACATAGACACGGTGGGTGGGGCCGAGCAGCACCACGCGGCGAATACGGGCGCGCTGCTCGCCCAGCCGGGCGTAAGCACTGGCGGCGACCGCGCCGGAATAGACGTAACCGGCGTGCGGCACGATCAGCGCCTTGGGCGCACGCGCCCCAGCGCCCGCGCTGGCATGTGCCAGCTGCTCGCTGACGCTGCGTTTCAGTTCGGCCGGGTTGTCCGGGTAAAACATCCCCGCGACAGCGGCGGGACGGGTAATAGACATGGCGTGCTCCTGCATTCGATATACCCCATTAGATGTGGGGGAATGGGCCGGATTCAAGAGGACCGGGCATCGATTTCGGCTGCTTCGCTGCCGCCTCAGGCGCGGCGCCGCCCACCCGCCATTGGAGCGTGAACAGCGCCGGACGCGCTTCATCAGGCTGTCATATGCCCTCTCTACAGTCGACCTGCTCGCGCGGCCGCCCGCAATGGTGTGGTTATCCCGCGCTGCAACCCTACAACTGATCTGGCGAGAGGATTTCCATGTTTTCCAATGACGAATCGAACAACCCGTCGAACAATCCGTCCATGCAGGACGTGATCGACACCTGCAACCATCAGCGCCGCACCCTGCTCAAGGGCTCGATCGGCGTGGCCACCTGGGCCGCATTCGGCGGCATGGGGCTGTCCACTGGCGCCCTTGCCAAAGGCGGTCATGGCGGCAATGCCGCAGACCCGCTGATCGGCTTTACGCCGGTGTCCGCCAACACTTTGCCGATGACCGACATGGTCAGCGTACCGGCCGGTTACAGCACCCGCGTTTTTGTCGCTTGGGGCGATGCGCTGTCGCACGGCGCCAACTGGGACCCCGCGACCGAAATGACCGAGGCCCAGCAGCTCAGAAGCTACGGTGCGCACACCGACGGCATGCATTTCTTCCCTTTCCCGGCCGAGCCTGCCCGCGCTGGCAACATGCACGGCCTGCTCGTGTCGAACAGCGAGTACAACGACCCCGGCTTGGTACATGCCACCCTGTCCTACAGCAGTGACGAGATGACCGCCGAGCGGGTCGATACCCAGCTTGCCGCCCATGGCGTCAACGTCGTCGAAGCCTTGCGTCCGGCGCGCAAGGGCGACTGGAAAATCAAGCGCCCGTCGCGCCTGGCCCGCCGCATCACCGGCAAGACGCCGATGGCGGTATCCGGCCCCGCCGCCGGCCATGCCATGCTGAAAACGCCCGCTGACCCCAGCGGCATGCGCGTACTGGGGACGCTCAACAACTGCGCCAACGGCTACACGCCGTGGGGCACCTATCTCACCTGCGAAGAAAATTTCAACGGCTACTTCGGCACGACCGACGCCGCCTTCGTCCAGACCCCGCACGAAAAACGGTATGGCGTGAGCAAGGGCGGCTTTGGCTACCGCTGGCACGAAGCCGATCCGCGCTTCGACCTGCGTGCGGATGGCCAGGTATCGAACGAACCCAACCGCTTCGGCTGGGTCGTCGAGATCGACCCCTTCGACCCCAAGAGCACCCCCGTCAAGCGCACTGCGCTGGGCCGCTTCAAGCACGAAGGCGCCTGGGTGGTGGTGGACGACAACGACAACCTCGCCGTCTACATGGGTGACGATGAACGTTTTGAATACGTGTACAAATTCGTTTCCGCACACAAGCTCGACAAGCAAGTCGGTGCGCGCCGCATGAAAGCCCGCCACCGCGAGATGCTCGACCACGGCACCCTGTACGCCGCGCGCTTCAACGCCGACGGCTCCGGCGAATGGCTGGCGCTTGTTCACGGCGAGAACAGCCTGACCGCCGCCAACGGCTTTGCGGATCAGGGCGAAGTCCTGATCCGGGCGCGTGCCGCCGCCGACCTGCTGGGAGCCACCAAGATGGACCGTCCGGAATGGGGCGCGGTGCACCCGCACAGCCGCGAGGTCTACATGACCATGACCAACAACACCGCGCGCAGCGCTGCCCAGATCGACGCCGCCAACCCGCGTGCGAAGAATATCCATGGTCACATCGTCCGCTGGCGCGAGGCGGGCAACCGCGTCACCGCCACCGCGTTCGAATGGGATTTGTTCGTGCAGGCCGGCGACAGCCTGGACGCCAACCCCGACCTGCAGGGCACCATCAACGGCGACGACTACGGTTCGCCCGACGGCCTGTGGTTCGACCGCGACGGCCGCCTGTGGATCCAGACCGACCAGGCCGGTACCGCCACCGGCGCCTACGCCAACATTGGCGGCAACGTCATGATGTGCGCCGACGTAACGACCGGCGAAACGCGCCGCTTCCTCACCGCGCCGCCCAATGCCGAAGTCACCGGCGTGACGACGACGCCGGACGGCAAGTCGATGTTCGTCGGCATCCAGCATCCGGGAGAAGACTGGACAGCGGGCTTCACCGAAAACTCGTCCTGGCCCGACAACGGCGCCAACGGCCCTACCACGGCGAGCGCATCCGGCCCGGCCAAGCCGCGTTCAGCAGTCGTCGTCATCACCAAGGACGACGGTGGCGTGATCGGCAGCTGATTGGTTTTTGCCGCATTAGCCAGCAGCAAATGAAACGGGCAGACCTTTGGGTCTGCCCGTTTTGTTTGTGCGCCAGCAAAGCGCAAAGACAGGGGCCGCTCAGTGCAGCTTGATGCGTGCGCGCGTCGGCGTGCTGATGAAGTGGGCGTAGGTTGTCATCGAGGTCTTAACCCAGCCGTGCAGGGCGATCTGGTGCATCTTGTGCAATGACCAGTACACCAGCCGCGCCATCGCGCCTTCGATCATGATGCTGCCGCCCGACAGGCCGCCCATCAGATTGCCGACAGTAGAAAAGCGCCCCAGCGCGACCAGCGAACCGTAGTCGCGATAGACGTAATCCTGCAGCGGCTTGCCGCGGAAGCGGCGGCAGATCGCCTTCGCGATATGCGTCGCCTGCTGATGCGCGGCCTGGGCGCGCGGCGGCACATTCTTGCCGTCCGGCATCGGGCAGGCGGCGCAGTCGCCGAGCGCAAAAATATTGTCGTCGCGCGTGGTCTGCAGCGTGGGTTTGACCACCAGCTGATTGATGCGGTTGGTTTCCAGACCGTCGATCTCGCGCAGGAAATCTGGCGCCTTGATGCCGGCCGACCACACCATCATGCTGGCGGGAATGAATTTGCCCGACGCCGTCATCATGCCGTCACGGCGCACCTCGGTCACGCGCTCGTTGACGTGCATCTCGACCCCGAGCTCGGCCAGCCGCTCCGCCGCCGCGCCCGACAACCGCGGCGGCAGGCCGGGCAGGATGCGGTCGGAGGCTTCGACCAGCAGCAGCTTCAGGCTTCGGTCAGGGTCGATTTGGTCCATGCCGTAAGCCGACAGCTCGCGCGTGGTGTCGTGCAGCTCGGCCGCGAGCTCGACCCCGGTGGCGCCCGCGCCGACGATGCCGACGGTCAACTGGCCGGGCGCGACGCCCTCGGTCTGGGTATTGGCGCGCAGGCATGCGTTGATGTGACGGCGATGGAACTCTCGCGCCTCGCTCGGCGTATCGAGCATGATGCAGTGCTCGGAGACGCCGGGCACGCCGAAGTCGTTGGCCACCGAGCCGACGGCAATGATCAGCGTGTCGTAGCGAAAGCGGCGCCGTGGAATGATCTCCTCGCCTTTTTCATCAAACGTGGGCGCCACGCCGATTTCCTGCTTGGCGCGGTCCAGTTGCTCCATCCGCCCGAGGCGAAACTTGAAATGGTGCCAGTGGCCCTGCGCCAGATATTCCAGCCTCTCGGCGTAGGAGTCGAGGCTGCCCGCCGCCACTTCGTACAGCAGCGGCTTCCACAAATGCGAAGGCGAAGCATCGATCAGCGTGATGTTCGCGCGCTTCTTTTTGCCCAGCTTGTCGCCCAGGCGTGTGGCCAGTTCGAGCCCCCCCGCGCCGCCGCCGACGATGACGATTTCATGTATTTCTTGAGTTTTTTCCACGCTGTTGCCCTGCTTTTCTCGATGACCCGATGATACCCGCAACATTAGCGGGTGCTTCTATACCGAACTGAATACCTGACGCAGTCGAACCCGCTAGAATCCTCATTCCCCGCTCCATTCGACAGGAACTGCCGTGACCGAACCGCTGCTGATCGCCAAAAACGCCACCCTTGACCTCTGCCTGCTGCCGCAGATGGCCAACCGTCACGGCCTCATCACTGGCGCCACCGGCACTGGCAAGACCGTCACCCTGCAGACGCTGGCCGAGCATTTTTCACGCATCGGCGTGCCGTGTTTCATGTCGGACGTGAAGGGCGATCTGTCGGGCGTATCGCAGCCCGGCGGCGGCAATGCCAAGGTGACCGAGCGCGTGGAAATGCTCAAACTCGAAGGCTTTCAGCATCAGGGCTATCCGGTCACCCTATGGGATCCGTTCGGCACCAGCGGCCACCCGGTGCGCGCGACGGTATCCGACATGGGCCCGCTGCTGCTGGGGCGCATGCTCGATCTCAACGAAACCCAGAACGGCGTGCTCAACCTGGTATTCAAGGTCGCCGACGACAACAGCCTGCTGCTGCTCGACCTCAAGGACCTGCGCGCGATGCTGGCCTACGTCGGAGAAAACGCCAAACTGTTCACCACCGATTATGGCAACGTGTCGGCGGCGTCCATCGGCGCCATCCAGCGCGGCTTGCTGGCACTGGAATCGCAGGGCGGCGAGCAGATTTTCGGCGAACCGATGCTCAACATCGACGACCTGATGCAGACCGACAGGGGTCGCGGCGTCATCAATATCCTGTCGGCCGACACCCTGATGCAGGCGCCCAAAATGTACGCCACCCTGCTGCTGTGGCTGCTGGCCGAACTGTACGAAAACCTGCCCGAAGCGGGCGACCTCGACAAGCCGAAGCTGGTGTTCTTCTTCGACGAAGCGCACCTGCTGTTTACCGACGCCCCCGACGCGCTGGTCGACAAGATCGAGCAGGTGGTGCGGCTGATCCGCTCGAAAGGCGTCGGCGTGTTTTTCGTCACCCAGAACCCAGCCGACGTGCCGGACAAGATCCTGTCGCAACTCGGCAACCGCGTGCAGCATGCGCTGCGCGCGTTTTCCGCACGCGACCAGAAGGCGGTCAAGGCCGCCGCCGAAACCATGCGCGACAACCCGGCGCTGGATGAGGCCGCGGTCATCACCGAACTCGGCGTTGGCGAAGCGCTGGTGTCCTTTCTCGACGCAAAAGGCCGCCCTGGCGTGGTTGAGCGCGCCTTCGTCGTGCCGCCGCAGGGCCAGCTCGGCCCCATCACCGAAGCCCAGCGCCGGCAGTTGATGCAAACCTCGCTGGTGGCGGGCGTGTACGACAAGACGGTAGATCGTGAGTCGGCCTACGAATCGCTGAAGGCGCGTGCCGAGCAGACGGCTATTGCGGCTGCGGCGGCAAAACCCGCGGCGAAAACGACCGAAGCGGCGGCTGCAGGGGGCGGTGGTCTGGGCGACATTCTGGGGGGCGTGCTGGGCGGCAGCGGGCGCCGCGAAGGGGTGCTGGAGGCGTTTACCAAATCCGCTGCGCGGGCGATCGGCAGCCAGGCCGGAAGGTCGATTATTCGGGGGGTGTTGGGGAGTTTGTTTGGCGGTAAGCGATGACTGGATAAACCTCCCCCCTTTGGAAAAGGGGGAAGTCTCACCGTTATGGCCTTCAGTGTGCTTTTCCAAAGGGGGAGGCTATCAGCCACCTGCACCTAGACGGCAAACAACCGAGCCAGCTCCGCCCCGGGATCAGCCGCCCGCATGAACGCCTCTCCCACCAGAAACGCATTGACCTGATGCCCCCGCATCCGCACCACATCCGCCGGTGCAAGTATCCCCGACTCGGTAATCACAATCCGCTCACTCCCGATCTTCGGCAACAAACCCAGGGTCGTCTCCAGACTCACCTCAAACGTCCGCAGATTGCGGTTGTTGATTCCCTGCAGCGGCGTCTTCAACTGCAACGCCGAATCCAGCTCCGCAGCATTGTGCGACTCCACCAACACCGCCATCCCTAACTCGAACGCCAGGTCTTCCAGCGCCTTCATCGCCGACAGTTCCAGCGCGGCGACGATCAGCAAAATGCAGTCCGCGCCCATCGCGCGCGCCTCAAAGACCTGATACGGATCGATGATGAAATCTTTGCGCAGCACCGGCAGCGCGCACGCGGCGCGCGCCTGCATCAGATACTCGGCGCTGCCCTGAAAGTAGTCGCGGTCGGTCAGCACCGACAGGCACGCGGCGCCGCCGGCGGCATAACTGGCGGCGATCTCCGCGGGCTTGAAGTCGGGCCGGATGACCCCCTTGGACGGGCTGGCTTTCTTGATTTCGGCGATGACGGCCGGCTGGCCGGCGGCCAGTTTGGCGCGCAGGGCGCCGACAAAATCACGCGGCGGCGCGGCGGCCCTGGCACGCGCCTGCATCTCGGCCAGCGGCACGGCGGCCAGGCCAGCAGCGATTTCTGCGCGTTTGGTGGCGAGTATTTTTTCGAGGATATCGCTCATTTTGGGCAATTCATGACTGGCTGAAGCGACGGTAGTGTTCGAGGGTGTCGCGCGCTGCCAGGCTGGCGATGGCGTGCTGCGCTTGCGCCACGCCATCCATCAGGCTGGCGGCGCGACCACAGACATAAATCGCCGCACCGGCGTTGAGGGCGACGATGGCGGCGGCGCCGGCGTGGCGGTTTTCCAGCGCGGCCAGCAGCATCTCGACGGCTTCATCCTTGCCGTTCACCACCAGCTCGCTCGCCGCCACTTGCGGCAGGCCGAACAGGCCGGGTTCGAGTTCGTATTCGCTGACGTGGCCGTCTTTCAGTTCGGCCACGAACGTGGGCGAGGCCAGGCTGATTTCATCCAGCCCTTCTTCGGCATGCACGACCAGCACATGGCGGCTACCGAGCGTCTGCAGCACGCGCGCCAAGGTGCCAGTGAGTTCGCGGCTGAACACGCCCATCACCTGGTTCGGCGCGCCGGCCGGGTTGGTGAGTGGGCCGAGCAGATTGAACAGGGTGCGCACGCCGAGTTCTTTGCGCACCGGCGCGGCGTGTTTCATCGCGCTGTGGTGGTTGGGGGCAAACATGAAGCCGACGCCCAGCGTCTTCACCGCCTCGGCGACCTTGTCGGGACTCAGGTTGACGTTGACGCCCAGCGCTTCCAGCACGTCGGCGCTGCCCGAGGTGGACGACACCGAGCGCCCGCCGTGCTTGGCGACGCGCGCACCACACGCCGCCGCGACAAACGCGGAGGCGGTGGAAATATTGAAGGTGTGCGCGCCGTCGCCGCCGGTGCCGCAGGTGTCGACCAGATGGTCGACGCCCGCGAGCGGCACCTTGGTCGACAGCTCGCGCATCACTTCGGCGGCAGCGGCAATCTCGCTGACCGACTCGCCCTTGATGCGCAGCGCGACCAGAAAGCCGGCGACCTGCGCCGGCGTCCATTCGCCGCCCATCACGGCGCGCATTGCAACCAGCATGGCCTCGTGCGGCAGGTCGTGGCGTTGCAGCAGCAGGGTCAACAGTTCGGGGTAGGTCATGGCGCTCATTTCGGGCTGGCCGGGTTCAGGTTCAGGGGATAGCAGCTCAGGTCGTCGGCAAATGCGACCGGCCCGGCATAGTGGACGCGGATCGCGGCGAGCGTGTCGGCTTCGCGGCCGAGGGTGCGCAACATGCGGTGCGACAGCACCAGCTTCTTGACCCGCGCCTGGGCGGCAATGCGGCCGATGTCGTCAGGCGTCATGTGCAGGGCGTGCGCCACGCCGGTGGTGCCGATGGGGACCGCGTTGTGCGCGACGAAAACATCGGCGTCGCGCGCGAGCGCGACCAGATCGCCCTTGCCGCTGGTGTCGCCTGAAAACACGACGACCGCGCCGCTGATCTCGGCGCGCCACGCCAGCGCGGGCAAGGATCCGTGCTCGACGGCGGTGGCGGCAAGGCGCATGGCGCGGAACGTGCCCACGCCGACCACCTTGCCGTCGGCTTTCACGTCCTGCGGTTCGAGCGTGTAGCTGCCGCTGCCGTCGAGAAAATCGCCGAGGTAGCGAAACGCGCCCGCCTTGCCGAACAAGGCGTCGGCGAAGGCCTCCGCACCCGGCATGATGGCATTGCCCGGCGGGCCGTAGACCGGCAGCGCACGGCTGCGGTCTTCGAAGTAACTCGATTTCACCAGCGCGGCAAAATCGCTCGCGTGGTCGGCGTGGAAATGCGTGAACGCGACGGCGTCGAGATCGACCATCGACGCGCCGGCTTCGCCGAAGCGCAGCTTCACGCCGCCGCCCGCATCGACCAGCAGCCGCGTACGGCCGTCCTGCCACAGCAGATAGCCGCTGGACGCGCGCTTGTCCGCCGCCTCAGGGCCGCCCGAGCCCAGCACCTGCAGCGCCACGCCCGACGCGCCGCACGACGGCGCTGCCATTCCCGGCGCGCTCAGGCCGAACAGGCTCGCGCAGACGGCAAACCACAGAGTCGGCTTAGGCATGGGCAGGCTGTCCGAATTTGAGGAAATTGGCCAGCATGGCGTGGCCATGCTCGGTGAGGATGGATTCGGGGTGGAACTGCACGCCTTCGACGGCCAGCGTCTTGTGGCGCACCCCCATGATTTCGCCGTCGTCGGTCCACGCGGTGATTTCGAGGCAGTCCGGCAGCGATTCGCGCTCGATCACCAGCGAGTGGTAACGGGTGGCGCGGAAGGGATTCGGCAGGCCTTTGAATACGCCGGCGTCGGTGTGATGGATCATCGAGGTCTTGCCGTGCATCAGTTCTTTGGCGCGCACGATTTTTCCGCCGAAGGCCTGGCCGATGCTCTGGTGGCCGAGGCAGACGCCGAGTATCGGCACCTTGCCTGCGTATTCCTTGATCAGCGGCACCGACACCCCGGCCTCGTTGGGCGTGCAGGGGCCGGGCGATACCACGATGTGATCGGGTTTCAACGCGGCGATACCCGCGAGATCGATCTCGTCGTTGCGAATGACCTTGACGTCCTCCCCCAGCTCGCCGAAATACTGCACGAGGTTGTAGGTGAAGCTGTCGTAATTGTCGATCATGAGAAGCATGGTGATTCCTTCGCGCGCCGGGCAGCCCGACCCCTGCTGAAAACAAAGGATTATAGCCGCGCGCCCAAGCCGCAAGACAGGCAAAAAAACGGCGCCCGCGGGCGCCATGACAAAGCGTTCGGGGAGACCCCTATTTGAGTTTCTTGATGCCCAGCAGGCCCAACACGTATTTCTCGTACAGCGGCTCGGTGGTGCCGGTTTTCATCTTGCGCATGAAGTATTTCTCGAACGCGACCTTGGCCAGGTGCACCCACTTGCCTTCCTTGTACCAGTTGACGTTGCGCGGCGGAATCTGCGGCAGCGCGACGAAGGCGGCGCCGGTGTCGCCAAAGTCGGCCAGGCAGATCGCATTCCAGGTGGCTTTCTCGGTGGGTTCGCGGCCGTCGAGCAGTGCGCGGATATTGTGCGCGGTAGCGGTGACCATGGACTCGATCATGTAACCGGTCTTGGGTGTGCCGGTGGGCACGGGCGTGACTTCCACCGGCGGGATGGCGACGCATACGCCGACCGAGAAAATGTTCTTGAACTTGGGGTTGCGCTGGAAAGCATCGATGGTGATGAAGCCGCGCGGGTTGGTCAGGCCTTCGATGCCGAACACGGCGTCGATGCCCTTGAACGCGGGCAACATCATCGAATAGGCGAACGGCAGCTCGTGTTCCTTGATGATTTCGCCCTTGTCGTTGTGCTCGGCGACGAACATCTTGCCGGCTTCGACCTTGGTCACTTTGGCGTTGCAGATCCACTTGATGTGGCGGTCGCGCATCGCGGATTCCATCAATCCTTTGGAGTCGCCCACGCCGCCGAGGCCGAGATGGCCGATATAGGGCTCGGCGGTGACATAAGTCATCGGCACGCGGTCGCGGATCTTGCGCTTGCGCAGGTCGGTATCCATGATGAAAGCGAACTCGTAGGCCGGGCCGTAGCACGATGCACCCTGCACGGCACCGACCACGATGGGCCCCGGCTCTTGCACGAACGTGTCCCATTGCCGCGCGGCTGCCGTGGCATGGTCGACCTGGCAGACCGACTGGGTATGGCCATCGGGCCCCAGTCCGGGCACTTCGTCGAACGCCAGCTTGGGGCCGGTTGCGATCACCAGGTAGTCGTAGTCCACGACCTGACCGTCCGTCAGTTCTAGCTGGTTGCGCTCAGGATGCACGCGTGCGGCGCCGACTGCGATGAAGTCGATATTCTTCTTGTTCAGATAAGGTGCAACCGGGATCGTGATGTCATCGCGTTTGCGCCAGTTCACCGCCACCCAGGGATTGGACGGCGTGAACTGGAAATACGGCAAATTCGAAATCACGGTCACCCGGTCTTCGGCGCGAGCCAGTTCGCGCATTTCGTAGGCCATGTTCATGCCGCCCACGCCAGCGCCCAAAATCACGATATGTGCCATTTTTCTGCTTCCTGATGAGGTTCAAGCTTTAACCCTAGCAATTGACATGCCATATGCAATACCCCGGTCCATCAGGCTTCGCCCCGTCTCCCGCCGTTGACATGACCAATGGGTCATGACACATTTCGCGACAGTCATGACAAACAGGAACCGGAAATGATCGACATTCAAAATCTGATCGACACACACGAGCAACCTTTCGTCATCATCGACCGCCATTACCGCATCGTTGCCGCAAACCGGCGCTATTGCGACGCCTATGGCATATCTTCGGAAGCTATCGTCGGGCAAACCTGCCATGCGGTGTCGCATCACTCCGACCGCCCCTGTCACGAAAATGGCGAGCAATGCCCGCACCTGGCGCTATTCAAGCAGGGCGAAGCGGTCGAGGTCCTGCACACGCATTACCACGCAGACAGCCAGCCCGAGCGCACCCGCATTCAGGGCCATCGGCTGCTTGGAAAGGACGGCGAGACCTATCTGGGCGAGCAGATGTTCCCACTGGAAGCCGAAGCGGGCAGCGTATGCGACGCGATGCAGATGATCGGTCGCTCGCCCGCCTTTTTGTCCTGCGTGGACAATCTCGCACGCGTCGCCGAAAGCGAAGCCTCCGTTTTGTTGTTCGGCGAATCTGGCGTCGGCAAGGAACTGGCCGCACGTTTCATCCACGCCCGTTCCAGCCACAAGAATGGCTCGTTCATCGTCATCAACTGTGCAGCCGTGCCGGAAAACCTGTTCGAGAGCGAGCTGTTCGGTCATGAGCGCGGCGCATTTTCGGGCAGCAGCGGGCTCAAGAAAGGCCTGTTCGAGCTGGCCGACGAAGGCACCCTGTTCCTCGATGAAATCGGCGAAATTCCGCTCAACCTGCAGGCCAAGCTGCTACGCGTGCTGGAAACCGGCGAATACCGGCGCGTCGGCGGCACCCAGACCCTGAGTGCCAATGTTCGCCTGGTGTCAGCCACCAATCGCCGCTTGCTGGACGAAGTGGACGCCAAGCGCTTTCGCCTGGATTTGTATTACCGCGTGGCGGGAATCGATGTGACCTTG
Source organism: Hydrogenophilales bacterium 12-61-10 (assembly GCA_002279795.1). GTDB lineage: Bacteria > Pseudomonadota > Gammaproteobacteria > Burkholderiales > Thiobacillaceae > Thiobacillus. The sequence goes on from NCCT01000002.1 coordinate 36,987, forward strand.
CCCCCCCTGCGCGAACGGGCCGAGGACCTGCCGGACCTTGCCGCGTACATTCTGAAACGCTTGGTCGGCACCCAGGGCAGCTGCCGCCTTGCGCCGGAGGCCGTCGCAATGCTGCAGGCCTACGACTTTCCGGGCAACGTGCGCGAGTTGCGCAACCTGCTGCAAAAAGCCGTGCTGAACTGCCGCGGCGGCGTGATTTCGGCCGCTGACTTGCAGTTACCTGTTGCGGCGCTGCCTGCTTCGCTCGCTACCGGTGCCGCCCCCATGCAGGCAGCATCCGCTCAGTCGCTCCCTGCGCTGGAGCGCGCGCATATCCAGGGTTTGCTGGACGCCCATCAAGGACATCGCGCGCGCGTCGCCGCCGCGCTCGGCATCACCGAACGCACGCTGTACCGCAAGCTCAAGCAATACGGGCTGGGGCGCTGAGCGCCATCACACAAATCAACCGCGCACAATTGACAGCCCGCTTCAACCCCGGCCAGAATGTGGCCATGATTCTTCCCGTGCATTCCGCCCCCATCGCCATCATCCGCCGCCTGCCGCTGTGCATGTGGCTGCGCGTACGCGTGTCCGGGCCGGGGGGGTGTTGATCCAGCAGTAACGAATCGATTTCCCCAAAAAGGCCGCGGACCCGCAAAGGTTCGCGGCCTTTTTGTTTTTGTCGTCCGAAAAAAGAGGGGCCGTTCATGAACATCGAAACCTGCAATTCACTGGAACAGGTACGCCACGCCATCGACCGCATCGATCTGCAGATGCTGGCGCTGCTTGCCGAGCGCGGCGGCTACGTGCAACAGGCCGCGCGCTTCAAGCGCACCGCTGCCGACGTGCCCGCCCCATCGCGCGTCGAGGCTGTCGTAGCCGGTATCGTCAACCATGCCCGCGCGATCGGCGCCGACCCGGCGGTGGCCGAAGCCACCTGGCGCGCCATGATCGCCGCTTTCATCCAGAGCGAGTTGGCCGCGCACGCGAACTTGCATCCCCCCACGACCTGATCGCTGGAGACTCTTCATGCCCATCCCCGCCGCCTACCTCGGCGTCATCCTCATCTGGGCCACCACGCCGCTCGCCATCAAATGGAGCGGACAGGGCACCGACTTTTCATTTGCCGTCGCCGCGCGCATGGCGATCGGTCTCGCGGTCGCCGCGTTCGTCCTCGCCGCCTGGCGCATCCGCTTGCCGCTGCACCGCCGCGCCTGTGCGAGCTACGCCGCTGCGGGCATCGGCATGTTCGGCGCGATGACGCTCACCTACTGGGGCGCGCAGTACATCCACTCGGGGCTGATTTCGGTGCTGTTCGGCCTGACGCCGCTGATCACCGGCCTGCTGGCGCTGCTGTGGCTGGGGGAGGAAACGCTTACCCGCGCCAAACTCGCCGGCATGCTGCTGGGTCTCGCGGGGCTCGCGGTCATCTTCGGCGACAGCCACGAAATGGGCGGCGCCCACGCGCTGGCCGGCGTGCTCGCGCTGCTCGGCGCGGTGACGCTGTATTCCGGCAGCCTGGTGTGGATAAAACGCATCGGCGACGACAGTCCGCCGCTCGCCACCACCGTCGGCGCGCTCGCCGTTGCGCTGCCGCTGTTCGCCCTGGTGTGGTGGTGGAGCGCCGACGCCCGCGTGCCCGCCGCCGTGCCGCCGCGCGCCGGCGCCGCCATCGTCTACCTCGGCGTGTTCGGCTCGGTGGTCGGCTTCGCGCTCTACTACTACGTCATCAAGCACATGGAAACTGGCAAGGTCGCGCTCATCACTCTGGTCACCCCTGTGCTTGCGTTGCTACTGGGCAGCGCGTTGAACGGCGAACACGTCGGCGTGCGCGTGTGGCTGGGTACGTTGCTGATCGGCCTGGCCCTGAGCGTGCACCAGTGGCGCGCGCTGTTGGGGATGATGGCGGTGCGGGTGAGGTAGCGGTGTGGCGAGTTCGTGCGCGGGAAGCCGTTGCCCGCGCCGTCTTGTGGACGCGTAAGTGCCTACGCAGAAAACATGGTGCTTACCAACGGTGAACGCCTGTGCGCTGACAGCATCTACAGGCCGCGTGGCGTGGCATTGCCAATGTGAACGCGCACATGGTTGAAATTGTGTCGAAGGCTGGGTTCTCGCAAGAAAAGTGCGGGCAGGTATTAAAGTCTACCGTCTGTATCTCGGCCGTAACTTCCTGTCGAGTGCATGTTGGTGGCAGGCTGATCGACCTAGAGGCAACTGTCATCCTCTGTGGAAGCAGAAGTTCCCAAACGTAGGAATACTTACCCACACCAGCGGAGACATTCAACAATCTCCGGATCAAGTACCACCCCGTTGCCCCTTAGACTTTTTAGACTTACCGCGAGAATTCAAATACCACCATGACCGACCTCCCCCGCTGCGCCTGGTGCAGCCCCGACCCGCTCTACCGCGCCTACCACGACACCGAATGGGGCGTGCCGCTGCACGACGAGCGCGCGCTGTTCGAACTCTTGACGCTGGAAGGCGCGCAGGCGGGGCTGTCGTGGTTCACGATCCTGAAAAAACGCGAGAACTACCGGCGCGCGTTCGATGATTTCAATGCGGAACGCATCGCGCGTTACACCGAGGCCGACGTGGCGCGCTTGATGGCGGATGCGGGCATTGTGCGCAACCGGCTGAAGATCGAATCGACGATCTGCAACGCGCGCGCGGTGCTCGAACTGCGCGAAGCGGGCGGCGGGCTTGATGCGTATTTCTGGAATTTCGTCGATGGCCGGCCCATCGTCAATGCGCCGGCGGACTTGAGTCAGGTGCCGTCAAGTACGCCGCTGTCGGACGCGATCAGCAAGGATCTGAAAAAACGCGGCTTCAAGTTCGTCGGCTCAACCATTGTGTATGCGCACATGCAGGCGATGGGGCTGGTGAACGACCACACGACGGACTGCTTCCGCTACGCCGAATTGGCGCACAGCGACGCCCCGCAACCCTGCAAGGCCCTGCGCACATGAAAGCCGGAAACTTCGACCTGCCCCGCTACCTCGAACGCATCGCCTACCAGGGCGACGCGCGGGCCGACCTTGCCAGCGTGCGCGGGATCATGCGCCAGCACCTGCGCACCGTGCCATTCGAGAATCTCGACGTGCAGGCCGGCAAGGTCATCTCGCTGGTGCCCGAGGACATCGTGGAGAAGATCGTCCAGCGCCGGCGCGGCGGCTACTGCTACGAGGTCAACGGCCTGTTCGCGATGGCGCTGGCCGCGCTCGGTGTCGACTACCGCTTCGTCGGCTGCCGGCCGATGATCTATCACGCGCGCCGGCCGCGCACTCACATGGCGATACTGGCCCGGCTCGACGGCGAGGAGTGGTTGTGCGATGTGGGCTTCGGCAGTTACGGCCCGCGTGCGCCGATCCGCTTGGCGGGACGCGGTGAAGTCGTGCAGGACGACGACGTATTCGAACTGCTGCCGCTTGGGAAAGACGAGTATGTATTGCGCGCCCGGGTCGAAGACGAATGGGCCAACCAGTATTGTTTCGATCTGGCGCACCACGAGTGGGTGGATTTCATGCCGGCCAACTGGCTCAACTCGACCCATCCGGAAACCGTATTCTCCCAACACCGCATCGTCATGCGGCAAACGCCGGAAGGGCGCGTGATCCTGTTCGACAACCGCCTGAAGACGATTGCGCACGGCACGACCACGACACGCCAGGTGGCGGATGAAGAACTGCCGGCCCTGCTGGCGGAAACCTTCGGACTGGAGCCGGCTGCCTGAGGTGGACGCTGTTCGCAGCACCTGTCTGCAAACCGCTAGTCGCCCGAGGCCAATTCGCCGAGTTTTACCACGGTGTTCCAGTTACGGCTGGTCATCGGCACGCCAAGCAGCCGTTCCATGCCGGCAGCCAGTTTCGATCTGCCGATGCCATCCGGCACGTGCAGGTAGCACAGATCGCGAATCAGCTCGAAGCGTTCACCGGGGCCACGAAGTTTTTCCAGGGCATCGAGATTGGGACAGGGCGGAACGTCCGCAAGAAAATTCACATACAGGGTGTTCGGTGCAATCTGCGCCTCGGGATAGGGATTGTCGCGGATTGCCTGGTCTAGCGTCGGCGTGTCGAGCAGTCTCACCCAGGGCGCAAAGCCGTGGCTTGCTTCGATGGCAGCGCTGATCCGTTTGGACAACTGTTCAGTATCGGCAGGTTGGCCCTGGAACACGACGTTACCGCTCTGGATGTAGGTCTTCACGTTCTGCAGGCCGATCCCGTCCAGCAGCGCCGCCAGGTCTTTCATCGGAAGCCTGTTCTTCCCGCCAACGTTGATGCCGCGAAAGAGCGCGATATAGGTCTTCATCGCAATAAGCTTGGCGGGCCGGACATCACGAAAATACGGCGCTACTCGACCGCTTCGCCGCCAAAGCGCGCCGTTGCGAGCTCGGCAGCGCGGACCACGGCACGCGCCTTGTTGAGCGTTTCCATCCATTCGTTTGCCGGCACGGAATCGGCGACGATGCCGGCGCCGGCCTGGGCGTAGAGCATGCCGTCTTTGATCACGGCGGTGCGGATGGCGATCGCCAGGTCCATGTCGCCATTGAAGCCCAGATAACCGACCGCGCCTGCGTAGATGCCGCGCTTGGTCGGTTCGAGTTCGTCGATGATTTCCATCGCCCGTACCTTGGGCGCGCCGGAGACGGTACCCGCGGGGAAGCTGGCGCGCAGCACATCGAGTGCGGACAGCCCGGGTTTCAGTTTGCCTTCGACGTTGGAGACGATGTGCATGACATGCGAATAGCGCTCGATCTGCATGTGCTCGGTGACCTTGACGCTGCCAGTGACGGCTACGCGACCGGTGTCGTTGCGCCCGAGATCGAGCAGTTGCAGATGCTCGGCACACTCTTTCGGGTCGGCGAGCAATTCGTCGGCCAGGCGCTGGTCGTCTTCGCGCGTCAGCCCGCGCGGCCGGGTGCCTGCAATCGGCCGCAGGGTGACGTTGTCGCCTTCCAGCCGCACCAGAATTTCGGGCGACGAGCCGACGACATGAAAGCCGCCAAAGTCGTAGAAGAACAGATAAGGCGACGGATTGAGGCTGCGCAGTGCGCGGTACAGCGACAGCGGCGAGGCCGCAAACGGCCGCGCCATGCGCTGCGACAGCACGACCTGCATGATGTCGCCCGCCGCAATGTAATCCTTGGCTTTTTGCACCGCATGCTTGAATTCAGCCTCGCCAAACTCGGACGCCGGCTCGGCGACCGCCGTGGACGGCTCGACGGGCAATGCAACCGGCACGAGCAATTGCTCGGTAAGCGCCTGCAAGCGCAAGTGTCCCTGGGCATACGCATCCAGTTCGAGCGGATCGGCATGGGTGATGAGATAAAGCTTGCCGGCCAGGTTGTCGAACACGGCCAGCTCTTCGGTCAGCATCAGCAGAATGTCCGGCGTATGGATCACGTCGTCCTTGCGGGTGTCCGCCAGGCGTTTTTCGATATAACGGATCGTTTCATAGCCGAAGTAGCCCGCCAGCCCGCCGGTGAAGCGCGGCAGCCCGGCCACCGGCGCGGCCTTGAAGCGCGCCTGGAACTCGGCGATGAAAGCCAGCGGATCGGGCAGGCTGTGCTCTTCCACCACCTGGCCGTCGGTTTCTACCGTGAGCAGATGCGCGCGCACGCGGATCACCGTGCGCGCCGGCAGGCCGATGAACGAATAGCGGCCGAAGCGCTCGCCGCCCACCACCGATTCCAGCAGGTAGGTATAGGGCGCGTTGGCCAGCTTGAGATAGACCGACAGCGGGGTTTCCAGATCGCCGGGCAGTTCACGCACCAGCGGGATGCGGTTATAGCCCTGGCGGGCGAGGTCGAAGAAGTCTTGTTCAATCATTTTTTTCGATCAGGGGTAAAGGGTAAGAGGTAAGGTACGGAGGCAAGATGGCTTGCCATCGCTCACCTGCGCCAGCGTCACGCCTTACCCCTGCCCCCTCACGCCTCACCGTATTACGCCTTCACCACCATTTTCGCCGCCTCGATCAGGCTCGGCACCACCGCGTCCAGATCGAGTTCGGCGACCGGACGGCCACGGTTGTAGCCATAGGGCACGCAGAACACCGGGCAGCCCGCCGCACGCGCGGCCTGGGTGTCGTTGAGCGAATCGCCGATCAGCAGCAGCTCGGCCGGCTTGACCTTGAAGACTTCGCAGGCATGCAGCAGCGGCAGGGGATCGGGCTTGCGCTTGGGCAGCGAATCGCCTGACAGGATCAGCTCGAAATAATCAAACAGGCCGGTGTCTTTCAATAGCGGAACGGTGAACATTTCAGCCTTGTTGGTGATGCACGCAACATGCACACCCATCGCCTTGAAGGCATCGAGCCCGGCCACAACGCCATCGAACGGACGCGAATGCAGCGAAACGTGCTCGCCGTAATGCTTCTGATAAGCCGCGATCGCGCGGGCGAACAGCTCGGCATCCGGCTCGGCATCCATTTCGCCGGTAAGCACGCGCTTGACCAGCCGCGAGACGCCGTTGCCGATGTAGGTGGAAATCGTTTCCAGCGACGGACAAGAACGACCGAGATCGGCCATCATCAATTCGGCCGCGTGCGCCAGGTCCGGTGCAGTGTTGAGGAGGGTACCGTCGAGATCGATGACGACGGCTTTGATCGGAAGAGGAAAGTTCATTTTGTGGAAGCAGTAAACAGTGAGCGGGAAACGGTGAACGGTACGTGCGCGGGTTTTCCGCTTACGGCTTACCGCTCACCGCTCACCATTTTTCAGACCTTGGCCAGTTCGGCGCGCATCGCGGCAATGATGCTGTTGTAGCGCTGCGGGTCGGTGTCCTTGGCGGCGCCGAACACGGCGGAACCGGCGACGAAGGTGTCGACGCCGGCACGGGCCACTTCCAGGATGTTGGCGGGGCCGACGCCGCCGTCGATTTCGATGTTCACCTTGAGGCCGCGGTCATCGATCATCTTGCGCACGGCGCGCGCCTTGTCCAGCACGTAGGGGATGAACTTCTGGCCGCCGAAGCCGGGGTTGACCGACATCAGCAACACCATGTCGATCTTGTCCAGCGTGTATTCCAGCACGTCGAGCGGGGTGGCGGGGTTGAACACCAGGCCGGCCTTGCAGCCGTTTTCCTTGATCAGGCCGATGGTGCGGTCGATATGCTCGGAGGCTTCGGGGTGGAAGGTGATGTAGGTCGCGCCCGCCTTGGCAAAGTCGGGAATGATGCGGTCGACCGGCTTGACCATCAGGTGCACGTCGATCGGCGCGGTGACGCCATGCTTGCGCAGGGCCTCGCAAACCAGCGGGCCGATGGTGAGGTTGGGCACATAGTGGTTGTCCATCACGTCGAAATGGACGATGTCGGCACCGGAGGCCAGCACGTTATCGACTTCTTCGCCCAGTCGGGCAAAGTTGGCTGACAGGATGGAAGGGGCGATGCGAAAAGTCATGGAAGGCTCCGGGGTTATTGGGTTTGACTGGGGCATTTTAGCAGCCCGCCACGTCATTGCGTTACACTGCGGGCATTCCATACCCGTCGAGCAAAACCGTGGCCGAAGGCAAGAAATATCACATCAGCGTCAATGTAAACACGGCCTATCTGGCCGACCAGAGCGATCCGGCATCCGACCGCTACGTGTTCGCTTACACCATTTCCATCTCAAACACCGGCACGGTTTCGGCCCAGTTGATCTCGCGTCACTGGATCATCACCGACGCGGAAAACGTCACGCAGGAAGTGAAGGGTTTGGGTGTGGTCGGCGAACAGCCGTTGCTGCGGCCAGGTGAAAGCTTCGAGTACACCAGCGGCACCGCGATGGCGACCCCGGTCGGCACCATGCGCGGCAGCTATCAAATGGTGGCGGAAGACGGCAACAAATTCGATGCAGAGATTCCGTCGTTCACGCTGTCGATGCCACGCGTTCTGCATTGATGCAGGGTGAGCGGTAAGCGGTGCGCGGAAACGCGCGCACGCACCTCAACCCCGCTCACCATTCACTCACTTCCGCATCGTCCACCATACGATGAACACGAACAGGCTCAAGGCAATTCCAGCCTCGAGTACCAACCAGCCCAGTCCTTGGCTCCCCATCAAACCCGTCTACCCATGGTTATACTCGACGCGTGTTTTCGACCCGAGCCATCTTCACCCGTGATGCTGTTACGCGCAAGTCCATGGCTGTTTGCCCTGTTGTTGTCTGCCTGTGCAGTGCAGCCAGAAGCCCCTGTTCCTACTCCGAAACCTGCCCCGCCAGTGACGCGACCGCCGGTGCTGATTACGACCCCGGCGACCGCCTATCCCACGCTCAAGCCGGTTGAGTGGAGCATGCTCGCCGCGTGGCAGAGCGACACGACTAGCGAAGCCTGGGGCGCCTTTTTGCTGGGCTGCAGCACGCTCAAGAAGCAAAGCGCCTGGCAATCCGCCTGCAACGATGCCGCCGCCCTGCCGCCGCCCGATGACGCCGCAGCGCGCGCATTTTTCGAGCAACGATTCCAGCTGTATCAAGCCACGCAGGAAGACGGCAGCGCCGAAGGCCTGGTCACGGGCTATTACGAGCCGCTGCTGAAAGGCAACCGCGTGCGAACCGAGCGGGCGCGCTATCCGCTGTACGCGGTGCCAGACGATCTCGTCACGGTCGACCTCGCCAGCGTGTATCCCGAGCTGAAGAATCTGCGCCTGCGTGGACGGCTGGTGGGCAACAAGCTGGTGCCCTACCCCGCGCGCAAGGACATCGAGGCCGCTGCCCATGGCAACGGCTTCAAGGGCAAACCCATCGCCTGGGCAGAAGACCCGGTCGACCTGTTCTTCCTGCAGATCCAGGGCTCCGGCCGCATCGAACTGCCGGACGGCTCGCACATGCGCGTCGGTTACGCGGACCAGAACGGCCACCCCTACAAGTCCATCGGCAAGCTGCTGGTCGAGCGCGGCGAGCTCAAGCTCGAACAGGCCTCGATGCAGGGCATCAAGAACTGGGGCTTGCAAAACCCGGACAAGCTGCCGGAACTGCTCGCCAGCAACCCCAGTTTCGTGTTTTTCCGCGAATTGCCCAACGGCCTGGCAGGCCCCTTGGGCGCGCTCGGCATTCCGCTCACCGGCGGCCGTTCGATCGCCGTCGACCCGCGCTTCATTCCATTGGGCGCGCCGGTTTTTCTTGCCACCACCCAGCCCAATTCAACGCTGCCGTTGAACAAGCTGGTGATGGCGCAGGACACCGGCGGTGCCATTCGAGGCGGCGTGCGGGCGGATGTGTTCTGGGGATTTGGCGATGCCGCCGGCGAGCTTGCCGGGCGGATGAAACAGCGGGGGATGATGTGGGTGCTGTTGCCGAAGGCTTACCCTTTAAAAGACGTCCGTCGCGACTGACGTCTGCCCGGATGAGCCGGGCGAACCATCCAGCCAGACCAGAAAATCCTCCCGGGTCATCGGTTTCCCGAACAAAAATCCTTGCAGGGAATCGACGCCGAGCGTGCGCAGCGTATCTGCCGTTTCCTGGTCTTCCACGCCTTCCGCCACGGTTTTCAGGCCAAACAGTTTGGCCAGGTTGACGATGGCCTGCACCAGACTCAGGCCCGACGGCTCATTCAGGCGGCGTACAAACGAAATATCGATTTTGAGCTCGTCGGCATGCATTTCATGCAACTGCGAAAGCGACAAGTAGCCGGTTCCGAAGTCATCAATGGCGATGCCAAATCCTGCCCGCCGGAGTTCGGACACCCGCTCTGCGCCATTCTGCACATCGCTCAGCGCGACGCTCTCGGTCACTTCCAGCACCAGCATCGAGTGATCGAGACCGCGCCCGGCAAACTCCTTGATCACGGTCTGCATGAATGACGGCGTGAACAGCTGGCGCTTGGAAATATTGACCGCGAGTGTCACCTGTTTGCCTTCTGCCTGCCAGGCTTGGGCGGCGTCCAGGCTGGACCGCATGATCTGCAAGCCGAGTTCGCCGATCAGGCCGAGACTCTCCGCCATGGGGATGAAGGTCACCGGGCTGATCCAGCCATATTCGGCGTCGTGCCACCGCGCCAGCACTTCCACGGCATGGCAGCGGCCGCTCCGGGCATCCACGATGGGCTGGAACCAGGTTTCAATCCGGCCCTGATTGATGGCCTGGGTCAGGTGACTTCCGCCTGCGAAAAAAGCAGCTCGATTTCCATTCCGTCGTGCGGATACACCGCAGCGCCCATGCTGAAGGTGACCCGGGTTTCATTGCCGTCCAGCATCAGGGGCGATTGCAGCGACTCGATGATTTTGTCTGTCACGCTGCGAATCGCCCGCATCGACTGCATGTCCGGCAGCAGCAGCACGAATTCGTCGCCCCCCCAGCGGGCCAGCGTGTCGCCCCCCCGCAGGCCCGCGCGCAAGCGTTCGGCAAAGGCCACGAGCAAACGGTCGCCCGCTTTGTGACCCAGGGTGTCGTTGATGACTTTGAAATTGTCGAGGTCGATAAAGCAGACGCCCACCAGATGCTGGTTGCGCTCGGCAATGCTCAGTGCATTCCTGATACGGTCTTCCAGCAGGATGCGGTTGGGCAGCTCGGTGAGCGCGTCATGCAGCGCCATGTGAGTGATCTGCCGCTCGTTCAGATAGGTCTGGGTAATGTCGCGCAAAACGCCGCGTATGCCGGTCACCCGCCCATTCCTGGACGCGTTCGGCAGTAGCTGGCACTCCACCCAGATTTCGTGCGTGGCCACCCCCCGAGGACGCAAACGAAAGCGCAGGGTCACCTGCTGTTTCTCGCCCGAGAACAAGGCCATCAGCTGGGCTTTCACCAGCTCGACGTCTTCGCTGTGGATCTCGCTGAAAATCGACTGGCCCACGCCCTCCTCGCGATGAACGATCTTGTTCCACCCCGGGCTTGCGCGCAGGATGACGCCCTCCACGCTCAGTTCGATGACGGCTTCTTCCAGCAGCGCCAGGGTTTCCAGGTAGTACTGCTGCTCCCGGGCCCGGTTCTGGATCGCCTCCATCATCCGCTCGAAGGCGACGGCCGTTGCGCCAATTTCGTCGGCGCGGTGGTGCGCCGGTTTCAATTCAGCGACCAGGGTCTCGAGATCCTTGCCCGCGGCATACAGATGCGCACCCTTGCCCAGGGTTTCGATACGCCTCGCCGTGCGCGCCAGCCAGCGCCCGACCGTCAGCCAGATCAGCGCGGCGAGCAGCGCGATGGCGCCCATGGTCTGCGGAATGAAATTCGCGTAAGACAACTGCTCGCCCATTCCGCGGTAGATCTCCAGCACCGTGCCCTTGCCCTCCGCCCTCCCGGCCTGCAGCGAAGGCCACGGCAATTCGATATGCAGCGTGTTTGCATCGGCGGGTGGCGGCATCGCGTCCGAACGCGCGACGAGCTGGCCGTGATAACTGAGCTGCAGGAAAGCGTCCGGGACCAGCATTTCGCGCAAGGTCGAATTGGACAGCGACTTGAACAACACCAGCCGGCCTGCGCCCCGCTCGCCGAGCCAGACCGGCAGCTGAAACACCCGGTAGAGCTGGCGAAACTGCGGCACATAGATCCACTCGGACTGTTCGCCAAACAAGTCCTTCAACGAAACCGACTCCGACCCGTGATGAAAAATGACCTGGTTGTGCGCATCCAGAACCAGCAGGTTCGAAAACTCGCTCAACGCCCATTGCGCATTCAGATAAGCCGTCAGCCTGGAAAACGCCAGCGTGTCCGGCTGTTCGAGAATGCGCAGATACTCGATGCGGGATTGCGCCTGCATGGCCGCCGTCGACCACGCGGATTCGAGCCGGGGCAGCACGGTGTTGTAGTGTTCCCGTAGCTGGTTTTGCTGCAACTGGCGATCGCGCTCACGGATATTGGACAGCGTCGCGCTCGCGCCCAGCAAGATGATCGCTGACGCGATCAGGATGGTCAGCGCCAAGTGGAAAAACGCTTGCCGCCGCAGGCCACCCGAAAAAAGTGACGCAATCCAGCGACGCGAGCGGTTCAGCATGATGACGCGCGCACTATCTGCTTGGCTCCATCGAGGATCCGTAGACCGCGTTCCGACCGTCCCCGACGCCGCCATGCCGGCGAAGCATCCGGCGTCACCGGTTGACCCACTGGTCGGCAATCAGTCCGCGAATGCGCAGTCCCGCAGGCAAAGGCGTACCCGTTTCGATCAGGAACTGCCGGCTCGCCTCGACTTCCGCCGGCTTGAAGCGCCCATCCGGGCTGAACAGGTTGGGAATACGCCGGATCGGATCAGCCAGATCCTGGCTCAATTCCCCATCCTCGATGCCCAGCTTTGCGACGATGTCATCGGGTTGCTTGTGCTGCATCCAGCGCAGGCTGCGCTTCAGCATCGCCGTCATCAGTTCCACTCGTTGCGGCTGACGCTCGATGACCTCATGCGGGCAAGCCAGAACAGCACGGATATGGCTGGCCCAGCCGGCGCCGCCCAGCGTATCGGCGCTCGACAGGCTGGCCAGGCGCAGGCCGATTTTTTTACGCACGAGGGTGCCGGCCAAAGGCTCTTCGCAAAACACGGCATCCACCATGCCGCTGACCAGGCTGCCCTGCATGCCAGCCAGATTCTGGTTGGTTTGAACCCAGCGAACCTCGTTTCTGCGCACCCCGTTGTTCGCCAGCCAGAGCTCCAGCATCACCTGCAAATAGGTTTTCGACGTCACGCTGCCCATGGGAATGCCTATGCTGCGCCCTTTGATATCTTTCAGGCTGCGCACCGTTGCGGCGAGATCGGGGCGTATCAGGATCGAGTAAGGCGGAACCCCGCTGCTCAATACGGCAATGGCCGAAACCGGCTTTTTCTTGGCGATGAAGGACGGCAGGGCGGTAAACGCGACGCCGGCAAACTGGGCATTCCCCGCCAGCGCGTCCTCCAGCGCCAGAATGCCGCTCGGCAGGTAGCGAATGGCCAGTTGCACGCCCAGCGCCTGATCGATCCCCAACCGGGTAATCAGCTCGACCGGAAGAAAAGGCAACAAATGGGGGCCGGGAATATTGACCCGTATGACTTGGGGACCGGTTTCCTGCGCGGCGCGGGCTGCCAGCCCGGTCGACAAGGCGCAAGCGGCCAACCCCCTGAGCATGGTTCTACGTTGCATCGTTTATTCCTCAATCAATCGGACGGCTCCCTGCAGCCTGCCTGTCGGTGCATGCCATGGCCATGCCATTTCGGTGCTCAGCCTACAGGGGTATACGGCTAAGGCAGCCTATCCTTAATAGAGGAATAGATAAACAGAGTTTATCCTGCCGCGCTGGGGCGCCGTCTTTTCTTGCAGCAAGGCGGCGACAGGAACTCGGCGAGGAGTTTTCTGTTCTGACTGATAGATTCGCCGATTATTTATCCCTGTCTGCCCGGCAACAATCCCGGTCGCTGCGCGCAGGGAAGGTTTAAGGTGTGAGCCTTTTCAACGAACAGGAACCTTCCATGCCTCAAACCTACGCCGTCAGCATTCAGGGGATGACCTGCGCCAGCTGCTCGGCGCGGGTGGAAAAAGTGCTGAAGCAACTGCCGGGTGTCGCTGAAGCCACGGTCAATCTCGCAACCGAAGTTGCCACCGTATCAGGTGATACCGACCTGGCGGCAATCCAGCGCGCCATCGAAAAAGCCGGCTTCAGCGTGCCGACCGAGTCCTGCGCGCTCGACATCAGCGGCATGACCTGCGCCACCTGCTCGGCGCGGGTGGAAAAGGCGCTCGCCAAGGTGCCGGGCGTGCTCGACGCCAGCATCAACCTGGCGACCGAGCAGGCGACGGTCAAGCTGGTCAAGGGCACCTCGCCCGCCGCCCTGATCGCGGCCGTCGAGCGCGCGGGCTATGGCGCACAGCTGCCGCAATCAGCGGGCGAAACGCCGCCCGTCTCTCAACCCCTGCTGCCCGACTGGTGGCCGGTGGCGCTGGCGATGGCTCTGTCGCTGCCGCTGGTCGCCCCCATGCTCGGCAGCCTGTTCGGCGCGCACTGGATGCTGCCGGGCTGGCTGCAATGGCTGCTCGCCACACCGGTGCAGTTCTGGCTTGGCGCACGCTTTTATCGTGCTGGCTGGAAAGCCCTGCGCGCGGGCAGCGGCAACATGGACCTGCTGGTGGCAGTGGGCACCAGCGCCGCGTACGGCTTGTCCGTTTATCTGTTGCTGACGCGCGCCGACGCCATGCATCTGTATTTCGAGGCATCGGCGGTGGTGATCAGCCTGGTGCTGCTCGGCAAGTGGCTGGAAGCGCGGGCCAAGCGCCAGACCACCGAGGCCATCCGCGCGCTGCAGGCCTTGCGCCCGGCGACGGCAAGGGTGCGGACGGATGGACTCGACCGCGATGTGCCGATCGATGCCATCCGCGTTGGCGACCAGGTGGTCATCCGCCCTGGCGAGCGGGTGCCGGTGGACGGCGAGATCGTCGAAGGCACGAGCCAGATCGACGAATCAATGCTCACCGGCGAATCGCTGCCGGTCGACAAGCAACCGGGCGACAGCGTGACAGGCGGCGCCATCAACGCCCACGGCGTGCTGCTCGCGCGCACGACGGCGGTTGGCGGTGAAACCACGCTGGCACGCATCATCCGCCTGGTGGAAAACGCGCAGGCGGCAAAAGCGCCGATCCAGCGGCTGGTCGATCAGGTGAGTGCGGTGTTCGTGCCGGTGGTGATGGGGATCGCGCTGGTCACCTTCATCGGCTGGTGGGCATTAGGCGGCAACGCCGAAGTCGCCATCCTCAACGCGGTGGCGGTGCTGGTGATCGCCTGCCCCTGCGCGCTCGGCCTCGCCACCCCCACCGCGATCATGGCCGGCACCGGCGTGGCCGCGCGCCACGGCATACTGATCAAGGACGCCGAAGCGCTGGAACGCGCGCACCGCATCAATGTCGTGGTGTTCGACAAGACCGGCACGCTCACCGACGGCAAGCCGCACGTGGCGGCATGCGTGGCAGTAGCCGGGCACGCGCGCAATGAGGTGCTGGCGATTGCCGCCAGCTTGCAGACGGGCAGCGAACACCCGCTGGCGCGCGCGGTGCTGACCGAGGCCGCCGCGCTGACGCTGCAGCCGGCGCAGGCGCAACAGGCATTGCCGGGGCGCGGCATGGTGGGCGAGATCGACGGCACGACCTATTGGCTGGGCAATCGCCGCCTGATGGACGAAAACGCGGTCGCCACCGCTGCGCTCGACGCCATCGCCGCCGAGCAGGAGGCCGCCGGCCGCACCGTGTCGTGGCTGGCACGCGCGGATGATCGTCATGTCCTCGGCGTGCTGGCGTTCGGCGATGCCATCAAGCCCGGTGCGCTCGCCGCCGTGGCCACCCTCAAGGCGCGCGGCATCCTCACCGTCATGCTCAGCGGCGACAACCGCGGCGCGGCGCAGCAGGCAGCAAACGCGCTCGGCATCGATAATGTGCAGGCCGAGGTGCTGCCCGCCGACAAGGCCGCGCACGTGGCGCAACTCAAAACTGCGGGCAAGACGGTGGCGATGGTCGGCGACGGCATCAACGACGCTCCCGCGCTGGCCGCCGCCGATATCGGCATCGCCATGTCGTCCGGCAGCGATGTCGCCATGCACACCGCCGGCATCACGCTGATGCGCGGCGATCCGGCCTTGGTGGCCGATGCCATCGACATTTCGCGCCGCACCTACGCCAAAATCCGCCAGAACCTGTTCTGGGCGTTTGCCTACAACGTGGTGGGGATTCCGCTCGCCGCTGCGGGCATGCTGAACCCGGTCATCGCCGGCGCGGCGATGGCATTTTCCAGTGTCAGCGTGGTGAGCAATGCGCTGCTGCTGCGACGCTGGCGTGCGGCCCCTGCGCTGGCTGGCGCCCAAGCCCCTGTCCGGGCGTGACGCCCTCCCCTTTCAGTAGCAGACTGTCTACCATCGAAATCAATCCCCCTCAGGAGAATCAACATGAAGCAGGTATTTTTAGCAGCCGCTCTGGTCATTGCAGCCGTTCCGGCGCAGGCAGCCGATGTCGGCGTGTCGGTCAGTATCGGCCAGCCCGGTTTCTATGGACGTATCGACATCGGTGATTTTCCGCAGCCGCGCATTCTCTACAGCCAGCCCAAGTACATCGAGCGTGCTGCCGTTCGGCGTGCGCCGATTTACATGCATGTGCCGCCCGGCCACGCACGCAACTGGCGCAAGCATTGCCGCGAGTACAACGCATGCGGCGAGCGGGTCTACTTTGTGAAAGACAGCTGGTACCAGAACGAATATGTGCCGCGCTACCAAAAGCAGCATCGCGGCAACGGCGGCAAACACGGCAATGGGAAAGGCCATGGCAACGGCAATCCTGGCAAGAACGGTCACGGCCCCACGCGTTAAGCCGGGGGGCACCCCCTCCGCCTGCCTGAACGAACAAGCGCCCCGACCGGGGCGCTTGTTCGTTGTAACCAACCCATGCACGGCTTTGCGCGTCCGCGCATCAGCGAGACATCTGCCCTTCCCAGTCGTACACCACCTCGATCTGCACCAGCGCTCTTACCGGGCGGCCGTTCTTCTGCGCGGGCGCAAAACGCGCGCTGCGAAATGCCTGCAGCGCTGATTCATCGAACACGCCGGGCGGAGAAGCCTTCAGCACCTGCAGGTCGCTGACGCGGCCATCGGCCTGCAGCTTCAGTTGCAGCAGCAGCTTGCCGGACACGCGCCGGCGGTCGGCCTCGGCCGGGTAGTCCGGCACCACCTGGCCCAGTGCGCGCGGGTGCACGTCGACCTCGCGCGCGTTGTAATAGGTGAGATCGACCGCGCTGGTGATGGCCGCTGCGGGCGGGGGCGTGGCTTGATCCGGCGCTGCAGTCCCTGTCGGCGGCGATGCCGCAGGCTGCGCCGGAGCAGACGGCGCGGAAGCAATCGCTGCGGGCGCGGGCGGCACGGGAGCAATGGTTGCTGGCTTGGGCGGCGCCATGTCGGGAAGCGCGACCGGCAGGGTTTCCGGCAACGCGCTCGGTAGCAGCCGGGGGCTTTCGGTCGGGGAGGCTTCAGGTGCTGCGACGACCGGCACGGCAGGCGGCGGCGCCGCAACCGCTGGCGCAGGCTGCCGAGGCGCCAGCCGCGCTTCGATCACCGGCGCGCCTGGCGGCGTGGTCGCGGCGGGCGGCGCCACCTGCACCAGCGCAATCAGCGCAGCATGCACGCCGAGCGAAATCCACCCGGCAAGCAGCATGCGCTGAACGGCCGGCGAGGCGGCTGGGATGGTCGGCTCTTTGAATTCGGGGCTCATCAATGCGTGCGCTCCGCGCGAAGAAGCCGCTGCGCTGGCCTAAAATAGGCCGCAGAAAAATTGCGGGGAAAGACCATGAAAAGACTTGTCATTGCGGCCGCCATCTTAGCATCGGCGCACAGCTGGGCCGGCGTCGCCCGCGCGGGCGAAGTCAGCCTGACGCAGGCCACGATCAAGGCCGCCGACGGCTCCGAGGTGCCGGTCGAAATCGCCACCCCGGCCGGCACGGGGCCTTTTCCGCCGGTGCTTTTCATCCACGCCAAGCGCGGCTACGAAGGCGACGAGCGCGCCCATGTGCGCGAACTCGCCGAGCAGGGCTTTCTGGTGGTCGCGCCGGACTGGCAAAGCGGCCGCTTCATCGAACGCTGGCCGTCGGCGCACAATCCGGACACCGAACTCGACGTCGAGGCCGGGCTGGATTATCTGAAGTCGCTGCCCAACGCCTGCAAGCAGCCGGTCGGCGTGGTCGGCCTGTCGCGCGGGCCGTATTACGCGATCCGGCTGGCAGCCAAGCGCGGCGCCGACCTGGCTGCCATCGTCAGCTACTACGGCCACATGCAGAACCCCAACGCGCCGGAACCCGACCAGCTGTTCCGCATCGCCCCCGAAATCACGCAGATCACCACCCCGATGCTATTTCTCATCGGCGATGCCGATTACGAGCTGCGCCGGATGAATGGCGGCCGCGCGTTTTACGCCCTGTGGGAACGCGGCGTGCCGGTGGAGTGGCAGGAATACCCGATGGCGCGGCGCGCGTTCGACTTTCGCCCCGACCAGACGCCGGAAGAGAAAGTCGCCGCACGCCATGCACGCGATCGGGCGAAGAACTGGCTGACCCAGTGGATGCGGCTCACGCCGGACATGCGTTGCCGATAAGGCTGCTGCCGGGATCGTGCGTTTCCACGCTGAAAGGAGAACCCTGAATGTCACCCTGCCATGTTTTGCTGCTGCTCGCCGCGCTGGCGAGCGCATCCGCCAGCGCCGACGCGCTTTATAAATCGGTCGACAGCGCAGGCAACGTGAGCTACTCGTCGACCCCGCCGAAGGCTGGAAAAGTCGAAAAACTGGAGGTCGCACCGCCCCCCAGCGAAGCGGAAGTGCGGGCGACCGAGGCGCGGCTGAGAAAGAACGCGGCCCAGGCGCAGGAACTGCAAGCCCAGCGCCAGGACAGGCAGGCGGCGGAGGCCGCGCGCGAAGCGGAAGAAGCTCGCCAGCGCGAGGAAGCGCAGGCGGATGCGCCCGACGCATCGGGCCCGCCGGCTGCGCCCCCACCCTTCTACCCACCGCCGATTTCGGGCTACCCGGGCGAGCCCGGGGCGCGCCCCTATCCGTATCCAGCGTTGCCGTTTCCGCGCTGAACCGGTCACGGCGGGCGGTCGTTCAGCTCGCCAGCAGCACGAACAGCAGCAGCAGATTCAACGCGATCGACAACGCCGCCACCAGCGGCCAGGCGCCCGCAGGCGAGCGCTCGATCAGCGGCGTGCGGCGGCGCAGCAGCGGGTTGGCTTCGCCGCGCTCCAGCGCCAGCAGCATTTCTTCGGCCGTCTCGAAGCGTTGCGCCGGATCGCGCGCAACGGCCTTCAGCAGCACGTTCTCCAGCCAGGGCGGGATGTCCGGACGGGTGCGCGAAGGCGGCGCGGGCTCGCCGAATTTAGGGCGCTGGAACGGCTCGATTTCGCCGTAGGGATAGTTGCGCGTGAGCAGGTGGTAGCCGCTTGCGCCCAGCGCGAAGAGATCGCTCTGCGGGCTGGCCTCGATACTGTTGAACAGCTCGGGCGCCATGTAGCTCGGGGTGCCGGGCTGGGCATGCAGCTCGCGCGTGTCGAGGATGGGACAGCGCGCCACCCCGAGGTCAAGAATGCGCAGCTTGCCTGCGGGGTCGACGTGCAGGTTGGCCGGCTTGATGTCGCGATGCACGATGTCGAGCCGGTGCAGCGCAGCCAGTCCCTTGAGCACCCGGATCATCAGGGTGACGACCTCCACCGGCGAGAAATGCTGGCCAGCGTCGAGCTGGTCCTGCAGCGTCGCGCCTTCGTAATAGCGCACCGCGAAGTACAGGAAATTGCGGCCGGGCAGCGCCAGCACGTCTGGGAAGTAGTGCGAATGTACGCGCTTTAAAAACCACTCTTCGGCCAGCAGCCTGCACGCCGCATTGGCGTCGCCCGCCAGAATCGGCTGCAGCGTCTTGAGCGCCCAGCGCTGGCCAGTTTTTTCGTGGTGCGCGCGGTAGATCAAGGCGTCGCGGCCGCTGTGCAGCACGTCCTCGATCACGAAATCGTCGAGCCGGGCGCCGGCGCCAAGCTTGCCGGGCAGCGGCAGGTCGCGCGCATCGCTCAGTGCATCTTCAGCCTCGTCAGTCTCGCCGAGCGCGTCGATCCGGACCACCAGCGCGGTCGCGTTGTCCTGCCCGCCATGCGCATGCGCCGCCCCGACCAGCGCATCGGCAACCCGCTGCGGCGCGTCGTGCAGTTTCAGCAGGCGGTGCAGCTCAAGCTGGCCCAGCGGCTCCCACACGCCGTCGCAGGCGATCAAAAAAACATCGCCCGCGAGCAGCTCGCCCTCGCCAAAATCCGGCAGCACGTGGGTGTCGAGACCCAGCGCGCGCTTGAGCACATGCGACATGCCGGGGGTTTCCCACACATGGTCGACCGTCAGCTGCGCCAGGGTTTCGCCGCGCAGGCGGTACAGGCGGGTATCGCCTACATGGGCGTAATGGAAGCGGCGGCCGCGCAGCACCAGGCTGGTGAGCGTGGTCGCCATGCCGCCGGCGTCGGTGCGCGACGCCAGCTGACCCGACAGCCAGCGATTGATCGCCGCCAGTACCGCGCCCAGCGCGTGCGGGGTTTCCCAGGTGTCGGGGGTGGCGTAGTAGTCGGCGAGCAGATTGCGCACCGAGGTCTCGGCCGCCTCGCGCCCGTGCGAGCCGCCCGACACGCCATCGGCCACCACCGCCAGCATGCCCTTGGTGGCCGCCAGCTGCGGATCGGCCGGCTCGACGAAGCCGCCGTAGTCCTCGTTGCGCTCGCGCGGGCCGGTGGCGGTGGCGTAGCCGAAATCAAGTTTCAGGGGCATGGGGGGAGGTAAGCGGTGAGCGGAGAGCGGAGAGCGGAGAGCGGAGAGCGGAATTATAGGGGCGCAGTCAGATGCCCCCTCCCAACCGTTCACCGCTTACCGCTTACTGCTTGCCCAAATCAAACCTTCGCCCCCGAAATCGCCGCCGCGCCCCAGGTGGTGCGCCAGCGCTGTTTCACCACGGTCAGGCCAAGCAGCGCCACCACGCTCAGGCCGGCAAAAATCAGCAGGCCGAGCTGATAGCTGCCGGTCTGGCCCTTGATGAAGCCCAGGCTGGCTGCCAGATAAAAGCCGCCGACGCCGCCGGCCATGCCGACCATGCCGGTCATCACGCCGATTTCCTTGCGAAAGCGCTGTGGCACCAGCTGGAACACGGCGCCGTTGCCGAAGCCGAGCGTGCCCATGGCGAGCATGAATCCCGCCAGCGCCAGCCAGGCATTGTCAGAGCCGAAGCTGACGATGACGAGGAACAGGGCTGCCAGCGCATACACCACCAGCAAGGTGCGGATGCCGCCGATGCGGTCGGCCAGCATGCCGCCCATCGGCCGCACCAGCGAACCGGCCAACACGCAGGCGGCAGTGAAATAACCTGCGTGCACCGGCGTCATGCCGTACTGGTCGTGGAAATAAATGGTGAGACTGGAGGCCAGGCCGACGAAGCCGCCGAAGGTGACGAAATAGAAGAACATGAACCACCATGCGTCGCGGTCTTTCAGCACGTTCAGGTACTGGTGCAGCGATTTCGGCGGCGGGCAGTCGGGCGCGTCCTTGGCGAACACCAGATAAACCAGGAACGCCATGCCGACCGGAATCAGCGCGATGCCGAACACGTTGCCCCAGCCGAAGGCGACCGCGAGGCCGGGGGCGAACAGTGCGGCAAAGACGGTACCCGAGTTGCCCGCGCCGGCGATGCCGAGCGCCGTGCCCTGATGCTGCGGCGGATACCAGCGCGATGCCAGCGGCAACGCCACCGCGAAAGCCGCGCCGGCAAAGCCAAGCAGCACGCCGAGCATCAGCACCTCGCGGTAGCTGTGGATGCCCGCCAGCCACGCCCACAGCAAGCCCGCGATCACCACCAGCTGGCCGATCAGGCCGGCCATTTTCGGCTTGAGGTGGTCGACCAGCACACCCATCACGATGCGCAGCAGCGCGCCCGCCAGCACCGGCGTGGCCACCATCATGCCCTTCTGTGCGGCACTGAGGCCGAGGGTTTCGGCAATCTGCACGCCGAGCGGGCCGAGCATCACCCACACCATGAAAGCGATGTCGAAATAGAGAAAGGCGGATAAAAGCGTAGGCGTGTGCCCCGACTTCCAGAAGTCGCGTGTCATGGTGATGCTCCTGCCGAAGGACGGAATTTCCGCCCGTATCAATTATGTTTTTTTGGACTGCGGTCGTGCTGTTCAGGCTGCCGCGCTGGCGGCCACCTCCGGGTCGAGCCACACCCGCCCTACTTCGATCTTGATCGGGAACTCGCGGGCGCAGCCCACGTCTGGCGCCACCGCGCAGCCGGAGACCAGTTCGAGATTCCAGCCATGCAGCGGGCAGGTCACCTTGCGGCCGTGCACGATGCCTTGCGACAGCGGGCCGCCCTTGTGCGGGCAGCGGTCTTCCAGCGCGAACACCTCATCGTCGGCGTTGCGGAACACGGCAATCGCGAGTGCGCCGTGATTCACCACGCGCGCGCCGAGTTTGGGTATCTCGGTCAGATCGCATACTTCAAGCCATTGGGTCATGTTGCTTCCTTGTTATTCAGGGTCAAAATCAAACAGCCAGTGCTTCAAATTCATGCGCAAACTTGCTTTCCTGGGTGCGCTCGATCCACGGATCTTTTTCGACCGATAGTGCGAACAGCATCCGCTCGTGCAAGGCTTTGCGGCCTTCGTGGTCGTCGAGGATTTTCTTCTTCACATAATCCAGTCCCACGCGCTCGACGTAGTGCACGGTGCGGTCGAGGTAGCGCGCTTCTTCGCGGTAGAGCTGCAGGAAAGCACCGGTGTATTCGATGACCTCGGCTTCGGTCTTGACCTTGATCAGGAACTGCGCGACTTCGGTCTTGATACCGCCGTTGCCCGCGACGTAAATCTCCCAGCCGGAATCGACACCGATGATGCCAACGTCCTTGATCGCGACTTCGGCGCAGTTGCGCGGACAGCCGGAGACCGCGAGCTTGACCTTGTGCGGCGCCCACATTTTCCAGAAGATTTTTTCCAGATCGACGCCGAGCTTGGTCGAGTCCTGGGTGCCGAAGCGGCACCACTCCGAGCCCACGCAGGTTTTCACCGTGCGCAGCGCCTTGCCGTAGGCGTGGCCCGACGGCATGTCGAGATCGGCCCACACTTTGGGCAGGTCCTCCTTCTTCACCCCCAGCATGTCGATCCGCTGGCCGCCGGTGACTTTGAGTGACGGGATCGAATACTTGTCGACCACGTCGGCGATGCGACGCAATTCGCCCGGCGTCACCTGGCCGCCGAACATGCGCGGAATCACCGAGTAAGTGCCATCCTTCTGGATGTTGGCGTGGGCACGTTCGTTGATGAAGCGGGACTGCGGGTCGTCCTCCGCCTCGCCCGGCCAGGTCGAAATCAGATAGTAGTTGAGCGCGGTGCGGCAGCTGGCGCAGCCGTTGGGCGTGTTCCATTCCATGAAGGTCTGCACCTGCGGAATCGTCAGCAATTTATTTTGCCGTATCGACGCGCGCACCTCTTCGTGGGTGTGGTCGGTGCAGCCGCACATCGATTTGGTTTTCGGCGTGGCGGAATAGTCGCCGCCAGCGGTGGTCGCCAGAATCTGCTCGACCAGACCGGTACACGAGCCGCACGACGACGAGGCCTTGGTGTGCTTGCGCACGTCTTCCAGCGTGAACAGTCCCTTTTCGCGGATCGCCTTGACGATGTCGCCCTTGCACACGCCGTTGCAGCCGCACACTTCCATGTCGTCGGTCATCGACGCGGCCTTGTTGATGCCGCTATGGCCGAGGTTGCCGCAGTGATCCTGGCCGAACATCAGATGGTCGCGCAGTTCGTTGACGTTCTTGCCGTCGCGCAGCAGCGAGAAATACCACGCGCCGTCCACGGTGTCGCCGTACATCACGCCGCCGACCAGCTTGTTGTCCTTGATCACCAGCTTCTTGTAGACGCCGCCGATGGGGTCGGAATAAAGGATCGATTCGGTGCCCTCGCCGCCCATGAAGTCGCCGGCGGAAAACAGGTCGATGCCGGTGACCTTGAGCTTGGTCGAGGTCACCGAGCCTTTGTAACGGCTGATGCCGTGCTGCGCCAGATGGTTAGCCACCACCTTGGCCTGTTCGAACAGCGGCGCTACCAGGCCGTAGGCGATGCCGCGGTGCGCCGCGCATTCGCCGACCGAATAAATGCGTGGATCGAAGGTCTGCATGGTGTCGCTCACCACGATGCCGCGGTTGCAATGCAGGCCCGAGGACTCGGCCAGTTCGGTATTCGGGCGGATGCCGACCGCCATCACCACCAGGTCGGCGGGTGCGGAATCGCCATCCTTGAACTTGATCGCGCAGACGCGGCCCGACTCGCCGCGCACCAGTTCCGCCGTCTGTTTCTGCAGCAGGAACTTCATGCCCTTTTCTTCCAGGCTCTTTTGCAGCAGGCGCGCCGCCGGCTCGTCGAGCTGGCGCTCCATCAGCCACGGTCCGATATGCACCACCGACACCTGCATGCCGCGTTTCATCAGGCCATTGGCCGCTTCCAGCCCGAGCAGGCCGCCGCCGATCACCACGGCGTGCTGATACTGGCTGGACGCCTGAACCATCGCGTCGACGTCGGCGATATCGCGGAAGCTGATGACACCCGGCAAGTCCGCACCCGGAACCGGCAGGATAAACGGGTTGGAGCCGGTCGCCAGCAGCAGGCGGTCATAGCCAACGCGCATGCCGTCTGCCGTTTCCACCTCGCGCTTGTTGCGGTCGATTTTCACGACCTTTTTGCCCACGTGCAGCGTGATGTTGTTTTCGCTGTACCAGTCGAGCGGGTTCAGCACGATGTCGTCCACCGTCTGCTCGCCCGCCAGTACCGGCGACAGCCGGTTGTAGTTGGGGTGCGGCTCGGCGCCGAACACGGTGACGTCATACAGGTCTGGCGCGAGCTTCAGCAGTTCTTCCAGCGCACGTACGCCGGCCATGCCGTTGCCAACCATCACGAGTTTCATTTTCTTGGCGGGGATATTCATGTCCATCTTGCTCATACTCCGAATTCAATAGGCTTGAACCTTATAAGCAAGAGCAATGCCACTCTGCAAACTCAACATAAGCATTTGATTCATATATATTTTGCAGCGGTCATGTTCCGCACGCGGCACGAGATGGCACCAGATAAGTGCGCGAAAAACGGTCGCGCACCATCAAACGGCGTGCCGGGATCCAATGCCCGTTTTATGGGCGTGGTCATTGTCTCGCGTGCCATGTCGTGGGGCGCCTCCACCTGCGATGGCGCATTACGCAGGAAAGCATGCACCCAAATGGATTACGCCGCCTCATGGCAGCGCAGAAGCCATGATTCAGGCTGCGAGCGGGGTCGTCGCCAGCAGGCGCTTCAGCTCGGGCACGCAGGAGCCGCACTCGGTGCCGCATTTGAGCGTGGCCTGCAGCGCGGCCAGATCCGCGCCCGCGGCTATGGCGGCGACGATGTCCGGCTCGGCCACATCCAGACAATTGCAGATGATGCGGCCGCGGCCGATGCCGCCCGACGGCGGCTGCGTGACCGGCGCCAGCAGCCAGGCGCGCACGTCCATCGCCGGGGCGCCGGCGGCGATCAGGTCCTTGAGCCAGTCCTGCGCGGCGGTTTCGCCGGACAGGCGGGCGCCGGTGATGACGCCATCCTCCACCCGCGCCTTTTTCCAGATGCCGCGCCGCGCGTCCTGGTAACTCATGGTCAGGAGCGGATCGTCCAGCCCGAAGGCGGCGTCCATTTCCTGCACCAGTTCTTCCGGCAGCGGCCCTTTGCTTGCCGCCTGAAACACCAGCACGGTCTTGTCGCGCCCGGTGAGACCGGCGGTGGCGTAATCGAAGTGCGCGAGAAAGGGCTGCGCCTGCCGCAGCAGGCTGGCGCCGTCGCCACGCCGCATGATGGCGCGCCGGTAAGGCAGCTCGACTGGTTCAACCTGCACCGCGCAATGCTTGAGCTCGGGCTGGCGCGACACCGGGTCGACCACGTCCAGCGTCAGCGCATTCACGCCGCGTCCTGCCATGAAACGGCCGCCCCAGTGCATCGGCATGAAGGTCTGCCCGGCACGCAGTTCGTCGCTGGCCGCCACCTTGACGACGAGGCTGTCGCGCCGGCTTTTCACCCGCACCAGTTCGCCGTCCTTGAGGCGGCGCCGCTCCATGTCGCTGCGCGCCATCGACAGCAGCGGCTCTTCGACGTGCGAATACAGCCGCGCCACCAGACCGGTGCGGCTCATGCCGTGCCACTGGTCGCGCAGGCGGCCGGTGTTCAGATGCAGCGGATAACGCGCGTCGATGGCTTCGGACACCGAGATATACACCGCATTGTGAAAGCGCGCGCGGCCGCTGGCGGTGGGATAAAGGCCGTCGGCATACAGGCGGAGCTTGCCCGCTTCGCTTCCCGTGGCAAACGGCCATTGCCGCGGCGCCTGCTCCAGCAGCGCATAGGACAACCCGGTGATGTCGAGGTCGCGCCCGCGCGTCGATTCGCGGTGCTCGTTGAACACGGCTTCAGCGTCGGCATACGGAAACAGGCGCGCGCCCTTCTCCGGCATCAGCCGCCGCGCGAAATCGCAGACGATGGCCCAGTCCGGGCGTGCTTCGCCCGGCGGCGGCACCGCCGCGTGAACGCGCGTAATGCAGCGCTCGGAATTGGTCACCGTGCCCTCGGTTTCGCCCCAGGCGGATGCCGGCAGCAGCACATCGGCGTAGCGCGCGGTTTCGGTATCGGCGAACGCCTCCTGCAGCACCACGCATTCGGCCATCTGCAGGGCCTCGTGCACCAGCGCCTGGTTCGGCAGCGACTGCGCGGGGTTGGTGCAGGCGATCCACAGCGCCTTGATTTCGCCGCGCTTGACCGCCTCGAACATCTCGATCGCAGTCTTGCCCGGCGTCGCCGGCACGGCGTCCACGCCCCACAGCGCGGCGACTTCGGCACGATGTGCGGGGTTGCCCATGTCGCGGTGCGCCGACAGCAGGTTCGCCAGCCCGCCGACTTCGCGCCCGCCCATTGCGTTAGGCTGACCGGTGAGCGACAAGGGCGCGGCGCCCGGTTTGCCGATCTGCCCGCTCGCCAGATGCAGGTTGATGAGGCTGGCGTTCTTGTCGGTGCCGCAGCTCGACTGATTAAGCCCCTGGCAGTACAGCGACAGCGTCGGCCCCTGGGCGAACCAGCGCGCCGCCTGGACGATGTCGGCCACGGCGACGCCGCAGATCGGCGCGACTTTTTCCGGCGAATATTCACGCACGGTGGCGCGCAGCGCGTCCCAGCCTTCGGTGTGCGCAGCGATGTAATCGCGGTCGATCAGTTCTTCCCACAGCATCACGTTGAGCATGGCGTGAAACAGCGCCACATCGGTGCCGGGCAAAATCGACAAATGCAGATCGGCCTCGGCCGCTGTGTCGGTGCGGCGCGGGTCCACCACGATCAGCTTGAGCGCAGGGTTGGCCTTGCGCGCCGCCTCGATGCGGCGAAACAGGATGGGATGGGCGTAAGCCGTGTTCGACCCGGCGATGAAAATCACCCCGGCATGGTCGATATCGTCATAACAGCCGGGCGGCGAATCCGCGCCCAGCGTGGCCTTGTAGCCCGTCACCGCCGACGACATGCACAGGCGCGAATTGGTGTCGACGTTGTTGGTGCCGATCAGGCCTTTGGCCAGCTTGTTGAAGGCGTAATACGCCTCGGTGGTGAGCTGGCCCGAGATATAGAAGCCCACCGCGTCCGGCCCGTGTTCGCGGATAACGGCGCCGAATTTGTCGGCGGCATGGTCGAGCGCCGCCGCCCAGCTGGTGGGCTGGCGCCTTGCTGCGCGCTCGGTGCGCAGTTCAGGATAAAGCGCCCGCCCGCCCGCCTGCGCCGACAGGTGCAGGGTCGCGCCCTTGGTGCACAGCTTGCCCAGATTGGCCGGGTGCGCCGGGTCGCCGCGTACGCTGGTGATGGTTCCGGCCTCGGATTCGATCAGCACCCCGCAGCCGGTGCCGCAATAACAACAGACAGATGAAACGATAGACATGGACATACCTCGTGGTGAGGTTTAAGCACACCGGATGCCAGCTTGCTTAAAGGATGCGGATTCAAAGACTTGGCAAGACTCGCCCCACTATCGAACACGCCGCCTGTTCGATCGCCGTGCATGGTGCAGCGGGTGCGCCCCAAATCAGGGCATTAGTCCCAGACCAGGCAGCGATGCTTCGCTTGCCGCCTCTTTTTGAAGCGGCTGTGGCGCTCAGCCGTCGCCTGCTTCGTTGAGCGCGCCAGCGCCGGCGCTCATCACGAAACGGTTGCCGCCGGCCTTTTTGGCGGCATACATGGCAGCGTCGGCGCTGCGGATCAGTTGCCGGTAATCGTCGCCGTGCTCCGGGTACAGTGCAATCCCGATACTGGGCGCGACATGCACCAGATGTCCCGCCAAGGCAAACGGCTCATCAAGCGCGATACGGATCTTTTCGGCTATCGCCATGGCATGTTTCTGCAGGGGAATGCCATTGAGCAGCACCAGGAATTCGTCGCCACCGACGCGCCCGACCGTATCCGAATCCCGCACGCACTGCCGCAGCCGCCGCGCGGTTTCCTGCAGCAACAGGTCGCCGACCGGATGTCCCAGGGTGTCGTTCACCTGCTTGAACCTGTCCAGGTCGAGATACAGCAAGGCCAGCCGGGTTTCGTTACGCCCGGCCAGCAGCAAGGCTGCCTGCAGGCGGTCGTGAAACAGCTCGCGATTCGGCAGATCGGTCAGCGAGTCATGGCGCGCACTGTGCAGCAGTGACATTTCCATCTGCTTGCGTTCGATTGCGGTGGCAATCTGGGTGGAGACGAACTGCAGCAGCTCCACGTCCCTGGGACCATAGCCCGCTGCGGCATGATGCGACTGCACCGCGACCGACCCGATGATGCCGCGCTGTGTGGCGAGCGGAACGCCGAGCCAGCTCATCGTATGGGCGGTTGCGTCGGGCGACACCCGCAACGCCTTGCCGCTGCGGATGACCTCTGCGCTCAATGCGGACGCAGCAGGCAAGTTCGACGCCTGCGCCGACTCGTGTTCGTCGACGTGATACGGGAAACTCAGCGCGTCCTGCGCCGCGTCGTACAGCGCAACGCAGAAACCGCCCGCCGGCAGCAATCCGGCGACGATCTGATGGATGCGCAGAAACAGCGCGTCCAGATTTTCCGCAGCGTGGGCGGCTTCCGACATGGCATAGAGAGCGGAGCGCAAGGCTTCGGCGCGCTTGAGTTCGCTGACGTCGCGCGCCACGGCCACCCGCACCTGATGCGCTTCCGACCAACTGGCCGACCACATCAGGTGAACCCGTTCGCCGTTCTTGCGCACATAGCGATTCTCGAAATGCGGGAACGCGACACCTTTCACGATTTCCCCGACTGCCTGCAAGGTGCGTTCCCGATCCTCGTGAAAAACGAAGTCGATCATCGGCCTGCCGATCATCTCTTCCGGCGGATAGCCAAAAATCCGCTCGCCCGCCGCGCTGACAAACACAAAGCGCCCCTGCACATCGACCACGCAAACGGCATCGAGCAGCAAATCCATGACATGGTCTGGCGGGAGATAAGGGGTTGGTTTCATGTCGTTGCAAGCGTGACGCCGACGCTGCGCATCATTAAAAATAAAACGGTATCGAATTTGGACATCGGAATTGGACCGGGTTCCGTCCTGAGCCTTTTCACGGGTCGAACGGGACGGACACCTGATTCTATCCCTGGCAGCCTGCCGGAGCTGAAGAAAATCGGCAGCGAACCGGCCGGACTGCGGCCTGTCGCGGTCGCCGGTTTGCGCGTGTGCGGTGTGCGGGTCTTCAGCGTGCCTTGCGGCGAACGGCGTCAGGTTTGAGCCGGGTTAAGGCGCGGGTGGGTTTCGTCGAATGCCAGCAGCACGACCAGGCCGGAGAGAAACATGGCGGCGGCAGTGAACCAGAATCCCGCTTCGATCCCGCCGCCGAGCGCCGCCACCGCGCCCAGCAGCAGCGCACCGACGCCGTAGCCGGTATCGCGCCAAAACCGGTAAATACCTATCGCCGAACCGCGCCAGTTGGGGTGCGCGATGTCGGACACGGCGGCCGACAGCGTCGGGTACAGCAAGGCCATGCCGAAGCCCATGACGGCGGCGGCAAACGACCACCACAATTCGCCCTCGCCCAGCATCACCAGCGCGACGCCCACGCCGCACAGCCACATGCCGGCGACGATGGGCTTCTTGCGGCCGATTCGATCCGACCAGTGGCCGGTGACGAACTGCGACAGCCCCCAGACGAAGCCGTAGACACCGACCACCCAGCCGATGCCGGCCAGGCTCAAGCCGTGCTGGTACAGATAAACCGGGAAGAACACCCACACCAGCGCGTCGACGAATTTTTCCACCAGCCCGGCCTGGCTGATCGACGCCATGCGCGCGTCGCGCCAGGACATCAGGGTGAACACGTCCCAGGTGCCGGGCGTGGCGGAAATATTGGTCGGGTAACGCGGTGTCGGCCCGGTCATCAAGCCGGCCGCGTGTTGCTTGCCCTCGGCGTGCGCCCACGGCAGCGTGTCTTTTACCCACAGCAGCGTCAGCAACCCAGCCAGCCCGATCACAACCAGACCGAACAGCATCAGGCCTTCGCGCGCGCCGTAGGCGGTAGCGAGATAGCCGGTCACGACGCCCGCGACCGCGACGCCGAAGTAGCCGGAAAATTCGTTGAGGCCGATGGTCAGGCCACGCTGATCGGCCGTGGTGAGGTCGAGCTTGGACGTCTGCGTCATCGACCAGGCCAGGCCCTGATTGATGCCCAGCAGCACCGTTGCCGCCACGATCCAGCCCCAGCTCGGTGCATACAGAATCATGAAAGGCATCGGCAAGGCGGCGAGCCAGCCGATGAACAGGACGTTCCTGCGGCCGATACGCTCGGACAGGCGCCCCGCGACGAAATTGAGCGCGCCCTTGACGAAGCCGAAGGCGGTGACAAAGGCCATCAGCATCATGAACGAGCCACGGGCGACGCCGAACTCGGACTCGGCGAGCGCGGGCACCACGGTGCGGAACATGCCGAGGGTCAGGCCGACGAAAAACACCTGCACCACCAGATGCGCGAACTGCGCCAGGTTGACGCGAATGCCGAACTGGAAATCCGCCAAGCCGGGATGGCCCGGAGTCATTACAGTTGCACCCCGAATTTACGCAAAACGGGCAGCAGCGCCAGATACGCCCCCACCGTCAGCCCTGCCGAAATGGCCAGCCCGAGCCAGAAGTCCACGCCGTGCCGCAGCAGAAACGCGAGCGCGACGAACAGCAGCAGCGAGGGAATCACCAGCCAGAAAATTTGCCCCGACAAATCGGCGATGGCCGCGTTGCTCGCTCCCTCCAGCCGCATCCAGATAAATGCCAGCAGGGAGACCAGCGGCAGGGACGCCACCAGCGCGGCAAAACCCGGCAGGCGCTTGGCCAGTTCGGACACCGCCAGAATGATCAGCGCCGACACAAGCAGCTTGATGGCGTAATAAACCATATTCAATTCAACCCAGATTCGCCTGCACCATGCGGTCCATTTCAGCCGGACGCGGCGGAATGGACTCCGTCAGCGCGGCGACGAAGCCCGCGCGATCGAGCGCCAGCATGGGGTTCCAGCGTTTCTCGTAGCCGATGGTCGAGGTCGGCTTGCCCGACATGCCGGCGCCGCACGCGCTGCCCGAGGTGTGGCCGGGATACAGCTCCACCTCGGCGGGCAGCGTCAGCAGTTTCTGATGCACGCTGTCGTAAATCTGCCCTGCCATTTCGGTTTCCTTGCCCGCCAGATCGGGGCGCCCGGCGCTGCCGACGAACAGCGTGTCGCCGGTGAGCACGAACCACGGGGTTTCAGAGCGGCGCTTGTCGGTCACCAACAGGCAGATCGAGTCGGGCGTATGGCCGGGGGTATGCACCACGTCGACCCAGACATTGCCGAGCTCGATGCGCTGGCCGTCCGTCAGCGGCTCGAACACATACTTCACGCGGCTGCTGTTCGATTCATGCAGGCAGTATTTAGCCCCGGTCATTTCAGCGAGCGCACGGCCACCGGAAATGTGGTCAGCGTGCACATGGGTGTCGATGACGTGGGTGATCTTCACGTCCTGTCTGGCGGCTTCGTCGATGAACCACGATTCATCGCCGAGCACCGGGTCGACGGCGATGCCGACATGGCACGAGCCGCAGCCGAGGAAGTAGGACAGCGTGGCGTCTTTGGCCAGCAATTGACGGAAAAACATGGGGACTCCTTGGATAGCGGTGAGCGGTGAGCCGGACGGTCAGAGGGTGGCCAGCGGCAACCCGGCCGCCTGCCATTCGGGGATGCCATCGGCAATTTTTTGCGCGCGATAGCCATGTTCTTTCAGCAGCGCCACCGCCTCGGCGGACATCATGCAAAACGGCCCGCGGCAGTAAGCGACGATGTCGCGGTCGGCCGGCAGTTCCTTGATGCGCTGGCGGATTTCGTCGAGCGGCATCGAGCGCGCAAACGGCAGATGGCCGCTGGCGTATTCGGCCGAGGGACGCACGTCGATCACCACCACGTCGCCGCGGCGCGCCTTGTCCATCAACGAGCGCCGCGTTTCGGCGTCGAGCTTTTCCGGCGCGGCAAAAATCTGCTCCATCGCCACTTTCAGCTCGACCAGATGTTCTTCCGCCACGGTGCGCAGGTTGACCCACAGCGCGCTGACGTCCTCGCCAGACAGCCGATAGGCGATAAAACGCCCGTCGCGCTGCGCCTCGACCAGCCGCGCGGCCTTCAGCACCCGCAGGTGCGCGCTTGCCAGCTTGATGTCGATGCCTGCCTCGGTCGCCAGGGCGTCCACGGTTTTTTCGCCCTGCGCCAGAATTTCCAGCAGCTCCAGTCGTTTGGGGCTGGAGACGGCCTTGCCGATCAGGGCGACGTGTTCGTACAGCAGGTCTTTGGTTTTGCGTTTGTCCATTGCGCCTATAATCTAACGATCATTAGAATAATGCAACAGCCGTGATTTTTTCGCCGTCTTTCTCACCAGCACGGCCGCGCATTGGCGGTCTGTTCGCAAACGGCGACTGTCGCCCAAACACTTCATCCAAACTCTAAAGAAAATGGTCTAAATTGAATTGCCCGCAGGGTGGCCAAACTCTGTAACGGGCAGCCATCGATTTTCAAATTAAACGTTAAATGTCAAAAATAAAGACTCGATCGATGAATCCAAGCCGTACCCAAAAAGGCCATGCCCGCCTTGCATCCAAGTGGTTTCGATGAAGCCGAATTGCACCAACCCCGAATGGGTCGGACGCTCCAAATGTGCCGTCTGCGAGGTTCGTCATTTTGTTTTGTTCTCGGGAATGTCATCGCACGAGCTGGATTCGGCCCTGCTCCCCATCGACAACCTGCACGCTGCACAGCATGCCGTGCTGTATGAAGAGAACACCGCCGCACCCAGCGTTTACACCGTACGCAGCGGACTCATCAAGCTCAAAGTCGACCTGCCGAATGGCGGTCAGCGCATCGTGCGTCTACTGCGGCAAGGCGATGTAGCCGGGATCGAGACGCTGGTGGGCGAGCGCTACCATCACACGGCCATCGCCATGCAAGACACGGACGTCTGCCGCATCCCGCGCGAGGTATTGTTGAGACTGGACCAGACCAATCCCAGCATTCATCAGGCACTCCTGCAACGCTGGCAGCGATCGGTCGACCAGGCCGACCACACCATCGTTGCTTTGTCCACCGGCTCTGCAGAGGGACGCATGGCCCGGCTTCTGATCATGCTTGGCCGGTCTGGCGATCATCCGGGATTCATGCCGTGCCGCGAGGACATGGGGGCGTTGCTCGGCATTACGACCGAAACCGCCAGCCGCATCATTGCGGCGTTCAAACGACGAGGCCTGATTCATACGGATCGCGAAAACGAAACGGTCTGCGATCTATCCGGCCTGGCTTTGTTAGCCCGCAAATAAAGCACCTGTCGCATATATGAGACAAGTCAAAATTGACAATTATCAAGCGCTAAAAAAACCGCCGCCAGGTTCTTTACGATCTCAAAAAAAGCAGTTTGACGACGTTCAAGCATCAACTGGCTAGCGCTCAAAGCACCCGACGTGCTCAGAGCAGATTTCGGTCAAACAACCCTTTTTGTAACAAGCTGAAACATAAAAAAACCGGGTGAGACCTGCAGCATGAGGCGGCAGGCCACCCTTTCGGGGAACCCATTAAATAAACATTCGTTAAAACCACTGGCTGCATGCATGGCTGCCATGTTTGGTGTCGCATCTCTCAATGCATGGGGCGCTCCGCCGGTCACGCCGCCGGTGCAGAACCAGAACAGCCCCCAACAAGGAACCGCCACCCCGACCCCGTCGGCGTCGCCCATTCTGGCGACCCGGCCCATGACATCGGTGTTCCCTCCTCAGCCCAAGGAGTTCCCCGGCATCGCTTGGGGTTCGTTCCTGCTGTATCCGGAAGTGACGCTATCGGCCACCTTCGATGACAACATCTACGCTGAACGCCCCTACACCGCCAATCGCACCAACGTCACCGAGGACGTGATCTACACCCTGTCGCCATCGCTTGAACTCAAGTCCAACTGGAAGCGGCATGCGTTCAACCTCGACCTGGGCGCCGACTTCGACCGTTATCGCAAACACGATGCGGAAAGCGTCGACGACTACTGGCTGGGTTTTGACGGCCACTTCGACCTCAACGCCCAAACCAACCTCTTCGGCGGCGCGCGCCACAGCCGCGATCACGAAGACCGCTCCACGCCGGGCAGCGATGTCACGCAGATCGAGCCCACCCGCTACGACCACGAGGAAGCGCATCTGGGCGTGGCGCATTCATTCGGCGCGTTGCACCTGCGTGCCGGCGGCACCTGGGACCAGTACGACTACAAGGACGGCGCCCTCAGCAGCGGGGCCGTTGTCGACACCGACTACCGTGACCACGTCTTGAGCTCGCTGGGCGTCCGCCTGGGTTATGTACTGTCGCCCAGGTACGAAATTTTTGGCCAGCTTGCAACCGACGTCCGCGAGTACGACAACCTGATTCCCAGCCAGAGTTATAACCGCGATTCGAGCGGCACCCGCGCGGCGGCCGGGCTGAAATTCACCCTGCAGCCGCAGCGCCTGACAGGCGAGGTGTTCGGCGGCGTGATGCGCCAGGACTACGACCACAGCGACTTTTCCGACCTCAGCAAGCCCTACTTCGGCGCGCTGGCCGTATGGAAGCCTGTGTCTCATGTCACCGCGACGGGCTTTATCGACCGCTCGCTCGAAGAAACCACCGTTTTCAGCGGCGCCGACTACGCCTCCGGTTCGGTCGACACAACCTATGGCTTCGAGGTGGAACGCCGCCTCACCAGCAAGCTGTCGGTCAACGGCCGTGCCGCCTATACCCGCAGCGATTTCCAGAACTTCGACCGTCTCGACACGATCATCGACGCCGGTGCCGGACTGCGCTACTACGTGATGCCGCAGGTCTTCGTCGG
Source organism: Hydrogenophilales bacterium 12-61-10 (assembly GCA_002279795.1). GTDB lineage: Bacteria > Pseudomonadota > Gammaproteobacteria > Burkholderiales > Thiobacillaceae > Thiobacillus. The sequence continues at coordinate 71,803 of NCCT01000002.1, forward strand.
CGCCGACCTGCGCATCATCGACCGCGACTCGAACGACCTCGCCGCGCAATACAGCCGCAACCAGGTGCTGGTCAGCGTCGGCTACACCCCGGCGCGCAACCGCGACTACTCGATCTTTCCCGAGCAGGAAGCTGGCGCGCCCGCCGCGCCGCGCACGCCGGGCATTTTTTCCGGTTTCTACGCCGGCGCCCAGCTGGGCCACGGCGGGCTCACTACCGCCACCTTCGGCCCGCGTGACGGCGGCGGCTTCGATGACGCCAACATGGGCGGCCTGGGCGTCAGTTACGGCCTGTTCGCCGGCTGGAACACTGAAATCAGCAACTGGGTCCTCGGCCTGGAAATCGATGCCGGCGACAGCAATGCCGACTGGTATCACAAGAAAGACAAGGGAACCGCGCCCACCGTGTACGTGGAAAAGGACGGCAGCGTGGGCCTGAGTGCGCGCGTCGGCTATCTGCTCGATGGCGGCCTGCTTTACGGCAAGCTGGGCGCAGTGAAAACCGACTTCCATACCTACGATACGGACAACAACAACGTGCCGGGTGCAGCCGACCAGAAGCAAAGCGAGACCGGTACCCGCATCGGCCTGGGGCTGGAAATCCCCGCCTCGCGCAACCTGTTCGTACGCACCGATTACAGCTATACCCGTTATGACGACTACGGCGTGACCTACCAGACGCTGATCGACGGCGCGGTAACCGAGTCGTTCGAAACCAGCGACGCTGTGTTCAGCCTCGGCCTCGGCTGGCGCTTCGGCGGCAACCGTCCGCAGATGGCTGCGCGATCCGCCACGGAACTGCGCGGCCCGTACCTGGGCGCGCAGCTTGGCCACGGCACGCTGGGCACCGAACTGACCGGCGTGCACAACACCGTCAGCGCCCCCGCCGCCTTTACCGGCGACTTTGCCAAGACCGGCTTCACCGGCGGCTTCTTCGCCGGCTACGGCTACACCCTCAGCCAGGTGTATGTCGGCCTGGAACTCGAAGCCGAGGCGGCCAACTTCGGCTGGTCGCATGAGCGCGTAGCCGGTGGCGGCTCCGGCGGCCGCGACTTCGCCGTCGACAAACGCGGCGGTTACGGCGCCAGCCTGCGCGTCGGTTACGTGCTGCCCAACGGCGGCCTGCTGTACGGCCGTGTCGGCGCAGTGGAAACCCGCTTCAACACCTTCTACGCGCGCGGCCCCAACACCCCGGTCGACCGCAGCGACACGCTCGACGGCACCCGTTTCGGCCTCGGCGCGGAGATAACTGCTTCGGAGAACAGCTTTGTGCGCATGGACTACAGCTACACCCGCTATAGCGACTCGGTCGACCTGTTGTCCAACCCGGTGGGCGATCCTGATGACATGCGTTTCGAAAACAGCGAGAGCCTGGTTCGTTTGGGTCTGGGCTTCCGCTTCTGAGTTCGCTGCCAAAAAAAGATCCGGGGCATTGCGAATAATCAATGTCTACCTTTAAAAGAGTTGCTAGTCCTAAATGGTAGCGACTAGTGTTTTCAACTCGATCAAAAGTCCACGGACTGGCGTTCGGGCTTTCAAATAATGGAGAAATCAAACAAATGACACACACCACATTCAACTTCAAAAAACTGATTCTTGCCGGTGGCACCACGTTCGCCATGCTGGCCGTTCCAATGGCGCTGAACAGCGTGACCGGTCTAAATCTGGGTGTGATTTCGTCCGCTCAGGCAGCGGAAGACGGCGGCGCCAACAAGGGCGGAGCCAAAAAAGGCGCGGCCAACAAGGGTGGCCAGGGCAAGGGCAGCGACAAGATTTTCCGCGCACCGGTTGCGGGTGAAGAAGAAGACAGCGACCGTCCAGTCTGGGCCGGCGTCAAGGGCGGCAAATCGGGCGGTGGCGGCAAGCCAGCGGGTGCGGGCTCCAAGAAGGGCGACCTGTATGGCGACATGGTCGTGCTGTTGCGCGATGCCAACGGCGTTCCGCTTCTGACCACCGATGGTCTGGTGCAGGTCATTGCTTACGTCTACGACGCAACGGGCAATCTGGTTCCGCTCAAGGACGCCTCTGGCAATCTGGTGGTGATTCCCTATGTTGATGGTGAACTGGCGACCAGCATCGACGGCGTTGCCGTCTATTCGGCTGAAGTCGACCTGGGCCGTCTGAGCGTGGGCCGTGCGCCTGACAAGGTGCTGACGCATTCCCTCGACGAAGCCCTGTCCAAGCTGACCTCCGGCACCGTAACGCTGGATTCGAGCGGTCGCCTGGCGGTGGATGGCGTGACCATCGACTCGCCGCTGGAAAACCTGGCGCTATACGACACGTACATGACCACGGGTTCGTTGCCGGGCGTGACCTTGCCGACAGGCTTCAACCCCGCATCCTTGCTGGCAGCCGCTTCGGATAAGTACGGCACCATCACCGTGGACACCGTGGTCTACATGAACTCCATCCTGGGGATCAACAGCGGCACGACGTACTTTGATTTCTCAACCACTAACTACGATCGCTACACCACTTGGGCGAATGCGAAGGCTGTCGTGCTTGTGCTGAAGGATGGCGTGTATGTTCCGACCGAAGTGAACCTGTACGAAGCGGTGTTCAACAGCACGAACTGGACCGACCCGACCACAGTGGGCGGCGCGGACGACTTTGCGACTGCGGCGGACGACTACCGTGCCGTGATCGAATTCGTCCACGACAACGCAGTTCGTTAATTGCCTGTCCGGGCGGTTCGCCGCCCGGTCATGTGCACGCAACAGGAGTTATCAACATGAACACTTACAGCAAATGGGCAACCATCGTATTGCTGGCTGCAGGCCTGGCGACGGGTACTGCGACCGCCTACGCGGCGCACGACGAAGGCGGCGAGTCGTCGGGCCACTCGGGCGGCAAGGGCAAAGGGCCGAAATACATGGGCGGCGACCGCGGCTCCAGCCATGGCAGCAGCGCGCACAAGGGTGGCAGTTCGCACCATGACGGCTCGGAAGGCGGCAGCAAGTCGGCGGAAAGCAAGATTTTCCACGGCAAGTCCGGCGGATCGGGGGGGCATGACGACGGCGGCCATGAGGACGGCGGCACCGAACCTGCGCATTGATCGTCAACCGCATATTGCAGGGCAAGGGGGCACATGAATCATGTGCCCCCTTTTTTATGGGTTTTGCCGCTGCTGCACCCGGGCTTTGCTGCCGATGAAACACACTGAAACACACTGAAACCGGCAGGACACGCTTCAGTCACAGCCTTTCCTTACGATGCACGCCATCAGCAAACACGGACGCCCGACAGAAACCCGCAGCGCGCTGAAAAACTGTTCAACTTTCATTAAAGGAATAGATGATGAAAAGCATCGTTAAAGCAGCCCTGATCACCTCTTTGTTCGCCTCTTTCTCGGCGTTCGCCCACCATCCCGCCGAAGACATCGTCGACGAGGACACCTATGAAATGATCGATGAAAACGTGGCGGACACACCGCACGCCGATCTGGACTTCAGCAGCATGGGGCTGTAAGCCCGGAGCGGGATGAAACGGCGCGACCCGCCCGCTTCTCCCTGAAAAAAAGAAGGCCGGCTTGCTGATGGAAACATGCCATCAGCAAGCCGGCCTTCTGTTTGGGCCATTCAAGTACGCCGAGCTGCGCGGCCGAATCGGGTATCGCGCGACCGGACTTAAAGGCGCCGCGCCGTCAGCCTGCCCTTGCCGTCTGTTTCCAGAATCAACGCGCCCGCTTTGTCGAACCTGAAACGCCGGGTCTGCTCAAGCAACTGCATGAAGCGGCGTTCCTGCTGCATCAACTCGGGCACGCAGGCCATCAGCGTCATGGCCGTTTTTGCCGACACCGTCAGGCCTTCACCCGTCAGCGTGGTGCGGCCGCTGTAGCGATTGCACGACCCGCTGCCCGTCAGTTGTCCATCCGCGCCGAAGTTGAGCGTGGCATGCGAACCGTCGACGATGCCTGTTCCCGCGATGTCCACGACGCGCCACTCGCCGCCTTGCAGCAAGGCGGATGGATCGCCGCCGCAGCCATGCAGTTTTGGGCCATTGAGCCAAATCGTGACGCGATTTGGGTGCGGCATGCCGCTCATGGTGTCGACGCACAGACGGTCAACGACCGTCACCTGCAACCCCGGGGCCAGGGCATAGCGCCGGGAAGTGGCCGCCGTCTCGGCAGCAGGCGTCAGCACATCGATATGGATTGCGCCATCGGCAGTGTTGAACCGTGTGCGTGACCCCATTTCGAGATGCCAGCCCGGTTCGTTTCCGCTTGCGCGGAATGCCGCTGCAGGCGTGTCGGCGCGGACGCACTCGGGATAGGCCTTGCCCTTCAGCGTCAGCCTGGCACGCGTTCCCTTCGACCAGAACGACGTTGACGAATCGTCGATCGCCTCGTAGCGGGCGCCCGAAGCCGCCTCTATCTGGCGCAGGTTGAAATGGCTGTTGTCCAGCGTGAGCCGCTGCTTGCTGCCGATCTGCACGGTGTCGACCAACCGATCGCCGCAGCGCCAGGAAAACCGCTCCGGCTCGCGCCCCTGCACGGCCTGCAGGTTCAGCATGCCCAGGTCGATCGCGGCGTGCTGCGGGTCGATGGCGACCGCCGCGCTCACCCAGCTGACCTGCCCTGCCTGCTCGATCGCCCCCCGTACGCTATAGGTTTTTCCAGCAGGCAAAGCAGCGCGGCTAGCTGTCAACGCAAACGGAATCGGCACCTGCTTGCCATTCAGCGGTATCCGTTGCGCTGCGATGGGCTCGACGGACGCAGCCTCCCGCAACTCGACCACGGCGATGCTGTCGGGCGGCAAGGCAATCCGCTCGCGATAGCTCAACGCGCCCTCGATCGACAGCACCGCCAGCGGCGCGGCCGGTTTCACTGCGGGTTTGTTGACACATCCTGCCAGCACGGCCAGCGCCCCTGCAGACAAAAAAACCCATGCTGCAACACGCTGCATTGCTCCCTCCCGGTTGAGATTCATGCGGAATTGACTACTCACACGCCGCGATACACGCAGCCGCTGTCGTGGGTTTCCATCACCCTGATTTGCACCAGGCCCGGCAGCGCCGGCTTGATCTGCCGCCACAGCCAGATGGCCAGATTTTCGCTGGTGGGATTGTCCAGCTCGGCGATGTCGTTGAGGTAACGATGATCGAGCGCGGCGTGCACCGGCTGCCAGGCCGACTCGATGTCGGCAAAGTCGAGCACCCAGCCGAGCTGGGGATCGACGTCGCCACCGATCGTGAGCTCGACCTCGAACGAATGGCCGTGCAGGCGCGAACAGGGGTGGGAAGCAGGCAAGGCAGGCAAGCGGCGCGCGCATTGCAGGTGAAAGACGCGAAAGATTTCCATGCGGCATTTTCGCGCAAGTGGCCGGTGCTGGCTATGCTGCTGGCAGGCGGCTATCGGCCGGCGCGCCCAGCAGCTACACTTTCAGACATCCCCCTGTTTTCGCCGAGCAATCCATGCTGACCCAACGCCTGTTGCGTGCCCCCCTCGCCGCACTCCTGTTGTTCATGATCGCTGCCTGCTCGCAGGATGTCGGCCCTGTGCTGACGGCACCTGACGCCTACGCCAAAGCCCAGGCCGGCGCGCTGACGCTGATCGACGTCCGCCATGCCAGTGAATGGCAGCAGACGGGCGTGGCCCCGGGTGCGCTGCGCATCGACATGACCGACACGCAGGGCGAAGCCGGCTTCGTCCAGCGGGTGAGCAGCAACATGGCGGGGAACAAAAACGCCCCAATCGGCCTCCTTAGCCCGGCGGGTAACCGCAGCGCCAACGCCCAGAAGGCGTTGCGCGACGCGGGGTTCACCCAGGTTTACAACATCAAGGAAGGCATGAACGGCAGCAGTGCCGGGCCCGGCTGGATCGCGCGCGGATTGCCGCTGCAACCCTGCCCGGATTGCTGAGTCGTGGCTGATCGCGGCGGCGTGCCTTGCTTGACGGCCGATCAGGACGCCTTCCTGGCCAATCCGGTTTCATGTTCATTTCAGGAGTATTCATGTTGATACAACGCCTTTCTCTCGCCGCAGCGGCCAGCTTCATGCTGCTGTCGATCAATGCCTGTTCACAGGACAGCGGCCCCACCCTCGCCGCCCCCGACGCCTTCGGGCAAGCGCAGGCGGGCACGCTCACGTTGATCGATATCCGCCGCCCCGACGAATGGAAGCAGACCGGCGTGGCGAAGGACGCGCTGCAGATCAACATGGCGCAGGGCGACGCCGGCTTCGTCGCGCAGGTGGCGGCCGAAACCGGCGGCGACAAGAATGCGCCGATCGGCCTGATCTGCCGCACCGGCAACCGCACCACGCAGATGCAACGCGTGTTGAAAGAGGCGGGCTACACCCATGTCTACAACATCAAGGAAGGCATGGCCGGCAGCGGCGCCGGACCCGGCTGGCTCGCGCGCGGCTTGCCGCTGGAGGCGTGCGAGCGCTGTTGATGCCACGCAAATTCCTGTCGCCGTATCGGCGGCAGAACACCAGTCAAGGCCGCGAGTAGCGGCCTTGATTGTGTCCGCCAGCGTCAGCGCAAGGCGCTCAAGGCATGGCCGCATCCTCGGCGACTGCAGCCGGCAGACGAACCGCGTCCGGCCTCTTGGCCACACAGGTCAACCCCGACAGCCAGCCCCCCCCCTCGGCGCGCGATCATTGATTTTCTGGCTGCTTGAAACAAGGCTGACATACTGGCCCGATAGGATGCTCAACGTGCCGGATCGATATCGGGCGCATGCGCAGGAACCCAGGCTTCCGCTTCGATGGACAGTCGAATCGTTCCAGTTCCGCCGCGCTGACTCGTCGATTGGGTACGTTTTTCCTCCTATCACTCATTTATGGAATTTCTGCCATGACATTGAACAAGCTTACGCTCGCCATCGGCCTGCTTTTGGCCGGCTCTTCGGCCTTCGCCTCCGGCACGTCTTTTGAAGACTTCACGCCGATGGTCGGCGATACGGTTGCCGGCTCGCTGCCCGAGTCCGCTCCTTTCAAACTGGCCTCGCCGCACTTCAGCCAGATGACCATCGTGGCGCGTGACACGGCCCAGACCAGCCGTTTCGACAGCGGCAACTACGACATGCACACCGCGAACGAAACCGGCCCCGAAGCCGGCCGTTACCTGTTCACCGTGTACGAAACCAGCCAGGCCGGCATCCAGCGCACCGACCTGCGCACCATGCAGACCACCACCATCTGGCACAGCCCGGCTGCCGCCCCCGCGCTGGACAGCCACCGCTCCTTCGACGCTTCGCGCTGGACCCCGTGGGGCAGCTTCCTGACCGCCGAAGAATCCTGGAGCGATCCGGCCGCCGTCCCCACCAGCCACTATGGCCGCCTGTTCGAAGTGGTCAACCCGCTGGCCGCCCCCGCCGACATCGTGATCAAGCACCGCGACGTCCTGCCGCGCGTCTCGCACGAAGGCCTCGCTTTCGACAAGAAGAACAATCTGTACTTCATCGACGAGCGCAACGACAGCCACATCTTCAAGTTCACCTCGACCAACCCGCAGGCTGACAACGGCGACGATTTCTTCGCTGCCGGCCAGACCTTTGTGCTGCGCGTGGGCGATGGCATGACTGAAGAAGCCACCGGTGCTGCCACCTGGATTCCGCTGACCGACATCAACGGCGTTGCCCTGCCCGGCGCCGTCGTCGTCACCGATCCCAACGGCCTGACCGCGATCGACGGCCGCGCTACACCGAACCTGCCCGCCTTCCTCGGCACCAACTTCGACCGCCCCGAAGATCTGGAAATCAAGACGCTGAAAAACGGCAAGCAAATGCTGTTCGTGGCCACCACCACCAACAGCAAGGTGTTCTCGATCGACCTGCGCAACGACGTGGTCAAACTGTTCGTCAGCCGCGATACCCAGGACATGGCTACCGGCGCGCCTGTCGGCGATCAATTCACCAGCCCCGACAACGTGGCGATCGATTCTGACGGCAACCTGTACATCGTCGAAGACCAGCCGGGCGGCAAGCAAGACACCTGGTTCGCTAAAGACGACAACAACGACGGCGTCGCCGAAGCCGTCGGCAAATGGGCCAGCCTGACGACCGTCGGTGCGGAAGGTTCCGGCCTGTATTTCGACAAATTCAAGTCGAATACCGCCTACATCAACGTGCAGCACCCCAGCAGCAAGGTTGATCGCACCATCATGCTCACCACGCCTTGCCAGAAAACCAAGGGCGACAACGGCCATCATTACGGTCACGACAAAGGTCACGACAAGGACTGAAGCCGGGTGATCCAGCTGGCCAGCTCAACGTAGTCCGAGCGGTCAGCAGGTCTAAATCAAGCCCCGCATGCGCACGCGTGCGGGGCTTTTTTCAATCGAGCAACATGTTGGGCTAGCGGCAACAAAAAGAGGCCGCAATCGCCCCATGCTGGTGCACGGGGCGCCGGGCGCACGCCGCCACTCCTTATTCAGTATTGTTTTACAAGGATTTTCAAACCTGGCACAGAGGCTGCTCAGTAACCAGGCAGTACCCATACACATACGCGACCACGACACATAATAAAGGTGCGCGAAGATCGGAGACCGGATGATGAAGATTGACTGCGACAGTTATCCGCTGCTGGGCGGATATGACGAATTGCTGGAAGCACCAGGCAAGCCGCGTGCGGGCGCCGGCGGATTGTGCGACTACTTTGCCGAACTGCCAACCGACGAACTTGAGGCGCGCCACCGTGCCGTGGACGCCGCGATCATGGCGGCGGGCATCACCTTCACGGTGTATTCCGAGGCCGGCAACATCGACCGCGCGTGGCCATTCGACGTGGTGCCGCGGATTATCGAAAAAGCCGAATGGGACCGCATCGAGGCCGGGCTGAAACAGCGGCTGCAGGCGCTCAACCGCTTTATCGACGACATCTATCACGATCAGGCCATCGTCAAGGACGGCGTGTTCCCCGCCGAGGTGCTGGCCGACTCGAAGAATTTTCGCGCCGCCTGCGTCGGCGCCAATCCGCCGTTCGGCGTCTGGGCGCACATCTGCGGCACCGACCTCGTGCGCGACGGCGACGGCACGGTCTACGTGCTGGAAGACAACCTGCGCGTGCCGTCCGGCGTGTCCTACATGCTTGAGAACCGCCAGCTGATGAAAAAGCTGTTCCCCGAACTGTTCACGCGCTACGACGTGCTGCCGGTCGACGACTACACCGCGCAGCTGTACGACATGCTGGCCGCGCTGTCGCCGCGCGAAGGAGAGCGCCCGGAAATCGCCGTGCTCACCCCCGGCATTTACAACTCGGCCTATTTCGAGCATTCGTATCTGGCACAGCAGATGGGCGCGCATCTGGTCGAAGGCTCCGACCTGGTGGTGCTCGACGACGATTGCGTCTACATGAAAACGATCGAAGGCCTGACCCGGCTCGACGTCATCTACCGTCGCGTCGACGATGACTTCATCGACCCCGAAGTGTTCCGCGCCGACTCCGCGCTCGGCGTGCCCGGCCTGATGCGCGCCTGGAAAGCCGGCAAGGTCGGCATCGCCAACGCACCCGGTTCCGGCGTCGCCGACGACAAGGTCGTGTACGCCTACGTCCCGCAGATGATCGAGTATTACCTCGGCGAAAAAGCGATCCTGCCCAACGTGCCGAGCTATCTGTGCATGCACAAGAAAGACTGCGACTACGTGCTGGCGAACCTGGACAAGCTGGTGGTGAAGCCAGCCAACGAATCCGGCGGCTACGGCATGCTGATCGGCCCCCAATCCACGCCGGAGGAACAGGCAATCTTCGCCGGACTGATCATGGAAAATCCGCGCAACTACATGGCACAGCCCACGCTGTCGCTGTCCACCGTGCCAACGCTGTGCGACGGCCTGATCGAGCCGCGCCACGTCGACTTGCGGCCGTTCATCCTGCAGTCGAAGGACACCTACGTCACCCGCGGCGGTCTCACCCGTGTGGCCCTGCGGCGCGGCTCGCTGGTGGTCAACTCGTCACAGGGCGGCGGCAGCAAGGACACCTGGGTTGTGCAGGGGGTGGCCTGATGCTGGCGCGCGTAGCTGAAAACCTCTACTGGATGGCGCGTTATCTGGAACGCGCCGAAGACACCGCCCGCCTGATCAACGCCACCACCATGCTGCTGATGGACATGCCGCGCGGCGCCAGCTTCGGCTGGGAAGACCTGCTGCGCGTGGTCGGGCTGGACAAGGCGTTTCACCAGCATTACGACGAGGCGAGCGAAACCGCCGTGATGAGCTTTCTGATCCAGGACGAGCGCAACCCGTCGTCGATCTTTGCCTGCGTGCGCCTGGCGCGCGAGAACACCCGCACCTTTCGCGAGGTGCTGCCGCGCGAGTCGTGGGAATGGGTCAACGAGCTGTACCTCTACACCAGCACCCACCTGACCAGCGCGCTCGACCGCCGCAAGCGCTTCGACGTGCTGAACGAAATCATCCGCCGCCGCCAGGCCGTGGTCGGCCTTTTGTCCGGCACCATGAGCCGCGACGAAGGCTTTCAGTTCATGCGCCTGGGGCGCAACCTCGAGCGCGCCGACATGACCACGCGCGTCCTCGACGTCAGTCATGCGATCAACGTGCCCTACCAGAGCAGCGAGGCGGCCCTGCAGCTCAACCTGCCCGACCTGATCTGGATGAGCGTGCTGCATGCGCTGTCGGCGCACCAGATGTACCGCCGCCACGTCAGCGTGCACGCGCGCGGCCACAAGGTGCTGGCGTTCTTGCTCAACGACCCGCTGTTTCCGCGCAGCGTGCGGCACTGCCTGCACGAAATCCAGTTTGCCCTCGGCGAACTGCCCGGCATTGAACCGATGCGCCACCTGCAGGGCATGCTCGACGAGGTCGACCACGCCGATTACCGCGCGCTGGCCAACAGCGGGCTGCACCCTTTTTGCGACGACATCCAGGCGCGGCTGGCCGAACTCAACGCCGTTATCGCCCAGACCTTTTTTCGCGCGGCGCATACGCAAAACATGACCCAATCGCAGTTCAGCCTGGTTTGACGAGATGACCGCATCGCTCCGTTTTCCCCGCGTCGGCGACAAGCAAAACTCGCCGCAGTTTGAAGACTATCTGGGCCGCCTGCTCGACGAACGCGACCGCATCGGCCTGACCGACGCGATCCGCCAGATCGACGCCCTGATGATCACCGTCGAGCCCAGCCACGCGGTTGCCTACGTCGCCGAGCTATGCGTGATGACCCCGTATCACTATCTCGTCACGCTGGAAACCGAAACCCATTTCACCCACATCCTGCGCATCGACATGCACGCGCCCGACCTCCTGGTGCGCGAAGTGAAAGACCCCAACGTGCGCGGCATTTTCAGGAGCCTCAACGAGGTCTACCCGATCGGCGCGGTCAAGCCCAACTCGCGCTACATGGGTGAGGTGCTGCGCGTCACCGACGCCCATGCGGTGGTCGACATGCAGAAAGCACGCGACATCCGCTTCTTCAACCAGGAACAGATCCGCAAACTCGAACTGCCGGGCAACCTGGCGGTGGTCAAGCCCAGTCCCTACACCCACAACATCGTTGCCTACTGGGAGCGCCCCGAGTCCGACATCCGTGTCTATGCGCTCGGCTGGAGCAGCATCCGCGACGACCTGCAGGCCGCGTACGAAGCCGCCAAGGCGACGCAAAAGCGGCTCGGTATCGACGATCTGCTGCTGCCGATCGACCATCTGGCCACGCGCATCTACAGCCAGAACCGCGAGGCCGCCATCCTCGAATACCTGACGCTGACAAGCTACTACTTCTGGGGCGCCTACGACATCGAAGACCAGAACTCGTCGACCAACGTCACCAAGAGCGTGCACTACGCCAACGAGCTCGAATCGCCGGCCAAAGTATTCACCGCAGCCAACCACCCCTACTTCATGAACCACCTGCTGACCGAGTCGCCGACCGAAGCCTTCGTGCGCAACTTCGGCCCGCGCCTGCATCACATCGCCGTCGCGGTGAAGGACGGTGAAACCGGGGCGCTCGCCAACATCGACCATGTCGTCAACGCGCTGCGCGACTGCGGGCAGACCTTCCTGCTCGACGTCATCGGCTCGAAAGAAGCGGGACTCAAGCAGATATTCTCCAGCGCGTCGGAATACTCCTCGCTGATCATCGAATACGTCCAGCGCTTCGGCGGCTTCCAGGGCTTTTTCACCAAGGACAACGTCGCCGAACTGACCCAGGCCGCCGGCGCGGAAGAATCGCTCCGTGCGCTGCAGGAAGCCGCCCAGGCCTGACCCATCCAGAACTGACATTTATGGGCGTACAGGCTCAAGTTTGGTCACACGCAACCGTATCAATCAGTATTCAATTAAATTCTTATACAGCGGAGAAACGCATGGACCGGGAAACCCTGAACGAGATGGTGAAATTGAAATTCGCCGTGCGCAAAGCCGACGGAACGGTCATCGACCTGGTCAAGCTGGCAGCCGATGCCGACTACGCCGATGCCGTCCTCAGCGCAGCTGAAAACCTGCCGGACGAATCGCTGGTCCTGCTGGCCATGACCCTGCGCGACAAGTTCGGCCTGCTGTCGGCGCAGCCCGCAACCGCGCTGCGCGAAGCCGCGCCCGCCGAGAAAAAATCCGCATCACCCGCTACCGAGCGCTACACCTACGGCGCACGCAGCTAGCGGTCTGCTTGCTGTGAGACTTCGGCGGATTCAGGCTTGTGATGCCGCCTGGATTGACGTGTCAGTGGATGAACCGTGAGCGCACGCGAGTCGCCGTCTCCCAATCAATAGCGCCTGCAAAATCACAGGCGTTCAGTTGCCGGGGCAACTCCGCTTTCCCCGCAGCCCCGTTCCAGCAGCAGGCCTGCGGTGAGCTTGCGCTTGGGGCTGCAACCGGCCAGGAGCAGACATTCGGCAGCGGCCGCTTATGGTGCTTCAAGTTGCACGAGTAGCGCGGCTGTGAAGTGTTCGCTCTTTGAGCGAGTCTCGGTATCGCGACGTGCATCGAAGGAAGGCGGAGCGGGGAATATCCGCATCGCGGCTCGGACCGTTGCACTGTCAGGTGGGTCTCTGGGTCGGCTGCTACGGCAACAGTTGACGAGTCTTTCGGTCGACCGGGGTGATCGTTGGCGGGGTCGACCCATCGCCGAGTGTTGCCATATGTTGGCGCTAATAGGTCATTCAATTTCGTGCGAAACTCCAACCAATGCAACCGATGCAAATGAACATTACCAGCCGGCCGTCGACTCCGGACACGACCGTAGATGCGGCAGCGCGCATCTACGCGTTCACGGACGCGATTGTCCGCGAGGCACTGACGGCCCGGGCACTCGTAGACACCCTCAAGGGCGCCAAGAAGTTCATCGAGCAGGCCGCGCGGGAGTATGCCGAGCGATTCCTGTTCGAGCTCATCCAGAACGCCTACGATGCCCAACCGCCTGCTTCGCGCGGGCGAGTGCTCGTGGTCTTCGACGCGACCGAAGGGGAGTTCGGGTGTGTCTACGTCGCCAACACTGGCCGACCATTCACCGACGACAATTTCCGCGCCGTTTGCGAGATCGCTCAAAGCAGCAAGAGGCCCGGAGAAGGGATCGGCAACAAGGGGGTGGGCTTTAAGAGCGTCCTACAGGTAGCGGCTTGGCCGGAAATCTATTCGCGCGGCAGTCAGGGTGTTGGGTTCGACGGGTATTGCTTCCGCTTCGCCGATCCCGCAGCAATGCGAACCCTGACGAAGAGCGACGAGGAGGCTTCCGACCTTGGCGATCGAATCTCGCCGTATGGCCTGCCGATCTTCATTGCTCCGGCCGATCACCCAGCACGGCTGAGCGAATTCGCAGACGCGGGTTACGCTTCGGTCATCCGCCTTCCACTGAGAACTGCAAGGGCGGGTGACATCACCCGCAAGCAGATTTCTGACGCCGTATCACGTCACGCACCGCTGCTTCTCTTCCTCGACCGACTTGCGGAGCTTCGAATCGAGGTCATCGAGCCATTTCAGGAACTGGTCGTCCATGAGCTGGTTCGGGAGGAGGTTCCATCAGGCATAGAAGTCGCTGGCATTCGTTCTTGCGAGGTGCGCTTGGGCGACGCGGGCCGATGTCTGCTGCTGAAGAGGACCGTGCCCCACGAGGCGTTCATCGAAGCGATCGAGGCGTCGATCGCTGCGACCCTGGTCGACGAGTCCTGGCGCAACTGGGATGGAGACGCGGAAGTAGCTATTGCTCTGCGGATCGATGAAGTGGATGAGGTGGACTCGCGCCTGTATTGCTTCCTGCCGATGGACCATCGAGTACGTGGTCCGTTCGCAGGGCACCTCAACGCTCCGTTCGCGGTGACACTGGCGCGGGACGGGTTGGTGCCAGGCGCGCCCCTCAATGAGTACCTATTCGATGTAGCGGCCGACATCGTTGCGGCTTCGTGGACTGCTTTGCGCGAGCACGCCGAGGGCCGACGTCTTGTGCCCGGTCTTGCCGTCTGGAACGAAGCACAGATAGCGCGCCTACTGGCCGCATTCCAGCGACAGGGGCGCGACCTCGCTACTGCAGATTTCCTTCCCGTCCTGGGTCCGAAGCAATGGTCATCCCTCGCGGCGGCCAATGTGTGGCCTTGGTCGATGCACACCCTTACCCCGGAGGCGATTGCCGAGACCAGCCTCGCCGTGGACGGCCAAGCGTCGATTCTGGAGCCCCCGCTCGGTAAGTCCACGCTCGATGCGATCAAGGCCATGTCCATGGCGGTGACGCGGCGCTCAATGATCCCGGAACCCGCGCGCGTCGCCATTTGGGCGGAGGCCGTCGCCAAGCGGATGGCGGCTAGTGCCCATCGACGGCCCGCCAGCTTCGACCCATTGGCATGGATCGGGCTGTACGACGACCTCGCCGCAGTCTTCGAGCGCGACGACGTTTCAAGCCTCCGCGGCCGCGAGCTGCTCATCGACGATAACCTTCGAATCCGCCGGACGTGGGGTGGCACGGCCGAAGACAAGGCTCCCGCCATCTTCTTCCCTATGCGTGAGATCGCCGAAGGCGATGACGTAAGCCGGGATGTGACAATCCCCAAGACCCTCGGCCGGCATCTCGCTTACGTGCACAGTGAGATCCCGTGGAAGTCGGTGAACTCCAAGACGAGGCGTATGGAGAATCGACCGGGTCGGGAGTTTCTAGAACGCACTAACCTAGTCCAGATGCCTCGTACGCAGGCGCTGCTCGCGCGCCTGGCAGCTGTGCTCCCACATACGCGCGACAAGCAGGTTCACGCGGACGCCCTGCGTCTCGTTTTTAACCTGACGGCCAAGCGCCAATACACCCAGGCGCCAGCCATTAGCGCCCTGCACCTACTCGTGCCGACGCGTTCTGGAGATTGGCTGCCAGCGGGAGAGACGCTGTTCTCGGCCTCATGGACGGATACGCTCGGTAACGTCGTCGAGCGGCTCATCGGTGAGGCCGCCGGGGCCTCGGCCGACATCGACGCCCTCAGCGGCCGACTCCTCGTTTCCGCCGTCGAGTTCCCGTTCCGGATCGAGTCCCTGCCTATGTGGGTCGCCTTCCTGCGGCGTGTCGGTGTGCGGGACGGGCTCCCGCCGATCGACGTCACACCTTCGATTAGCGATCAGCAGGGACAATGGTGGTCGTGGGGTTTCGCCTCAGCCGTCAAGCTTCCGGCAGCCGACCACGCGCGCTGGGATCCAGCCCTGCGTGCGCCGGCCGCACAACCCAACTTTCCGTATACTCACTACCGGATCGTTGGCCGCGTTCAACGGCTCCCGGGATCGGGCGAGTACGAGCTCCTACCACCCGCGGCCCGTGAGACCTACGGCCGTCTTCTGGTGTCGGGACTCGGCAGCTGGGATCAGGACGTGCTCTCGGTTCGCATCGCCCGGCCCCGAGCGCCCAATCAGGCAGATCCTGTATCGCTTCCGTCACCCGCTGCCGAGTTCCTGCGGCAGGTTGAATGGTTGCCAGTGACCCACCCGGGCGCACCGACGGCCGAGGACTTCGCCCGCCCCACTACCGCATGGCACTACCGCGACAGTGACAACGAGGCCCGCCCGACATTCATGCCGCTCGTGGTCACAGCGCTGCGCCGCCAGATCGAGTCGTCTCCTGTCGCTTCCGAGCGCCTTCGCTCGCTCGGCCTAAACACGTGGAACGAACGCAGTGATGCTGTCTTACGGCTTCGTGCCTTGGCTTTGGTGCACCAGACCTACGACGTCGCCGACAGTCTTGTGGCAAACCTGCGCAAGGCATACGAACGCACCTGGACCCTCGTGACGCGCGGGGTAGGATCTGATCCCGTCGGCTCACTTCGGCGCGAGGATTACGTCCTCGTAACTCAGCGTGGCCGCCTCGGCGCTCACCCGCTGGCGAGTGCCTTGGTCCCATATGTGCTCGTGGACGAGGATCACTTGGTCGCCGCCATCCTCGACACGATCGAGGTGCCAGTCCTACCTGTTGATCCGAGCGACGGCCAGACCGTCGCGGCCACGATCGAGAAGTGGACTGGGTTGCAACTGCGGACAGTGGGTGGGGCGGATGTGCGCGTCTTCGTTGACGGCATGCCGATTGAGGATCACGAAGGGGATCCCTTGGTTTGCCTGGGACGAGAGTGGCTCGTCGATCTCGTGGCACTGACGCTCGAATTCAAGGCGTCAGCCTTCAACCGGCAGACGGATGCGAGGATACGGAGCGCGACTGGGCTGCTTCGGGCGATCAAACTCCACGCGGGGGACGATATCAACATCGAACTGCAAGGTCAGCTCGTCGCGCTCCCGGCGCATCTTCGCCGTGCCTTTGCGGTCTCCGCGCCCGGCAACCCCGCTGTGGCTTTCGAGGGAGAGGCCGGCAGCTTGAACTGGGACATTCTCAGTCTCCTTGCCCCAAAGATCGGTGAACTCATCGGCACTGTGGAGACAGCGAACGCTCTGGAGACTGTTGTCACGTCGCTTGCACGACGGCTTGGCTCAGCATCCTTGACACCCCCCTCAGATGCCGACTATTCAGCAGTGTTCGAGGAGTCGACTGATCGCGTCGCCGAGGTCCGGCGCGCCCAGCGCACCGGCGTTACGGGACTTGCGTTCGTGCTTCGGCCCATCGTGGCTGCGCTCCTCGGCGAGGATGTGCTCCTTGATCTGCTGAGGGTGACCATTGAGGAGCCGGACCCGGATGCGATCGTCGCTTACTTATCGGGTTTCGCGGACCGGCTGCCATCAGGTGCATCCCCACAGCATCTTGTGAACCGCGCCCTCGAAGGCACGCCGCTCGCAGCGATGCGAGATGAGTTCCAGATCGGGTTCGCGGAGTTCAACCGGGTCCTTATCTCGCTGGCCGGCGAGTACGCGCCGATACGGAACCCACAGGGCCTGGTCACGGCAATGGCGTCCCACCTCGCTCGGAGGCGGGAACTGATCATCGACCGCCTACGGGCACGGGCCGCACCGATGTTCGACGCAGGAATTCTTCCCGTCGACTACGCAGACATGGTGACCGAACTTGGGGCGGCAATCCTGAGGCGGACGACTCCGCCTGGCGAGTGGAGTCGCCCCCTGGACCCTGACCCCGAGTGGTTGGATACATGGGACCAGCCGCCGGAGGCTGACATGGCCCGGCGAGTAGACGCCTGGATCGCCACGCTTCAAACGGACGAGCTTGGGGCTAAGGGCGACCTCCCACCGCTCGTTGATACCAAGGCCGAGAACACGCGCCGTCTCAATGCGTTCATAGAGCGCGCCGTGGCTCGGCTTCCCCTGTGGTCCATCAAGCGTGGCGGGGTGCTGACCCCGGCTTGGGTGACGGCAAACGAAACCGATGAGCTCTTACGTGAGGTCGCATCAGCAGGAGTCCTCGACTTCCGTCTCCTCGATGAGGAGGCCATCATTGTCTGGTTGCGCCGCCTCGGCCAGTGGCCGCAAGAGCTTCCGTTTTCGCTGGAACTCGCAGCGCTCGGCCTTACTCCGGATGACCTCGCCGCACAGGCCGAGGAGACCGCGCGCACTCGATGGGAGCGCGCGCAAGAGAGGCGATCGGTGTCACTGGATGGCCGGCCAGTCTCCCTTGAGCCCGACCGAATCGACGAGCTAGTCGAGGCGATACGGACCGGAATCTTACCCGACCTGCTCAGCACGTCGGATCGACCCGTCTCGCTTCGTGAGATCGAGGAACGCCGGAAGCGGAAGCGGATCAAGGACGGTGACGCCGATCGCCCGCCCAAGGTGCGCGTGCCGAAGCGACTGACGAGTGACCAGACCGAACTGATCGGCTTCATGGGTGAAATCGTTGCCTACGAGTGGCTGAGAAAACGCTATGGATCGGCCTGCCTCTGGCGCTCGCACTATCGCCGCCACGTAATCAATGACGGCGACATAGGAAATGACGATCTTGGGTTCGACATCGAGGTGCTCCGCGAGCGTCGGGGGCCGCTGATGTTCGAGGTGAAGGCCACGACGACCGACGACATGGCGTTTGACCTTTCCGAGAGAGAGATCGCGGTTGCCCAGGCGAACGCCGGACATGATCGCTACAGGATCCTGTTCGTCGGACGCGTCAACGACAGCGAGAACCGCTGGGTCTCCGTTCTGCCGAACCCGCTATCTACACAGGGCCGTGGACGATACCGGATCGTCGGCCGCGGCATCCGCTATGAGTTTGCGTTGAACGATATCGCGGTCGCCGTTCGATAGATCGCACGACGCACCTTGTGATGACACCGTTGGAGTTCACACAGCGGCTGGCAGCGCTTGCGCCACGGTCCCTTTACCGGCCGGTGACCCTGACTTCACGCCGTTGACCGGCCGCTTTTCGGAAGTGAATCGCACGAGTCGTAGTTCCGCTCAGGGTCGATTTCGGCCTGCTGGACGTGGCTTCATCCAGGAACGCAGACCCCACGCAAAAACGCCCCCGAATTGCACGGAGGCGTCCTATCGCAACCCAATCACTTGATACCCGGTGCTACCCGGCAACCGCCACCGCTTTCGGCGCTTCCAGCAACTGCTGCACCACAGCCCCCGCGAGCATCAAGCCAAACAAGGGCGGCATATAGCTGATGGTGCCGTTGACGGCGCGCGCGCGGCCGCGGCCTTCGACCGGCTCCGGTGGCAACGGCGCCCGGCCGGGTTCATCTGAAAACACTGTCAGCACGCCCTTGGGAATGCCGCGTTTGCGCAGGCGCTTGCGCATGACGGAGGCGAGCGGGCACATGCTGGTTTTTGAAATGTCGGCGAGCTGGATGCGTCCGGGGTCGAGCTTGTTGCCCGCGCCCATGCTCGATGCCACGCGCAGGCCGCGCTCGACGCTGCTGGCCACCAGCGCGACCTTGCAGTTGAGCGAGTCGATGCAGTCGATGACGTAATCAACATCGGCGGGCACGATGTTGGCCACGGTTTCGGGCACTAGAAATTCGCGGATGACGGTCAGTTCGCAGGCGGGGTTGATGTCGCGGATGCGCGCGGCCATCAACTCCGCTTTGGGCTGCCCCACCGTAGACAGCAGCGCGGGCAACTGGCGGTTGATGTTGGAAATGCCGACGACGTCGTGGTCGATGAGCGTGAGCCGCCCCACGCCCGCGCGCGCCAGCGCTTCGGCGCAATACGAGCCGACGCCGCCCAGCCCCGCCACCAGTACATGCGCATGCGCCAGGCGCGCCAGTTCGCTGGCGTCCAGCAATATCCGGGTGCGTTCAAATTGCGGCGGCTGGAGAGCGTCCATCGGCTAAAATTCCTTCATGATTAAATGGTTGTTGACGCTGCTTGCGGCATTGTTGGTTCTGGGCTTGCTCACGCCGTGGCTCAGTCGCCTGGGGCTGGGCCGTTTGCCCGGCGACGTGCGGGTCAAACACAAGCGCGGCGTATTTTACTTCCCCTTCACCAGCGTCATTCTCACGTCGCTGCTGCTTTCCCTGCTTGCTTACCTGTTGGGCCGATGAACAAAGCTTTTGTTAAAGAATCCGACGCAGCAGACGACGAGGACGAGGACTTCGCCGTCCCCGCCCTGCCGGCCGGTTCAAAGAATTACATGACGCCCGCAGGCTATGCGCGACTCGATGCCGAGTTCAATGAATTATGGAAGGTCGAGCGCCCCAAGCTGGTGGAAACGATTTACTGGGCCGCCAGCAATGGCGACCGCTCGGAAAACGGCGACTACATCTACGGCAAAAAACGCCTGCGTGAAATCGACCGCCGCATCCGCTTTCTGTCCAAGCGCCTGGAACACGCCGTGGTGGTCGACCCCGCCACCCGCGAGGACACCGATCAGGTGTTTTTCGGCGCCACCGTTACAGTTGCCGATCAGGACGGCAGCGAATCCACCTATGCCATCGTCGGCACCGACGAAACCGACCCCGGGCGCGGCCACATCGCCTGGATTTCACCGATGGCGCGCGCGCTGCTGAAAGCGCGCGAAGGCGACACCGTCAGCGTGCAGACGCCGGACGGACGGCGCGAGGTGGAAATCGTTGCGGTGCGCTACGTCGCGCTGGATGAGGGGTCAGGGCCTTGAGTCAGCCATTCGTGCCCGGCATGGCTTGGCCCCCCGGAACCCTCCCTGGCGCCTGCTGTTAATTCAGCGCACTTGCCAGCAACCGCCGGTAGCGGCTCACCAATTCACCGCCCCCCAGCAGGCTGAATACGGACAACAGCGTCACACGCCCGATGTCGTCCTGAAAACTGCGATCGCGGCGCACGATTTCCAGCAACTGCTCCATACCGTCCTCGTAGCGCTGCCCGGCGATTGCCAGGTTGGCGAGCGCAAGCCGCGCTTCCAGATCGTTGCTGTCGGCGGCAATGCGCGCCTGCAGCGCGGCTTCGTCGGCATCCGCCGCGCCCAGAAACTGCAGCCGCGCCCTGAGTTGCGCAACGCGCGGATCGGCGTCGTCGGCCACGCCGCCAAGCAGGCGCTGCGCCTCGTCGGCCTCTTTCAGGTCGAGCATGATTTCGGCGGCATCGAGCCGGATGCCGATGTGCTGCGGATCGAGCTTCGAGGCTTCGGCCAGCAACTGCAACGCGGCGCCAGGATCCCCTGCAGCGCGCGCGGCAGCCGCCTGCGCGCGCAGTTCCTCGGCCGGGCCGGGAACCAGGCGGTCGAGAAATGCGCGTACCTCGGCCTCGGGCAGCGCACCGGAAAACTCGTCGACCATTTCGCCATCGACGAAGGCCTTGACTGCGGGAATCCCGCGCACGCCGTATTGCTGCGACAACGCCTGGTTGTTGTCGGCGTTGACCTTGACGAGGCGGAACTTGCCGCCATATTCGGCTGCGAGCTTTTCCAGGATGGGCTTGAGCGACTTGCACGGACCGCACCACGGCGCCCAGAAATCGACCACGACCGGGCGGCTGCGGGATTCGTCGATGACGGCCGCCTGGAAGTCGGGAAGGTTTACGTCGAGATCAAAATCAGACATACCAGCGTCTCCTCAAATCTAAATCTGTCGCGCCAGCTCCGCCGCCACGCCAATGTAGCTGGCGGGCGTCATCGACTTGAGGCGTGTTTTTTCGGCGGCCGGAATCGCCAGCCCGTCGATGAAGCCATGCAGCGCCTGCGGCGTGATGCCGCCCTTGCCGCGCGTCAGTTCTTTCAGCTGCTCGTAAGGATTGGCGATGCCGTAACGGCGCATCACGGTCTGCACCGGCTCGGCCAGCACGTCCCAGCTGGCATCGAGGTCGGCGGCGAGCGCAGCCGGATTGGCTTCGAGCTTGCTCAAACCGCGCAGGCAGGACTCGTAGGCCAGCAGGCTGTAGCCGAAGCCAACGCCCATGTTGCGCAACACAGTGGAATCGGTGAGGTCGCGCTGCCAGCGCGAGATCGGCAGCTTTTCGGCCAGATGGCGCAGCATCGCATTGGCCAGGCCGAGGTTGCCTTCGCTATTTTCGAAGTCGATCGGATTGACCTTGTGCGGCATGGTGCTGGAGCCGACTTCGCCGGCTTTCACCTTCTGCTTGAAGTAGCCGACCGAGATATAGCCCCAGACGTCGCGGTTGAGGTCGATCAGGATGGTGTTGGCGCGTGCGATGGCATCGAACAGTTCGGCCATCGCGTCGTGCGGCTCGATCTGGATGGTGTAGGGATTGAAACCCAGCCCCAGGTCGCGCACGAATCCCTGCGCGAAGCCTTCCCAGTCGAAATCCGGATAGGCCGCCAGATGCGCGTTGTAGTTGCCGACCGCGCCGTTGATCTTGCCCAGCAGCTCGATCGAGCTCAAGGCATCCCAGGCGCGGCGCAGGCGGTACACCACGTTGGCGATTTCCTTGCCGACGGTGGTCGGCGAGGCGGGCTGGCCGTGGGTGCGCGACAGCATCGGCAGGTCGGCGAACTCATGTGCCAGATCGGTCAGGCGTGCAATGAGCTTTTCCAGCGCCGGCAGCAGCACGCCATCGCGCGCGCCTTTGAGCATCAGGCCGTGCGACAGGTTGTTGATGTCTTCCGAGGTGCAGGCAAAGTGAATGAACTCGGACACCGCTGCGATTTCGGCGTTGTCCTGGGTCTTTTCCTTGAGGAAGTACTCGACCGCTTTCACGTCGTGGTTGGTCGTCGCCTCGATGGCCTTCACGCGCTCCGCGTCCGCCACCGAAAAGGTGTCGGCGATGCCGTCGAGCAGGCCGATGGCGACGGCCGAAAACGCCGGCACTTCGGCGATGGAAGCTTCTGTCGCCAGGGCTTTCAGCCATTCGATCTCGACGATGACGCG